>JBGSJQ010000034.1:0-30001 GCA_041741775.1 Terrimicrobiaceae bacterium | reverse complement strand
GCTGTCGTGGCGCTCACGATCCCCGCCTCCACTGACACCGCCGAGCGCGCCCTTTGGCAGCAAATTGCGGACCTCCGCCGCGCCTGACGGGCGAAGGAGGCCCCTCGTCTCGCGCGCTCCCGAAGCGCCCGCTCCGCTCGTTCCTGTCTCCGCAAACGCACGAAATTTTGGAGAGGTGCGCCCCACGATGCAGCGCATGATATTTTCATGAGAGTTTTTGTGCTCTTGCAGATTGGGCCGGGCGGGGCTAAGCAGAAGGGCTCTCTCAATGATTCAGGTCGAAAAGCTTACGAAACGATACGGGTCCGTCACGGCAGTGAACGGCGTGGATTTCTCTGTCCAGAAAGGGGAGATCGTGGGGTTTCTCGGGCCGAACGGGGCGGGAAAGAGCACGACGATGAAGATGCTGGCGGGATTTTTGCCACCAACATCAGGGAGGGCCTCGGTCGCCGGGCGGGATGTTTTCCGGGAGTCGCTGCGGGCGCGCGAGCACATCGGGTATATGCCCGAGAACGTGCCGCTGTATCCGGACATGCGGGTGGGCGAATACCTGACTTATCGCGGGGCGCTGAAAGGGATTCCGGGACGGCGCATGAAAGAGCGCGTGGGGGACGTGCTGGAGCTTTGCGGACTGGCGGATGTGTCGAAAACGATCATCGGGCGGTTGTCCAAAGGGTATCGCCAGCGTGTGGGGTTGGCCGACGCGATGATCCACGAGCCTGATCTGTTGATCCTTGACGAGCCGACCATCGGGCTGGATCCGAACCAGATCCGGCAGGTGCGCGACCTGATTCGCAGCCTCAAGCGGCATCACACGATCCTGCTCTCCACACACATTCTGCCCGAGGTCGAGATGCTTTGCTCGCGGGTGATCATCATCAATAAAGGGCGGATCGAGGCGATGGATTCCCCGCAGAACCTTCGGGCGCGGCTCGGGGCGGCCGGACATATTCTGCTCGACGCGAAGGTGCCGGAGGCGCGTTCCGCAGCGGCTGCCCTCCGCAAGGTCGCCGGGGTGGAATCCGTGACGTTGCGGTCCGACGGGCCCTGGACGATCTTCACGGTTCGAGCGGTCACCGGAGAGGATCCCCGCGAGGGGCTCTATGCCCATGCCGTGAAAGAGAATTGGCCGGTGCGCGAGTTGAGCCGTTCGCCCGTCACGCTCGAGCAGGTGTTTGCCGAGGTCACGCATTCGGAGGAGGTATGAGGCGGTTTCTGACATTGCTTGGGAGGGAGATGGGAGCGGCATTCCACCAGCCGCTTGCTTATGTCGTGCTCTTCTTTTTTCTGGTGATCACCGGCTTTAATTTCCAGGCGGGCGTCTCGCTGCTGAACCGCTCGGCCGGCGGGACGACAATGGTCGAGGCCTTCTTCAACACCGTCTACTTCTGGTTTCCTTTCTCGCTGGTGTTTCCGCTGATCACGATGAGGGTTTTTGCCGAGGAGTCGAAGTTGTGGACGATCGAGACCCTGATGACGGCCCCTGTGAGAGACGGCCAGGTGGTTGCGGCGAAATACGTGGGGGCGCTGTTCTTTTATCTGATTCTCTGGGTTCCGAGTCTGATTTATTTTGTCGTGTTCCAGCAGGTGTCCTCTGTCAACGCGGCGGGAGCGGTGGGTTCGTATCTCGGGGCTTATTCAATGCTTGTGCTCATCGGGATGCTTTACACGGCGATCGGCTGCCTGGCTTCCGCGCTGACCGACAACCAGATCGTGGCGGCCGTGATGGCCTTTGCCGCCATCCTTGGCCTGTTTTTCCTCGGACTGCTCTCGCTCTTCATGCCGAGTGCCGGTCCGCTGATCAGCGGGATCACGTATTACTTTTCTCCCGTCCAGCACATGATGGACTACTCGCGCGGGATCTTTGACACGCGCCCGCTGGTTTTCTACACGTCCTCGACAGCGGTTGTGATGTTTGCGACCTTCCATGTGTTCCAATACCGGAGGTGGAAGTCATGATCCGCATTCCGAGAGCGGGGATCCGGTGGAATATCGGCTTGCAGGCGGTGGCGGTGGGGGTGCTCTTTGTGGTGGCGAACTACCTGAGCTACGAGTTTTACGCGAGGGCCGACTTCTCGCGGTCGCAGAAATTTTCTTTGGCGACCCAGACGCGACGGGTGATCCGCGAGTTTCAGAAGCCGGTGACGATCACGGCGATTGCATCGCCGACGATGTATGGGCCGGTGGGGCAGATCCTTGGGGATGTGCGGGGGTTGCTGGCGGAGATCCAATTTGCCGGGCGGGAGCGGGTGGTGATCGAGTATGTGGACCCGACGCGGGATCTGACCCGCATGCGCGAGCTGCAGGCGAAATACAAATTCACGACGGCCGACAACCTGATCATCCTGGATTACGACGACAGGAAGCAGTTCGTGAGCATTGCGCAGATGGGTGAGTTCGACATGCGTCCGGTGTCGCAGGGAGAGCCGCCGGTGCTGCTGGCCTTTCGTGGTGAGCAGGCGCTGACGAGCGCGATGCTGGCGCTGATCAAGCCCGAGTCCCAGGCGGTCTATTTCCTCCAGGGTCATGGCGAGCCCGCCGTAGGGGAGGGCTCGCCGATTTCGACGTTCGTGAATGCCATTCAGGGCCAGAATGCACGGGTTGATACACTGTCGCTGGCTTCGACCGACAAAATTCCTGCTGACGCCGATGCGGTGGTCATCGTGAGTCCGAAATTCGATTTGGACGCGCGGGAGGAGGCGGTTTTTTCGGCATGGCTGTCCAAGCGGGGGCGGTTGATTGTCCTGTTGGATCCCGATGCCTCGACCCCGCGGTTGGCCGGGCTGCTGGAGGCGAACGGGATTATACCGCAGGACGACCGGGTGCTGCGCACGGTGCGCCTTCCCTTTGCGACGGGGATTTTGCGGGAGGTGACCGGCGAGGTGCTGCCGACGACGGAATTCACCCGGCGCCTTGACGGGCTTCGGATCCTATTTTCTGGAAGCACACAATCGCTGAAGTTGGACGAGAAACTTGCAGAGAAAGAGAGAATCAAGGTGCGTCCGTTGATTCAGGCGGCAGAGGAGTTCTGGGGAGAGCGCGATTTCGCGCCCAACCTGCCCGGCGGGGTGCGCTACGATGATGGAAGGGACAACGGACAGCCGCTCCCCATCGCGGCTTCGGCCGACCGGGGAGGCATCGAAGACGACCGGGTCGAGGTGCAGACCTCGCGGCTGATTGTGGTCGGCAGCTCGCAGTTTGCCTTTGATGCGGTTGCGTCCCCACAGGGGATGGATTTCCTTGTCAGCGGAATCAACTCCCTGCTCGACCGGAACAAGGTGACCGGAGTGACGCCGAAGACGATCACCCATTTTGCCCTCAACCTGACCGAGACGCAGATCAGCCGGATTGCGCTCTTCACGATGGTGATCATCCCGGGTCTTTCGGCACTGGCGGGGTTGCTGGTGTGGTTGAAGAGGCGGTCATGAGCCGGGCTGCGACGATTTTCCTTTTGGTGGCGGCGGTGGCATTGGCCGTCTTTGCCGTCATCTACGTGCCCTTGAGCCGCGACACGGGCAAGGCGGTCGGCGATCCGCTCTTCTCCTTTGATCCCGGCCAGATGCGGGTGATCAAGATTACCAACGGGGAGAAGGGATTTGAGCTAAAAAAATCCGACGACGGCTGGATGATCGGACCCGATCCGGAAGACCGCGCTTCCGTTCAGGCGGTGAAGCGACTGATTGATGTGGCGAGGCAGACGCCGGTCCTCGACCGGATGGCGCGCGCAGAGTTTTCTGATCGCGACCAGTTGTCGGAATACGGGCTGCGCAAGAGCAGCGTGCAGTTCGATTTCAAAGGGGACAAGGACCATCCGCTCCTCATTGGAAAAGATGCGGCCGATGACACTCGGGTTTACGTGAGGTTTGAAGACTCCCGGGATGTTTATCTGATTCCGGACGACTTGGTGCGGATGATTCTGCAGCCGGCGGAAAATTATCGTGATCGCATGCCGGTGCGGCTGCGTCCCGACCGTGTCGTGCGGGTGGTGATCCGGCGTCCGGCTGGTGAGATTGAGTTGAGGAAGGAGGGCGGCGGATGGCAATTGATCAAGCCGCTGCGGGCGGCGGCCAGCGAGACGGCTGTGGAGGGGTTCCTTGACAAACTGTTTCGAACGCAGATCGCGGGCTTCGAGCCGGACGGAGATCCGGCGTCGCTGGGGCTCGCTGAGCCTGTTGCCGAGGTGCTGGCCTATGGCGAGGGCGAGGATCGGCCGGAGGCGATTCGCGTCGGATCCGTTGCTCCCGACGGGAACTATTACGTGGGGCTGAAACCGCGCGATGTCACCGCACGGTTGCCTGCGTCCGTGATGGACCTCCTCTCGGTGGATCCGACCAGCTTCCGGGATCCTGCCATCGCGCGTATCAATATGGATTTGGTGGACCAGATCCGGGTCTCCACCCCCGAAGGGAAGCTGGTCTTCAAGAGGGACGGGGAGGAATGGACGCTCGACGGCCGGAAGGCGAGTTCGGCGGCGATCCAGCGCCTGGTCGAGGCGCTGGCTTTGGCGAAGGCTACTCGCTATAAGCCTGCGACGGACGCGGAGTTGAAAAAAACCGGATTGGAGACGCCGGTGCGGACGGTGGGTTTTTACTCGGTGATTTCCGAGAACACCCCTGAGGTGGCGGCGGGGGAGCACCTCATTGAAGAATTTCGAATCAGCCAGGTCGCGGGAGAGTTGGCCGTTTTTCCAGAGGGGGGTGCAGAGGTGGCTTTTACACGTGCCCCACTGCTGGAAGCGATGCCCGCAGACCCTGCTACCTGGGCATCGCCCTGAGATTCGCGGCCTCGCCGCTTGTCAACCGCCTCTCTTCCGGTTTTTCTTTTTCCAACATGACGTCCGCACAAATCCGCCAGTCGTTCCTCGATTTCTTCCGTGAGAAATCGCATTCCATCGTTCCCTCCTCGAGCCTGATGCCCGACTCCCCGAACCTGCTCTTCACGAACGCGGGCATGAACCAGTTCGTGCCGCTCTTTCTCGACCAGCACGCGGCGGATGTTTCGAGGTGGGCCGGTGCCATTCCAGGATCGGATCAGCGGGCCGCCGACACGCAGAAGTGCATCCGCGCCGGAGGAAAGCACAACGACTTGGATGACGTCGGCCTCGACACATATCACCACCCGTTTTTTGAGATGCTCGGGAACTGGTCGTTTGGAGACTACTTCAAGGCGGAGGCGATTGCGTGGGCGTGGGAGCTGATCGTTGAGCGCTGGAAATTCCCGCCGCAGCGCCTCTATGCCACGATCTACCATCCGGACAAGGCGGCGGGGGATCCGTCCGAACGCGACGACGAGTCCTGGGAGTTGTGGGCGGAGCGGTTCCGTGCCGCGGGGCTGGATCCGTCCGTGCACATCGTCAACGGCAACAAGAAGGACAACTTTTGGATGATGGGTGAGACCGGTCCGTGCGGTCCGTGCAGCGAGCTGCACGTGGACCTGACGCCGGCGGGAGACACTCGCGGGGTGCTGGTCAACAAGGGGACCGCCGAGTGCATCGAGATCTGGAACCTCGTTTTTATCCAGTTCAATGCGAATGCCGACGGGACGTTTGTGCCGCTGCCGGCGAAGCACGTCGATACGGGCATGGGATTTGAGCGCGTCTGCTCGATCATCCAGGGAACGCGTGGCTTCAGCAATTTTTCCGGCGCGCGGATCTCGAACTATGAGACCGATGTGTTTCGTCCGATTTTTGACGAGCTCGAAAAGCTGAGCGGGATGGAATACACGAGCACGCTGCCCGATTCGCCCTCCGCCGCGCAGCATCCACAATTTGCGAAAGACATCGCATTCCGGGTGATTGCCGACCACATCCGGACGCTGTCCTTTGCGGTGGCCGACGGGATCCAGCCGGGCAACACCGACCGCAATTACGTTTTGCGGAGGATCCTGCGTCGGGCGGTCCGTTACGGTCGGACGCTGGGCTTTCACGAGCCATTTTTCTACAAGCTGGTGGATGTGCTGGCGCAGACGATGGGCGATGTTTTTCCCGAGATCCGCAAGAAGCAAAAGCACGTGGAAGAGGTGCTGCGTCGGGAGGAGGAGGCGTTCAACAAGACGCTCGACAAGGGGATTGCGCTCTTCGAGAGCGAGGTTGCGAACCACTCGCAGACGATCTCCGGTGCGTTCGCCTTCCGCCTTTACGACGAGCAGGGGTTTCCGCTGGACCTGACCGAGCTGATGGCCCGCGAGCGCGGGCTGGCGGTGGACGGCGCGGAGTTTGAGAAGTTGATGGAGGCTCAGCGCACGCGTGCGAGGGCGTCCCAGAAGAAGCAGGTCATCGAGCTCTCCGAGGTCGAGACAAAGGTTCCCACGGTCTTTACGGGATACGACTCCCTCTCTGAAAATGCCACGGTGGTCGAGGTGCTGAGCCTGAAGGAGCGCACGGCGGTCATCCTTGACCAGACCCCTTGTTATGCTGAAATGGGCGGCCAGGTCGGAGACACGGGCGAGATCGAATTGGGAGGCCGCCTATGGACGGTCGAAAGCACGCAGAAAACCGGGCACACGTGGCTGCATTTTCTGGACTCGGCCGATGCGCCTGAGGCTGGGGCTGAGGTTGCAATTTTGGTTGATGCTGCACGCCGGGCTGCGATCCAGAGACACCACTCGGTCACGCACCTTTTGCACTGGGCGCTTCACGAGGTGGTCTCCCACGAGGCGACCCAGAAGGGCTCGTTTGTGGGGCCGGAGAAGCTGACGTTTGATTTCAACAGCGGAGCACTCACTCCCCGGCAGGTGCGTGATATCGAGAAGCTGGTCAACGAACGGATCGTTGAGAACACTCCCATCATATGGCAGGAGGTTGCCTATGCCGATGTGCGGGGCCGCCAGGACATCATGCAGTTTTTCGGCGACAAGTATGGCGAGCGGGTCCGCGTCGTTCAGGTGGGTGGATCGGACGGATCCCTGAACGGATACTCGATGGAGCTCTGCGCCGGGACGCACGCGCGGGCGACGGGTGAGATCGGGTTGTTCCGGATCCTTGGAGAGGCGGCCATTGCGGCCGGTGTGCGCCGCATCGAAGCCGTTGCCGGCCTGGAAGCCAGCGCTCATGCGGTCCGGGACGGCGAGCGACTCATGGAGATCGCCGCTCAACTCAACAGCCCGATCGCCGAGATCGAAAAGAAAATCGACGCGCTGCTCGTGCACCAGAAGGACTTGGAAAAATCCCTGAAAGCGGCGAAAGCGCGGGAGGCCGCCGGGCGGGCGAAGGAGCTGATGGCAGGCGTTGTGACGATTGCAGGGATTCCAACCTTGGCTGCGGATCTGGGAGCTGTTGGCGGGGACGAGGTGCAGTCCGTCGCGGATGCTCTCAAAGGCGGGTTTGACGGGGTCTGCGTGCTGGCTGGTTCCGCCGAGGGGAATGTCACCCTGGTGGCGACCGTTTCTGCAGGGTTCACCACGCGCGTGCAGGCCGGAAAAATCATTCAGGCGATCGCACCGGTCGTGGGAGGCCGTGGGGGAGGGAAGCCGGATGCCGCACGCGGCGGCGGGAAGGATGCCTCCAAAATTGGTGAAGCCCTTGCCAAGGTTCGGGAGGTTATCGCGGGATGAAGGTGGCGGAGATCAATCCCTACGAGACGCCACGGCTCGTCTCGGAATACCTGTTCTTTCACTATGCGTCGCCAGACGAGGTGGCTGGGGAAATGCCGGTGCCGCGCGAGGCGCTTGACTTTCCCTCCCGCCTTGTCGGAGAACTCCTCGATGCCTCCCGTCCGTCCACTCGGGCGCTGGACCTTGGCTGTGCGGTGGGTCGCTCCTCGTTCGAGCTGGCCCGCAGCATTCCATGCGTCATCGGCATCGATTTTTCATCAGCCTTCATCCAAGCCGCACACGCGATGAAAATCCAGGGAGCCCTCGATGGCCGGGTGGCCGTGGAAGGAACCCGCACGCAGGCCTTCCGGGCGAACGTTCCGCCAGGAGTCGAGGTGGCCCGCGTGGAATTTGAAACCGGAGATGCGATGGACTTGCGCGCGGACTTGGGAGCGTTCGATGTCGTGCTCGCAGCCAATCTGCTCTGCCGCCTGCCCGAACCGCAGAAACTTCTCGCCCGGCTTCCGTCGCTGGTTGTTCCCGGAGGACAGCTTCTTCTTGCGACCCCCTTTTCGTGGCTGCCGGAGTTTACGCCGCAGGAGCATTGGATCGGTGGGCAGGACGAGCCCTCATGGGATGCCCTCCGCCGGACGCTCGAACCCGACTTTGAACCCGTCTTCCAAAAAGACCTTCCGTTCCTGATCCGGGAACACCAACGGAAGTATCAATACGGCATCTCCTATGGAACCCGCTGGATCCGTCGTGCGTGATTGGCAGTCTGCCTACCTGGCCGGAGAGACGCCCTGGGACAAGGGCGGGCCGCACCCGGCCCTTGTGGCGTGGCTTTCCCTCAACCGTCTGACGGGCCGAATCCTTGTTCCGGGCTGCGGATCTGGCCACGACGTGCGGGCGCTTTCGCGCGACACCGATTCTCGTGTGACTGGACTGGATCTGGCCGCCGGCGCCAAGGCCCTTGCGGAAAGCTTCCCAAGAGCCGGCCGGGAGGAGTATCTCATCGGCGATTTTCTGACTTGGTATGAAACGGCGGAGCCAGGCGAATATGACGTGCTTTTTGAGCACACCTGCTTCTGTGCGATCGAACCGGAGCGCCGCCTCCACTACGCCCGCTCTGCGGCGCACAGCGTGCGCCCCGGCGGATTCTTTCTCGCCATTTTCTACCTGAACCCCTCCCATGGCGGCGACAACTCCCCGCCGTATGGGTGCTCGCTGGACGAGTTGGAGGCCTTGTTCGGGGAACACTTCGAGCTGGTCTCGGAGGAGACGGGGCTGCTGACGTTCGAAGGGCGGGAGAACCGCGAAGTCATTCACCTGCTGCGAAGGCGCTGATCACGCCAAGTCTCTCGAACCCATGTCCAACGTCGCGCCCTTCCTTCATTTTTGGGAATCCCCCGAAATCACATCGCTCAATCGTCTTCCCTCCCGCGCCACTCTTTATCCTTTTCCTGGAAAGGCCGGGGTGCAGCGACTTCGACGCGAGCAATCGCCCTGGTTCCACCTGCTCAACGGCGAGTGGAGTTTCCAGATGCTTGGCAATCCCGACGAGATCCGCCCCGGGCACCTGGACCGCCCTGAGAAGCCGGAGTCCCTCGCGAAGGTCACTGTGCCCGGAAACTGGACTCTTCAGGGCTATGGGCATCCGCACTATACGAACGTGCAAATGCCTTTCAAAGATGAGCCTCCTTTTGTGCCCGCCGAGAATCCCACAGGGATTTACGGCCACGAGCTCTCAATTCCGAAGGGCTGGAAAAACCGGCGAACCGTGATCCATTTTGGTGGCGCAGAAAGCGTGCTTGCCGTCTATCTCGACGGCGAGTTTGTGGGCATGGGAAAAGATAGCCGCCTGCCATCCGAGTTCGATCTCACTCCCTTTGTGCAAGCGGGCCGCAAGCACTGGCTCAACGCCGTCGTGATCAAATGGTCGGACGCCAGCTTCATCGAAGACCAGGACCAATGGTGGATGGGGGGGCTGCATCGCGAAGTGTATCTCTATTCGACTGCGCCTGCTCACATCCGTGACGTGTTCGCCGTCGGCGGCCTGGAGAATGCGTATCAGGACGGGACGCTCGAC
This sequence comes from Terrimicrobiaceae bacterium, assembly GCA_041741775.1. GTDB lineage: Bacteria > Verrucomicrobiota > Verrucomicrobiia > Chthoniobacterales > Terrimicrobiaceae > QYQL01. Next base: position 20,382 of record JBGSJQ010000034.1, on the reverse strand, counting down.
CTCAAGGTGCCCATTGGTTTTCCGCGCCAACCCGAGGCGGGCTGGAAAATCGCCGCAGAGTTGTTTGGCCCCGATGGGAAAGCGGTTTGGAAAAAGGCCCGGCTCAGCGAGGTTCCCATCGGTCATTTCGCGGAGGGGCGCCTCGAGGGTCGTTTAAAAACTACCATCAAACGCGTCAAGCCATGGAGCGCTGAAATTCCTTCCCTCTACACTCTTGTCGCGACCCTGCTCGATCCGTCCGGAGAGGCCATCGAATCGACCGCCACGCAGATCGGATTCCGCTCCGTGGAGGTGCGCGACCGCATGCTGCTGATTAACGGCGCCTGCGTGATGATCAACGGAGTCAATCGCCACGACCACCACGACACCAAAGGCAAGGCCCTCGACCGGGCCACCATGCGCGCCGACGTCCTGCTGATGAAGCAGTTCAACATTAACGCCGTCCGCACGTCGCACTATCCGAACGATCCCTATTTTCTGGATGTGTGCGACGAGCTTGGCCTCTACGTCATCGACGAGGCCAACCTCGAAGCCCACGCCTACTACAACGCGTTTCAGGACGATGCCCGTTGGAGCGCAGCGTTTCTGGACCGGGCTGTGCGCATGGTCGAGCGCGACAAAAACCACCCGTCCATCATCCTCTGGTCGCTTGGCAATGAGACCGGCTACGGCGCAAATCAGGATGCCATGGCCGGCTATATTCGCGGACGCGATCCAAGTCGATGCCTTCACTACGAACCCGGTGTCTGGCGCCAGGGGCTCACGTCGGATCAGCAGGATTTGAAAAAGCTCTACGCCTCCGGTCACCGTGTCACAGACATTGTTTGCCCGATGTATCCTCCCATCAGCCAGGCGATCGAATGGGCGACCGATCCCGATCACCCCGATCGCCGCCGACCATGGATTTACTGCGAATACTCGCACGCGATGGGCAACAGCAACGGCACGCTCGCCGACCACTACGACGCTTTCGAAAAATACCACGGCCTGCAAGGCGGTTTCATCTGGGAGTGGATTGATCATGGTCTGAAGCAAACGACCGTTGACGGCGAAGAGTATTGGGCTTACGGAGGCGATTTTGGCGACACGCCCAACGATGCCAATTTCGTCTGTGACGGGCTCGTTTGGCCCGACCGGCGGCCGCACCCCGGCCTCTTTGAACTAAAGAAACTTGCCCAGCCGGTCGGGCTGAAACTCAAACGTGGCAGGGCTCTGGTAATGGAGATCACCAACAAGGATCACTTCCGCAACCTCGGCTGGTTGCGGGCGGGCTACGAGTGGATGGTTGATGGATACGCCGTCAAGAGCGGCAGCCTGAAAATTCCATCCGTCGGTGCCCGAGCCACCGCGACGGTTGCGCTCGATCTGCCTGCCGGCAAATTCACCGGACAAACCACCAGCCTCCTCGTGCGCCTGCACACCAAGGCCGACAGCGCGTGGGCCCCCGCTGGCCACCTGGTGGCCTGGGAGCAAATCAATCTGCCTCCCCGACTGCTGGCCAAGCCGCCCAGCGGCCCGACGCGCCGTTCGGCGCCCAAACCCGTGGCTACACGAACCGGCGAGTCCACGGAAACCATCCGACTTGGGGATCTCCAACTCACCACAGACAGAGAACTCGGTCTCACCGGCATCCGTTTCAAAAACCAACCTGTCCTGCTTGCCTCACCCGCCCTCAGCGTCTGGCGCGCTCCAACCGACAATGACGGCATCAAGCTGTGGGATGGGCAGGAAAATAAGTGCCTCGGCCGCTGGCGCGCGCAGGGGCTCGACAGAGTCGTCTCAAAGCCCGTCGGCTTCGTCTCCATTGCCAACAAGCCTTCCTGGAAATGGAGCTACCAGGCATCGGGCCGGGAGCAATGGTCCGACTTCACCTGGAGCTGCCAACTCACGCTGGAGGCGGAGGACTACATCCGCCTTCGCGCGGAGATTGGCCTCGGCGAAGCGATTCATGACCTGCCGCGCGCTGGTTTGCTTTTCCGGATTGCCCCCGGCTTCGAGCAACTCGCGTGGCATGGGCTGGGGCCTGTTGAGAACTATCCCGACCGGCTGGCCTGCGCATGGAAGGCCGTGCATCAAAGCACCGTCACCGCGCAATACACCCCCTACGTGATGCCGCAGGAAAATGGTCTCAAGTGCGGCACCACCCGCGTTGAGCTCTCAAAGCCGCACGGCCCGCGCCTCAGCCTTTCCAGCGCAGAGGAGTTCGCCTTCTCCGCCACGCACTTCCATCCGCAGGATTTGACGAAGGCATTCCACACCTTTGATTTGAAGCCCCGCGCTGAAACGATCCTCTGCATCGACGCGGCCCATCGCGGCGTCGGCACCGCAAGCTGCGGCCCGGATACCCTCGAAAAATACCGCCTGAACCAGCGCCTCTATCAACTCGATTTGACCATGAAGGTCGTCATGCCCTCCAAATAACGAACACCAAGATTGCTCCCATAATTAGCCCGCATTCTTCTTCGCCATCAGGGACCGGCGCACGGGATGAACCAGCCCGCACGGGATTATGGTGCGGTGCCTACCGGCAGGGTGAATGAGAACGTCGAGCCCTCACCGACCCGGCTCTGCACTGACATTTTCCCGCCGTGGCCTTCAACGATTTTGTGCACGATGGCGAGACCCAGGCCGGTACTGACTTCGCCGCCGGTTGACTGGACGCTGGTCCTGCCAAAGGCTTTGAAAAGTTTTGGGAAATCTTCCTCTGGGATTCCCTGCCCCTGATCGGCGACCGAGACTATTGGTCGAGGCTTTCGGCTGCCACGCGCAGGGAACGGGAGTCATCCTCCACCTTTGCGGTTGGGGCGGAGGATTCCGCAACGGGACCTGCTACCACCGGTGCCGCAGGGGTTTCGTCCTGCGTTGCGGCTCCAGTCACAAAAAGCTTCACCTCGTCCTGCATTTCAGCAGGAGATTCCGCCGAGGCGAGCCGGCTCAGGAGGTCGACCCCTCGAAGCAGTCGGTCAATCGCGGAACTGCCGAGAACAACCTCGCCTTTTTGTGCCGCGACAAAGGCGTCCTCCATGGCATGGGCAACGAGCACGGCCCCTTCGAGGTCGATGATGTGAAGGACGCAGGCGCTTACCAGCTGCCATTATCGTTATCAGGCACGAAGTTTTTCAAGCGAAATATTAGAAAAACTAATCCTGCCGCGCAATTCCGGCAAGCTTGGAAGCAAGCTCAGCCTTTTTGAACGGCTTGGAGAGGAAGTCGTCCATACCTGCATCGAGGCATCGCTCGCGGTCGCCGGGCATCACTTTGGCCGTCAGGGCTACGATCGGGACGTGGGTGCCTGATTCGAGTTCGCGGATTTTTCCCGTGGCTTCAATCCCGTTCATCACTGGCATCTGGATGTCCATCAGGATCACGGAATACTTCCCGGGGGCGAAGGCAGCAAGCGCCTCGGCTCCATCGGCAGCAAATTCAACCTGGTAGCCGAGCATCTGGAGCATTTTCCCCGCCAGCATGCGGTTGTTTTTGTCATCCTCAACGACGAGCACCGGCCTGATCGAGTGATTCTCTCCCGCGTCCGGCAAAATGCCTCCCTGAGCGATGCTCTGTGAGCTGCCCCCTGCGCCCGGACTTGACGAGTCGTTTTCGATCGGGAGTCGCAAAGTGAACGTGCTGCCTTGACCCGGAGTGGAAATGACCGTGATTTTCCCGCCCATCGCATCGGCGAGGCGCCGCGAGACCGCGAGGCCGAGGCCGGTGCCTCCAAACGTGCGGTTCAACTTCATATCCGCCTGAGTGAACGGCTGGAACAGGATTTCGATCGTTTCAGGAGACATTCCGATGCCGGTGTCTTTGACGGAGAAATCCACAAACTGCCTACCTCCCTCTGTAGCGGTCGCAACGCAGAGTGTCACCGATCCACTTGACGTGAATTTCACGGCGTTGCCGAGGAGGTTGATAAGGATCTGGCGGGTCCGCCGATCGTCTCCAAGAATCTGCTCCGGGACACCGGGCCCGACCTCGGTTTGCAGCGAGATTCCTTTATCCACGGTGGACTTCCAGATGGTCTCAACGGAGGCTTCGACGAGGTCAGCGATAACCATCGGCCCGACGTGGATCGCCAAGGTGCCTTTTTCGATGCTGGAAAAATCCAAAATGTCACTAACGATGGACAGGAGATGGTTGCCACTGCTGCTGATGGTCTCGACAAAGCTTTTTTGCTCCTCATCGAGCGAGGTGGTTTCTGCGAGAAGTTCTGCGAAGCCCAACACGCCGTTGAGCGGGGTGCGCAATTCATGGCTCATGATTGCGAGGAATTCGCTCTTTGCCCGGTTTCCTGCCTCCGCGTGCACCAGCGCATCGGCCAGGCTTGCTTCGATCGCCTTTCGTTCGGTGATGTTCTCCTTGATTGCGATAAAATGGACGGTCCTGCCATTGCTGTCATGGACCGGCGAGATGGTTGCCGACTCCCAATACAGCGAGCCATCCTTGCGCCGGTTGTGAAGCTCTCCGCGCCATGTCTTCCCGGCGTTGATTGTCGCCCAAAGATCGCGGTAGAACTCCACGTCCTGCTCTCCGGATTTGAGAATGCGGGGATTCTGGCCGAGCGCCTCCGAACTGGAATAACCCGTGGTTTTTTCAAACGCGGGGTTCACGTATTCGATGGTTCCACAGGTGTCGGTAATCACGATCGTGTTCGCGCTTTGCTCCACCGCGGCCCGCAGATTTCTTCGCTCCTGCTCCGCTTTCTTGCGCCCGGTGATATCACGAGCGGAGGCATAGAGATATTCTTGACCTTCCAGGGTGACACCAATCACGCTGATCTCGACATCGAAGCACGTTCCATCCTTGCGGCAATGGCGCGTCTCGAAGACGGCAGGGTGCGAGAGAAATTCTTTGATTTTCACCACAACCTCCTCTCTCGGCCATTGCGTGTCCCAATCGGTGACATTGAGTTGCAACACTTCCTCACGCGTGACAGCCCAGCATGCTGCAAAATGCCTCATTCGCTTCCACGACATTTCCCTGAACATCAAGGATGTGAATGCCGTCACTGGCCGATTGCAGCAAAGTTTTGTTGCGCTGTGCCAGCGCCGCGAGAGACTTCTCCACCTGCTTTTTCTTGGTGATATCCTGGATCGTTCCGTGCATCCTCACGGGCCTCCCCTCGGCATCAAATTCCAGTTTACCGATCCCGCTCACCCAGATCACTCTCTGGTCGGCAGGGCGGATGATGCGGTATTCCTTGTTGAAATTTACTCCCTTTCCAAGAACTTCATTTTGGAAGTAGTCCGCCATCATGGGACGGTCGTCGGGATGGATCAGTGCAATCCAATCTTCCACCGAATGATCCAAGGCTTTTTCTATCCCGAGAACATGATCCAACACGCTGGATCCTCTCCACCTTCCATCCGTGATATCCAGCCTGTAGCTGCCAAGGCCGGCGATTTCCTGTGATTGTCTGAGAAACATTTCGCTTTCGCGCAGTGCTTCCTCCCCCAGCTTGCGCTCGTTAGCGCTGGCGAAGTGGTCCAAAGCAAAGCCGATGGTTCTCTCCATTTCCACAAACAAATGGCGCACCTCGTCATCAAATACTTCCGACATATCGTCATAGATGGTGAGAGCGCCTATGGTTTTCCCTCTCAAATGCAAAGGGATCGAGGCGGTTGATTTCCAACCAAAGCGGGCCGCACGTTCATGCCATGGCGTGGTCCTGGGATCGTTTGGGAATGAATCGCACCAGAATAGCTTGCCCTCGCGAATCGCAGTGCCAGTGGGTCCGAGACCCAGCGGATCTCCAGCGTCCAACGAAATCTCGATTCCTGACAAATACTCCACTCCTGCTCCGTAAGCGGTCTGCAAGCAAACCTGTCCGTCTGCACCGAGCATGGCGATCCAGGCCAGCTTCATTTCATAAGGGAACTGCGTGAACAACATCACACAGGATGAATTCATAACAAACGAGACGTTTGCTGCACAGATAAAATGCGGCTGCGGACAAATCTACTGCAGTGTCACGCCGACAGGGCAGTGGTCACTTCCCTGGATTTCCGGCTGAATGAACGACGATGCCAGTCTTGGCACCAATGCCTTGGAAACGCAGGCGTAGTCGATGCGCCACCCGATATTTCTTGGCCGGCCACTGTTCTGGCATGGCATGACAACTGCGTGTGGAAGACGAGGGAGCGATCTATCATGTGATGAGCCGTGGGAAATGACCCGCAGGGTAAAAGATCCCTATTGTGAGTTTGTTCGAAGCTCATCGAACCAGCTTTTCTGATCGTTTATAGAGAAGAGAAACGTTCCGCGATGATCGGCTTTTTCGCCGGCAAAGACCGCCTGAGCAGGAGCGCCCCCCAGCGTTTGCTGATACTCCACCGGAAGTTTGACCATGTAGGGGGTGACCACCTCGTCGATCTGCCCGTAGTAGTAGCGGGCCGGGGTTTTCGCGCGCCAATCGTAGGAGCAGTTCATCTGGAGCTGTCTGAAAAAGCGGTCGGACGCCAGCGAGCCCCGTCTGATGAAATCTTCCTGAAACAGATCCTTCGTCTTTTCGGGCAGGACTTTTGCCGCCTGTTCCCATGTGATCTTGTTGTCATAGAAATCGCGGGCGGTCCGCCAATATTGCGGCTTAATCGCGACGGTGCTGAGTCCGGGCAAACCGTAGTAGTTCTCGTAGGCATTGACGAGGATCGCAGCCGTCCCCACGAGCCAGTGGACATCGAGATCGGAGGGGACGTGGATCCATCTGTTGACGCAAAGGTAGATGTCGTTTGGCGCGCTGGCCATGGCGGCCGCCTTGACCGGGATTCCAATTGTCTCAAGGCGTTTTAAAAATGCCGACGTGCTGAACGAGCCCTGCGACCAGCCGCTGAGAAACAGATCGCCAGGGGTGAGATGCAGGTCCGCGCAGACCGCCTGCGCCGCCAGCCACATATCCAGGCAGGCTTGGGCTGTGGCTCCTTGGACCAGCCATGCGTCGGGCTCAGTAGAAATCCCTTTCCCGATGTAGTCGGCCGCCACCAAGAGATATCCCTGCCCAGCGAAGCGGGCCACCATCAGCCTTGTCTCCATCGATTCCTCTGGAGCCGAAGGGACTTCGGTTCGCGAAAACACCGTCCCGTGCTGGTAGGAAACCACCGGCAGCGTGGCGGCTTTCACCACGGGGACGGCCAACAGGCCGGAAACCTGGACCGGGCGATTGTTGTCCTCGGGAATCACCGTGGTGTAAACCACCTTGTAGAGTTTGACCGGATTTTTTGCCGGTGGATAGCTGATGGGGAAAGTGCTGAATTTTTCCACTTCAGAGGTCAAAATCGCGTTGAGCCTCTCGACGCTATATTCGCCGATTTCCTGATATTTTACGCTGCTGCTGACGGCTTTGAATTCGTTCGGGCTTGCGTGAGCCGCCCATCCGTAAAGCGTCAGGAGGACCAGAAAAACGGCCATTTTTGATTTAGTCATAGGGTCAGAGCTAAGGTTGGAAATCTTTGTTCCGTTCAGCGAGGAAGAAGATCTGGGTATTTGCCTCTGAGACTTCGTGCCCGTGAATTTGGTCGATGGTCATGGGCGGCATTCTACGGCACCGCACGCAACGCGTGACAGAACGAAATCGCGGCTTCTCGGAATCCACCTATACCACCCGCGGCTGCCGACTCTTTTGTGGGGTCCCAGCAAACGGCTTCCTACGCCTGATAAATGCTGTCCGGGGCGATTGCGCGGGGTCTTCAATCTTCATTCCAACTCGTTTGTTATAAGTAAGATGTGAGATAAATATGGCGTTCATTTCCGATCGACACAACGCGGCCGTCTGCGCGAGGCAAGGGCCGCCGTCCCCACGAGCCAGTTGACATCAAGACAGCAAAAGCCACGCTGATCATCGGTGAACTCCAAGCTCTGTTGGCCCGCCATTGGAACAATTCTGAATTGGGAATGCTAAATTTTTGAATTCCATCAGCTTTCCAGTTTCAGCTTTTTCTTCCGTTGTGGCGATCGCGGCGAGTGTGAAGACGAAGCTCGGAAGGGGAGGGAAGGGAGAGGAGTGAGGATGCTTCTCGGCGTCACGAAAAAGCTGCGCCCCTTTCTGGAAGGCTTGGGCCATCGACGAAGGCGGGAGGGATGAGAACGCGGAGGGGGATCTCTGGTTTGCCAATGGCTCCGTGCTGGAGCTGCTGGTGGACGAGGTCCACGGCCTGCCTGCCTTGCTCTTTCTCGCGCAGGTCCATATGTGCAATCCCGGGGGTATCGGTGCTGCTGCGGGTGCAGACGAAGGCGACATCGCCCGGGATTTTGCGATCCTTCTGCCTGCGGTCGTAGTGGAGGGCTGATGTCAGCCAGTAGTAAGGCTGGATGTTTGTTGACACGAGCACGTCGGGCCGGACTTCGCGATACCAGCGAAAAAACCCCGGGGCGAAATCTTTGGATGGTTCGTAGGTGAGGATCGGCGGCTGCGGGCCGATGTCGCGCTCCAATCCCAACCGCTCGTAAAGTGCCTGGGCTTGAAACGGAATATTCGTCCCGCTTGCGGAGTGGTTCATCAAGGCCAGCCCGATCTTGCGGTATCCGCGACTCCGGCAGGCATGAACAGCCTGATGCAGGGCGGAACGAAAGTCGGACTGCACGTTGTGCACGCGGGCAAGATCGTTTTCCGGGCCGATAAATACGGTGAAAAACCTCTGCCACTCCAGGTCGATATGGATGTTGTCCCGGAAGGCCTGCACGAGGACCCCTTGGATGCCTCTGGCGTGGAGAACCCGGTTCAGAGCAGGGAAGGATGTGTATTCCTTTAACGAAAACGTATCCACGGCATAGCCCAATTCCTCAGCGCGCTGCTGAACCCCCAGAAACTCGGGAGGGGCTTTGATGGCGTCTGTGGAGACACCGTGATGGATGTAGGCGATCGTTGCCGTCTTTGGGTGGGCGCCTCCAGGCCAGCGTCGGCGGGCCAGCGCCCCAAGAGCGGGGTCCGGACGATACCCGAGTCGCCCGGCGGCCTCAAGAACCCGGCGGCGGACGTCATCCGAGACGTAACCGGAATTTTGCAGCACGCGTCCAACCGTGGTTTTTCCCACCCCGGATTCCTTCGCGATGGACCGGTAATTGGGAAGAGGTTGGTCGGCGGGCATCGAAAAACAATACGGTGGGACGCTGTCCGACGAAAGCCGATTTTGCGGGATTGGGGCAGATTGTGGGACAAGGCCCATGGAACAGGGCCTTTCTTTTCAAGCCACGCATGCGAAGATCCTCCCAAGCTCCCCACCCCATGAATTCCCTGCATTTCCATCAATCGAGCTGCCTCCCTAGAGGTCCCATACGCTCGGCTCGCGGATTTGCCCTCATCTCAGTCTTGGCCATCCTCGCCCTCCTGATCGTCCTCGTGCTGTCGATCTCTACCGTTCTCCACGTGGAGACGCGTTCCAGCGCCTCGGGAAAAAACCAGCTCATCGCCCGCGAAAATGCCCTCCTCGGCCTCCAAACCGCCATGAGCCAGCTCCAGGAATACGCCGGCAAGGACCAGGCGGTCACGTTCCCGGCGACGACGTTTTATCCGACGAAGAATGTGACGAATGCGAGTGGCCCGCTTTTTGACGATGCGACCTTTGGCTACCGTGCGAAAGCAGCGACTGCCCCGCGCAAGACCTTTCTTGCCCCGGACAAGCGCAAGGAATGGGATGATGCCCTGAAAAACTGGTGGAATGCAGACCGCAATCCACGCTGGACTGGAATCGCAGACGCGTCGCTGCGCCGCGACGGGACGCCCTCGGGAAAATATGGCGAACCCAAGCGGGACCAGCTTCCGGTCTGGCTCGTCAGCGGGAACGAGAAATTTACTATCGACCAGAATACCGATACGGCCTACCCGGCGGGTTATCAGACCCCTGACACGGCGCTTCCGGACCCCGCCACGGACGACACGATCATTTATCTTGTAGGCGAGGGGAGTGCCGCAGATGAGACCGCCTCCTCTGATGGCATGGATGGCCGTGTCAAGGTCAAGAAACAAGAAGTCAGCGCAGCAGATGCCGGCGGGACAGTGCAAGTAACCGGCCACTACGCCTACTGGGTCGGCGACGAATCGACCAAGGCAAACTTTGCCGTGCGGGACCGCACAAGCACGAATGACGCCACGTATCCGAATGATGTCTCGAACACCTCGGTGGCCTACCGGAATCGGCTTCAAGTGCCCCAGCGCGTCGGCTGGGAAAATATCGAGGGCTTTGAACTGGCCACTTTCGACAGCAACGATCCCAAGCTCGAAAATATCAGCACCTCCAAGGAAATCGGCCTGCTTGAGGGCACCAACACCCAAAACATCAAAGACGCCGCACGCACAAACTTCCACAGCCTGACCGCCTTCTCCAGAAGCCTGTTCACAGACACGGCCTTAGGCGGCCTCAAAAAGGATCTGACCGGATTTTTGGAAGGCTCCGGCAGCGGGCTCGCCGGGCCGATTCCCGACGCCTCCCTCTACGACCCGAACGACCCTCGCTTCGGAGGCTCCTCGAATAACGGTTTCCCACGGGTTTCATCCGCCACGGCGGGACTTCCCACATGGAGCCAGATCAAGGGCTGGTATGACAATGACGAGAGCGGGAGGGCTCCGGTGCTGGCCAACTATCAAATCTTCGTCGCATTCACGCACAAGAATGGCGAGATCCAGTTTCACCTCCTTCCCTGCATCGCGCTTTGGAATCCCTATGATGCCCCCCTCAGTTCGGCCACCTACACCCTGAAAATCCGGCATAACTTCCAGCTTTATCGTATGGGTTTTGGGGTTGAAAACTCGACTTATGTGGACCCCACTCCTGGCGCAACAGATGCGGATGATGCCGACGGTCGGAAAGTGAGCGACTATTTCATCTCTCCCCTTCTTGCCAAGGATTGGTATGCAACCGCAAACAAATTTGGCGTGAATTTCACGAACTCAGCCGATTCAGGAAAAAATCTTTGGAATGATCCCAAAGCAACCCCCGACTACAGATGGTCGCCCTTCGACCTCGGCTCCAGCCTGCCAGAGTCATCCAATGCCAATGCAACTTGGGTGCCATACCGGTTCACGTCAGGCTTTGCTGCCGGAGAGGTTAAGATTTTTACTGTCGGCAGCTCACAGCAGGTGGATCCCGAAAAACTCCACGCGGGCACGGAAGTTATCAATCTTCAAAATGATTTTGAGCCCGACTTTCCCCAGTCGGCATGGTTTCCGTTTGCGACGGGTTTGAGCAAGCAGCCCGGGGCGCCACCTGGCAGCACCGACACGGTCCGCTGGTATGGAGAAATCCTCGCGACAGGCACAATCAACACGTTTCCGATGAGATTGGAACGCGGGGGCCAGACTCTTTGGGAGTATCAATACACTGGAGCACCGGGGATGGTGCGTTGGTTCAATTCCACTTACCTCACAGATCCCGACAAAAATACCGCCGCCGCCCCCTCATCCTGGAAGCAGGTTTATCATTTGGATGATTGGGACTCCAAGATAAAATCCGACCATGATGCCCGTTACCGAGATTCTCCCATCATGGGTATGGTGAGCACAAGGATCAGCCCGTTTATTGTAAAATTCTCAACCTCACTTTACTCATCCGGAAGCTTCAAACAGGACGGCCTGGCGAATTTTCACCGCCTTTTTGCCCACTCCAACCTCTCGGCAAAAAACATCGGCCTTATGCAAGATTTGGACTACGCACGGTCGGATATTGGCAACAACAATCAGGACGGTTTCGCAACGCGAAGGATTTTTGAAAGCCAGGGGGCTGACTATGAAATCAAATGGGATTTTGACCAGGTTACAGGAACAAACGGTTTTGCGCTCTTTGGGTGGCAGAGTGAAGACCCCAATCGCAAAACATTGGGGCTATCCGAGGTTCCGCTGCGCCATGTGAGGGCGGCGTTCAACCTGCTCTCTCTCGGCCAGTTCCAGCAGGCCAATCTGGCGGAATATTATTGGCAGCCGGGTTTCGCGGTCGGAAACAGCGAGGCATCGCCGTATGTCGATCGCAACCGCGCGGCGGGGCTGCAGTCCTACCAGGTGCGCAACGCCACAGGAACTATCTACATGCTCATCTCCCAGCCAGCAATCGCCGTGAACACGCCACGAAGCTTTCCAAACGATGCCACCAACCGTTTCCTGGATTTGTCCTTCACCCTCAACGAGAACATGTGGGATCGGTATTTTCTCTCCTCGATCCCTCAGTCCGGGGCGCTGAAAACTGACAACACGGACCCACTGCCCAACAGCCGTCATCGCTTTGTAAATTCTCCGGCGGTGTCGGACGTCCGGGATTTTCCGACGGCTGCCGCGCATCTGGAAAACTTCGGAGCACTCAATGTCAACTCGACTTCGGTGCAGGCATGGAAAGCACTTCTCACCTCGTTTCGCAATTTGGAGATTGTGTCTCAGGACGCAAAAACGAACCCCGGCGATACGGTGCCGGTCAGCCGAAACCTGGCCCCCCAACAAGGCCCGGTCGAGTTTTTGAAACCCGACGGAACAACGGTGAAGGCCGACTATGGCGCTGTGAACACCGACCGCGATTACTCGAAGATGTTTTTTGGATTCCGGTATTTGACGGACGCACAAATCCAGACCCTTGCGGAGCGGATTGTGGATGAAATCCGCCTGCGGGGGCCGTTCTATTCGATGGCGGATTTTGTGAACCGCCGTTTGGTTTCGCCCGATCTCTCCGGCAGCCACTGGCTCACCGCCCGCACCAGCAATCTAAACCCGGGCAGCTCTTTCTCCACGACCCACGGCATCGACCCTGCTTACGATCCGCTCGTCGGCATGTTCGGCCTCAACGGTGCCATCCAACGCGCCATCAACGTCTCGGGAATCAATGGAGGGGTAAATTATCCGCTCTATCCGCCTGCGACCTCCGCGCAATACGACCGCACATTCGCGGTGAATTCCGCTCCCGCTGCGGACCCCGAGATTCGAATGCAACAGTATTCCGAAGCGGCTGGCTATCTCGATACGGAGCACCTGGCCGGAGTCCCTGCTGGCGAGGTGGGGCAGTTGCTCTCCCACGCTCCCGGTTTCGTGACCCAGGGCGACATCCTTGCAATGATCGGACCGGCGCTGACCCCGCGCGGGGATACTTTCCTCGTCCGAACTTACGGCGATGCTACCGACAAGACCGGGAAGAAAGTTCTCGCCCGGGCGTATCTGGAAGCCGTGGTGCAGCGAGTGGTCGATCCGGTCACCCCCGCCGGCACCGCCGGTGAAGACAAATGGCGATACACCGACAAGTTCGGCCGCAAATTCGAAGTGGTGAAGCTGCGCTGGCTCAACCCGGAGGAAATCTGATGAATTTTGGATTTCGCATTTTGGATTTTCGATTTTGGACGCAGGTGAGCCGTCCACACCGCCGTGCTTACAAGCCTGGCCGGTGCTGCGCATGCGCTGCATCGGCGGGAGTTTTTCTCTCCCTATGTGCGATGGGCCTCCTTGTCCCGTTGCCCGCCAGCGCGCAGGAATCAAAGCCGAAAGAGGCCCCCGTCATCGAGCTATCGGCAACGATGCTCGGGGATACGGAACTTCCGCCGTTGTTCTATGTCGATGTGAAGCGCGATGAGAAAGGCAAGGAGGTGAAGGAATTCAAACCGTTCGCCGTTTCAAGAAGCTCGCGGAGTCCGGCCACGAAGATTCCCTTCCTTGCCTCGATGCAGCTCTTTGCCGGGAGATTCGATGAGAAGGGCAAGCCCGACATGAAGCCGTATTTGGAGATTCCGGCGAAAAAGCCCGGCGACCGGCTTTTGTTGGTTTTCCACCTTGATAGCAAGGGCAGCCCGCAGCAGACCTTTCTGGATGACTCGGCTGCCACACACCCACCCGGCACCGTCCGCATGGTGAACTTCAGCCCCGATCGCATCGCCTTCTCCGCAGGTGGATCCCCGGTCAAGATCGCAGCCGGTGGGCAGGCCATGACGGAACCTGTGATCACTCCGGAGGGCCGCTTCCCGTTTATCTATTTCGTCGAACGCGGCGGGCAAAAACCCTACCAGTCGCCGACGAAGCTTCTGAGCTTCCGCAAACCCGGCAGCCGACTGCTCGTCGCTTACACCGCGATGCCAACCGAGATTCCCACGGGTGAGCAAAATGCCGACGGCAGCGACAAGACCGTGACCGAATACCAGCCTGTTGCCTGCAGGCTTTACGATAGTATCGGATCGGGCATCGCCGCCGCAAACGGAACGTCATCCAAGCCCTCCGCCACACCGGCCCCGACGCCGCAGGATCAAACGGTGAACCTCATCGCGCTCGAAGGAGCCGTTCCGGCTAACTCGGAGATTGAGATGCTTTGGGATGGCCAGGGCGCGACGTCGAAGGCCAAGGTCGTGCCCGGCAAACTGACGGCCGTGAAGGCCCCGGCTGCAGGAGGCATGACGCTTCGCCTTTCCAATGGGACCCCGGTGGGTTCGGCGCACTTCAGCAATTCGTCCAGGCAGCACCTCCTCGTCCTCTCCCCAGGAGAAGACTCCTTGGGAGCCGCCACCGTCTCCTCCTTCGAAAACAGCCTTCAATCGCACCCCGCCGGTGCCGTCCGTGTCTTCAACCTGACGCCATATCAGCTCGCCTATTCGGCGGGCAACAAGATCGCCTACGTCAATCCGAAGGAGGAGGCGGTTATCGAATTTCCTTCGGGAGAGAACTCGCTCAAACTCGCGGTCAAAGCCAACGACGGATGGAAGTTGGTTATGGACACCAAACCGGTGAAACCCCAAAGCAACGAGCGGAATCTCCTCTTTGTCTCAAAGTCTCTCGGCAAGGATGAGTTCAATATTCAGGAGGTCTCCCAATGAAAAAATTTCTCATCGTTTGGCTGGCGGGCTCGCTCTCGCTCGCCTTTGTCACCGGCCTGCAGGCGGGAGCGGCAGAGGCCGCGATCTGGATCGAGGCCGAGGCCCCGTCCAGGGGCAATTTTCCAAAGCCGAAGGACAATCCGTATCGGGCCAAAGAGTTTTGGGAAACGGATGTGCTCTCGGGAGGGGATTGGATCGGCGAGAAGTGGACCGACCGGGCGCAGCAGCCGTTTCTGGAATACACGTTTGACGCCCCCGAAGGCGGAGCCTTCCACCTCTATGTGCGCAAGTTTTTTTCCTTTGGCAATTTCCGCTGGCGGATCGACGAAGGCCGCTGGCACGAAGTGGATCTCACTTTCCATCAACCTCTCGACAATGTCCCGCTCCGAGAGACGAAGGAACGGATCAGCCTGAATTGGTATTACATGGGAGAAACGGGGCTCTCGAAGGGCCCCCACACCCTCCGTGTCGAACCGGTTTATCAAGAACGTACCGGTCCAGACTCGAACTACAACCCGCTGGCTTACGATGTTTTTTTACTCACCCCGGAGCCATGGAATCCGTCCGGTAAACTGAAGCCCGGCGCGCGCTACGACATCCAGACGGACACGGCGTTTTCCGTGGAGCCGCCGGCGGACCCCTTTCAAGCAAGCCCAATCGACTGGCGGGGCCTCAATGAGCAGGTTGCCGGCCAGGACGGCGGGCTCGCAGTCAAAGACGGGCAGATCGTGTTCCGCGATAGCGGCAAGCCGGCCCGGTTGCTCGCAATCAATATGAGCCTCAGGGCCTACGCCAACGCCGGATCCACCCGCTTCTTCGCCCGGTTCCTGGCAAAGAAGGGGTTCAACCTCGCGCGCTTCGACCTGGTGGACGTGACCGAGGCCGTGAAGCTGGACTCCGGTGAAATCGCGATCAAGGTGGACCGGGCCCGCCTCCGCAGGCTCCTTGACGCCATCGCCGCGCTCAAGGAGAACGGCATCTACACCGCCCTCACTTGGCATGTGTCAAACACCAAGGATCTCGCGTCTGAGGTCTGGGATGCTCCGAAAACCAACGAGGAGGGGGTCACGGAAAACATCCGCCACACCCTCACGAGCCTTCTCTACTTCGATAAGGATTTTCAAAAAAATGTCCACGAGGTCTGGCGCACGGTCCTGAACTCGGAGATCCCTAAGACCGGCGAACGCCTCGGCGCAGACCCGGCCGTCGCCTTCCTGACCCTCAACCAGCAGGAATCGATCTTCACCGATGCCTTCACGCCTTATGAGGCAGTGCCCGCCGGCCATATGCCGGCCATCGAAACCGCCTTTGCGCAGTGGCTCGTCACCCGCTACGAAGCGAAACCACTCGCGGAGATTCTTGCCGGATGGGACGGGAAGCCCGTGAAAGGCGACGCGCCGGACGAAGGGCGCATCGGGATCCTCTCCGTGCCGGAAATTGCGAAACGGCACGATGCCCGTGCGCTCGACACCGCGCGCTTCCTGGCTGAAACCCAAGCCGGCTTCTACGCGCAGATGCTTCCGTTCGTGAAGGATGACCTGAAATTTTCCGGCATCGTTTCGACCTCAAACAAACAGGCCGCAAGTGCCCCCGAGTTGGGCTGGATCAACGCCTGGTCGCAGGTGGCGGGCGATGTGACCGAACGCCACGGAAATTTCCTCCCCTATTTCGAGCAAAGCTTCAACGTATGGGATGCCGCCATGGGCGCGAAATACCAGGACCGCAGCGCGCTGCGCTTTGACCCCCTGCCGGGTCAGGAATCCCTGCGCTTCGAGCTTCCCCTGCGCACCTTCTCCTACAATGGCAAGCCTGTTGTTTTCAGCGAGGTCAGTTGGCCCACTCCCAACCGCTTTCGCTCCGAAATGCCCTTGCTCGCCACCACGCTCGCCAGCCTCCAGCAGGTGAGGGTGCTCGGGTTCAACAGCATCGGGACCACGTTCTGGCAGACGGCGCTCAGCCGTGAACGCACCCCGTTTTTCACGCCCGCCACGATGGGCCAGATGCCCGCCTTCGCCTTCGCATTTCGTAACGGCCTTCTCCCCGAAGGACCGGTGGTCACCAAGCTCACCCTCTCTGAAGCATCCACCTTCTCGCTCAAACCCGCCGCTCTCAGCGAAAACCCAGACACCCAGCTTGATGTCGCCCTCTCGAAAAGCCCTGAGCCCACCACTCAGGAGAACCGACCCGACCCCTTGCTCTGGACCACCGGCCGCACGAATGTCACCCTCGGCGGAGACAAGGATAAACTGACTCTGCTCGAGAACGAGGCGGTCACCGACGAAACCATCACGGCGGGAAGTGTGAAGTGGGACTACGCGAATGGCCTCTTCCTCGTCGATGCCCCATCGTGCAAAGCCGTCGGCGGATTCCTCAATGCGGCCGGTCCGATCACCCTCGATGGCGTGGAATTCGAATCCAACATGGAATACGGGGTTCTTTGTGTTGTGGCCCTCGACGGCAAACGCATCAACTCCTCCGCAAAAATCCTCGTCCAGGTCTTCAGCGAGGAAGATAACTCGGGAAGCTACGCAGAAGGCTCTCCGCTCAAGACGATCCGCAGCGTCGGACGCCCTCCCATCCTGATCAAGAACCTCTCGGGAAGCGTGCGTTTTTCGCGTCCAGATGCCGACGCCCTCATCGCTACAGCCCTGGATGCCAATGGCTACAAAACCCTCACCGCCGGTATCGGCGGCGACCTCAAACTCCTCCCCTCCACGATGTATTACCTCATCGAAAAATAGAGCATGCACCGCGCAATCCCCCGCCTTTTGATCTCCCCTCAGCCGTTCCGCCGCCTCCGCTCCGGCCCCTCTGCGTTTTCTCTCATCGAGCTCCTCGTCGTCATGGCGATCATTGGAATCCTTTCTGGACTTGCCGTCATCAGCTTCAACAGCATTGGGCGCGGATCGGGAGCCCGCGGAGCTGCCGACCTCGCCGCCAGCATGGCACTCTCGGCACGGATCGAGGCCATGTCGCAGGGGTATGGGTCCCTGCTGGTCATTGATGATGGGACAAACGTGGATCGGAAATGGCGCCGGATGGCTGTGCTGCGATATACAAACACGCCCGTTGACGGGGACGTTGCTGCGAACACGGAAATGGTCGGCAAAGCCACGGACTTGCCAAAGGGCATTTTTCTTCTGCCAGACTACTCAACCACGGGCGATTCTGCGGCAAATTTCACAAACCTTCCCGGCATCGGGTCGAAGCTTATTTACTACACTTTCAACGGCTCCGGGCATCTCGATGGGGATCAGGTCACGCTGGTCTTCGCGGGGAATGTGATGGACAGCTCGGGGACCCTCCAAAACCCGACGACTATGATCCAGGGCCGCCGCGGTTTCATCCTCCGCAAAAATGGCCGCCCGGTATTCTACAAGAAACCCGAGGACATGAAACCCAATGCCCCATGAACGCGACCCCAAAAACACGTCCCCAAGCCTTTTCCCTGATCGAAGTGGTACTCGCCATCGCCATCGTTTCGTTTGCTCTCCTGACAACGCTTGGGCTGTTTGGCGGGATCATGAAGGCCTCCAGCGACAACTCGCAGCGCCGGGAGATGGTCGAGGCGGTGGACTCGCTTCGCTCGTTCCTGAACTCCACCAATTTTGCCACAGCATACGATTGGGTAAAAGCCGACAAGCAGCTCGTCTATGTGACCTACAAGTCTGCTACAAACGGGAACCCCTCCGCCTCTTCAGAATCCGTTATGGCCAAGTGGATCGACCCCGATGCGGAATCGACGGCGAGCTACGAGGCCGCGCGCTCCGGCAAGTGGCTGCGGGCTAGGCTAAGCGTATCCCCTTCCAACCCAGGAGGCACAAATCTTACGGCAGTCGCGAACTACAAAAAAGCGAGCATTTTTGTCTGTGCCGACATTGACGTGATTGCTGCTCCCGGTCAGACAATCACCAACTCCTCCCGCCTCCAGTCCACGATGGCGGTCCTCCGGTGAAGCCATAAGCCGCAAATGAACACAGAATTCCACAGATTATTTCCGGAACGGCGGAAATCCTACCCCTTCGGCTCCCGACCCACCGCCAGCTCCGCGCAGGCCTTTACCCTCATTGAGCTTCTGGTCGCCTCGGCGGTCTCCATCCTCCTGGTCGGCCTGTTGCTCATGGCGTTGCAGGGGATCTCGACAAACTATACGCGAACCCAAGCGAATATCATCCGGCAGGGGGATGCCGCCTTTGCCCTTGACCAGATCGTGCAGGACATCGACGGCCTCGTGATTCCCAATGTGGCCAACGGGGAAGGCCTGCGGGTGGCTCCGGAGACTGCCAACGTGGGGGAAATCACGAACGCCGTCTGGGTCACACTCCTCTCCACTGCAACGGACTCGGATAATTCTCAACCAGTGGATTTTGGAGGAGCCACCCGTGCGGTCTCCTACCGTCTGGGCCACCAGAATCCCATCGATGGGTCGGCCTCCGACGAAGCCTACGCAATCTACCGATCCATCGCATCGGCCGAACATACCTTCGACTACGCGTCCACGTCCACAAATGCCCAGGCGGATTATTGGAACAACCTTTCGGGCCTTTCAGCCCCCACTCCTTCTCCTGCCCCGCTTCCCGCACTCAATGAAAAGACCTTCGTTTCCGGAAATGTCGTCGGCCTGGCGGTCCGATTTCTGCGGGCGGATACCGGCCAGTGGACGACTCCCGGGCAGGACGTTCGCATTGCAAGAAGTGGCTCCACGGTCGATGGGGTCGCCGTTCCGGGGGGATTCACACGCGCGGAAGTCGCCATCACCGCATTGTCCCCGGAGGGCGCGCAGCGTGTGCAGGATGGTGCCATGACGCTTAAAAATGCCATCGAACGCTACGGCCAGACGTCGATCCGACAATCTGCGTCATTTTAACACGGGCAGCCTCGTAATTTCACTCCCGATGCTCGAAACGACAGACTCCGAAGATCCCGATCACCATGGGGAAACTGACTCCCCGAAGCCCCCTCCCGCAGAGGCCGCCCGCCAGAGGGGAGTCGAGCCCGGCGATGCCAGCCGTAGCGAGGTCGCAATTTATGCCTTTGGCAATGTCGAGGGGGCCCTCTCGGAGCAGGTTCCCAACCTCTTGCAAAACATCCTGATCGTTGCCGCCCACATCAATCCCCTCCTACTCGGTCGAGTATCTGGCGGAAAGCGCACCGGAAAACGGCCAATGACTCCACGACCCAACCGACCTTCGCCTAACCACCGGCCTGCGGGAGAAGGCGGGGAAGACTGCACAGAGTGCAGCCCGCCAGGACGAGACGAGCGGGAGCGAGCGAGTCAACGCGGAACTACGAACGGGCACACGGCGTCTTCGTTTGTAGTTCCGCATTCATGCGGTGCCTTCCTCCGTCAGCGCCGCTCTAGGATGAATGGGACAGGAACCCCATTCCTGAGGAGCAAAAATCACCAGAAACTGATAAGAGTCCCTTTCCATGGATCCCACCCCTGATCAGCCTGCAACAAAGCCGGCAGCCGTGCCCCCGACGCGACGCGAACTCGTTATCTACGCGCTGGGCAATGCGGCGGTAGTCATGGGGAACGGGCTCATCAATGCGCTGCAGTTTCCGATTTTCAACATGGTGCTCGGGCTGAGTCCGGGGATGATCGGGACGATCGCGGGGATCAGCCGG
>JBGSJQ010000033.1:0-25358 GCA_041741775.1 Terrimicrobiaceae bacterium | reverse complement strand
GCTTCCACATCGATTACTACAAGCCCGAGGGGAAGAACCCGCCGAAGCCCGGCGAGGCTATCGCGAAGCGGGCCGTCATCGAGGCCATCCTGTCGAAGCACGACGCCGCCACCGCGGGCCGCCGCTTCAATGCCATCCTCGCCACCGCGTCCATCAATGACGCCATCGAATACCACGCCCTGTTCAAGACCATGCATGCGGAGAAACTGGCCGCCGATCCCGACTTCAAGCCGCTGAACATCGCCTGCGTCTTCTCCCCGCCCGCCGAGGGCGACCCCGATGTGAAGCAGATCCAGGAAGACCTGCCGCAGGAGCAGGCGGACAACGAGGTGGACCCCGAGGGCAAGAAAGCCGCCTTGAAAGCCATCCTCGCCGACTATAACGCCCGCTATGGCACCAATCACCGCCTTTCGGAGTTCGATCTCTACTACCAAGACGTGCAGAGGCGCATCAAGGACCAGCAGTGGCCGAACAGCGACCACCCTGCCGCGCAGAAAATCGACATCACCATCGTCGTGGACATGCTGCTCACCGGCTTCGATTCGAAATACCTGAACACGCTCTACGTGGACAAGAACCTCAAGCATCATGGCTTGATCCAGGCCTTCTCCCGCACCAACCGCGTGCTCAACGCCACCAAACCCTACGGCAACATCCTCGACTTCCGCCAGCAGCAGGACGCCGTGGATGCCGCCATCGCCCTCTTCTCCGGCGAGAAGACCGGCGAGCAGGCGCGGGAAATCTGGCTCGTGGAAAAGGCCCCCGTCGTCATCCAGAAACTGGAGGCCGCCGTGCAGAAGCTCGATGCCTTCATGAAGTCCCAGGGCCTCGACTGCGCCCCCTCCGCCGTCGCCAACCTCAAGGGCGATGCCGCCAAGGCCGTCTTCATCAAGCGCTTCAAGGAAGTCCAGCGCCTCAAGACCCAGCTCGACCAATACACCGACCTCACCGAGGAAAACAAAACCGCCATCGCCCAGGTGTTGCCGGAGGAAAACCTGCGCGGCTTCAAAGGCCAGTATCTGGAGACCGCTAAGAAACTCAAGGAGCAGCAGGGCAAAGGCAGAGGCAAGGACGACACCGACAATCCCGTGGATCAGATTGATTTCGAGTTCGTCCTCTTCGCCTCCGCCGTCATTGACTACGACTACATCATGGGCCTCATCGCCAAGTTCTCGGAGAAGGGCCCCGGCAAGGCGAAGATGACCCGCGAGCAGCTCATCGGCCTCATCAGCGCCGATGCCAAGTTCATGAACGAGCGGGACGACATCGCCGAATACATCGGCACGCTCCAGGCCGGCGAGGGCCTCAGTGAAACCGCCATCCGCGATGGCTACACCCGCTTCAAGGCGGAGAAGAACGCCAAGGAACTCGCCGCCATCGCCAGCAAGCACGGCCTCACCACCGCCGCCCTGCAAACCTTCGTGGACGGCATCCTCGACCGCATGATCTTCGATGGCGAGCAGCTCGGCGACCTCCTGGCCCCGCTCGACCTCGGTTGGAAAGCCCGCACCCAGGCCGAACTCGCCCTCATGGCCGACCTGGTTCCCCTCCTCACCAAACGCGCCGGAGGCCGCGACATCTCAGGACTTTCCGCTTACGAGTCATGAAAGCCACGATTCCATTCTGCGCGGTTTCCGACCATTTTGTTGACGCCAACGAAATGGTTCAAACGACCTCCGAACCATTTTCCCGTCGTCAGGAAAATGGTCGATTGAGGCTGTCTTACTGCCCCAGAGCGGCTAAGCATTCCCCGCAGCCATGAGCAAAGCCAAACGCACCAGCATCGAAGTTCAGGGAACATCCATCGCGATTCTCTCTCACGACCGCCAGGATTTCCTCTGCCTCACCGACATCGCCAAACTGAAAAACCCCGACCATTCGGACGATGTCATCCGCAACTGGCTGCGCAGCCGCAGCACCGTCGAGTTTCTCGGGGTCTGGGAACGCCTCAACAACCCCGGTTTTAATCCCGTCGAATTCGACGGGATTAGAATCCAGACTGGCCTCAACAGCTTTGTCCTCACCCCCAAGCAGTGGATCGAAAAGACCGGTGCCATCGGCCTGCGCTCCAGTGCCGGTCGCTACGGCGGCACCTACGCCCATAAGGACATAGCCTTCGAGTTCGCCTCGTGGGTCTCCGTCGAGTTCAAGCTCTACCTCATCAAGGAATTCCAGCGCCTCAAGGACGAGGAAAACGACCGCCTCAAGCTCGACTGGAACCTCCAGCGCACCCTCGCCAAGATCAACTACCGCATCCACACCGACGCCATCAAGGAAACCCTCATCCCCGCCGCCGTTACCAAGGCCCAGGCCAGCCTCACCTACGCCAGCGAGGCTGATCTGCTCAACGTAGCCCTCTTCGGCCAGACCGCCAAGCAATGGCGCGACGCCCATCCCGATGCCGAAGGCAACATCCGCGACCACGCCCCACTGGAGCAACTCGTCGTCCTCACCAACCTCGAAAGCCTCAACTCCGTCCTCATCCGCCAGGGCCTTCCCCAGCCGGAGCGCCTGCTCAAGCTCAACGAAATCGCCATCACCCAGATACGCACCCTGCTAGCGGATACCAATCTGAAAAAGCTGAAATGATGAGCCCCAAACCGAAAGCCACCGCCACGAAGGAAGAGGCCACGCCCGCGCTGGTGCCGAAGCTGCGGTTTCCGGAGTTTCGGGCGGCGAAAGCATGGGAAAGCGGGAAGGTTGATGACCTTGTCGACACGGTCACACCACCCAAGAAGCTCCCAACATCGATTTACGCTTCTTCTGGAGAGTTTCCGATCATTGACCAATCTCAGTCCGCGATTTGCGGTTGGACCGATGACAATGAAGCTCTGATTCAAGAAGGCCTTCCTCTCATCGTTTTCGGAGATCACACGTGCATCTTGAAGCTGATCGACCGTCCCTTCGCACAAGGTGCTGATGGCATCAAGATTCTCAAATCCCGCTCAAAGGTTGGGACACCGTTCCTCTTCCAGTTCCTCAGCCACCGACCAGTCGTCACTGAGGAATACAAAAGGCATTACTCGATCCTGAAGGAAAAGGTCGTTTTCTTTCCAGAGTTCAAATCTGGGGAACAACAAAAAATCGCCGAGTGCCTGAGTTCGGTGGACGAGCTGATGGCCGCCCAAGCCCGGAAAGTGGACGCGCTCAAGACCCATAAAAAATGGCTGATGCAGCAGCTTTTCCCCCGCGAAGGCGAAACCCAACCCCGCCTCCGCTTCCCCGAGTTCCAAAACGCCGGGGAGTGGATTGCGAAGCCCTTGGGTGAAATTTTTCCCATCACCTCATCGAAGCGAGTTCATGAATCGGACTGGACCGCGACCGGAGTCCCTTTCTATCGCGCTCGGGAAATTGTGGCGCTCAACAAGCACGAGCCGATTCAACCATTGTTCATCAGCGACGATCTTTATGCCGAGTTCAGCAAGCTGACTGGAGAAATCCGAGAAGGGCACTTGCTGGTTACAGGTGTCGGCTCAATCGGCGTTCCTTATTTGGTGAAAGCGGGAGATCGCTTCTACTTCAAGGACGGCAATATCATTTGGCTCAAGAATGACGGGAAAGAGCTGACCGGCGACTTTCTGCTTCGGCTTTACGAGACCGACTACGTTCAGAACCAACTCAAGAAGATGGCCGATGTCGGAACGGTAGCGACATACACCATCGACAACGCAAAGAGAACCCTTGCTGCGTTCCCCACAGACAAAGCCGAACAACAACGCATCGCCTCCTGCCTGAGCAGCCTCGACGCCCTGATCACCGCCGAGACGCAAAAGCACGAAGCCCTCAAGACCCACAAGAAAGGGCTGATGCAGCAGCTTTTCCCATCCCCGGAAAATCAAACGACTCTATGAAAGCCAGCGAAATCAACCTGAACCGGTTTCTCTCTCAAACAGACACCCAATTTGTCATTCCAGTCTATCAGCGCAACTACGATTGGACGGAGGCGCAGTGTAAGCAGTTGCTCACTGACATACTTGCCGCCGGTGCTAGTGAGAAGATAACGGCACACTTCATTGGCAGCATTGTTTACATCCACGACGACGTGTATTCCGCCTCTGGGATTCGTGAACTTTCCATCATCGACGGCCAGCAACGGCTTACCACCATCACCCTGATTTACATCGCGGTTTACCGACTTCTGAAATCCTTGGGGGACCAGCAAAAGTTGACGCGCATTCACGAGACGTATCTCATCAACAAATTCGCCGCCGAAGAAGAAAAGTTAAAGCTTCGTCCGACCGAGAACAACGACCGCGCCATAAAGCACCTTCTTTCGGGAGATGACGAGGATGCCTTCGACGGGGGCTTTTCACGAATCCTTAGCAATTTCCGCTTTTTCAGCGGCCATATCAACGAGGACAATATTGAGTCGGTTCTCACCGGGCTGGGCAAACTGATGTTCGTCGAAGTTTCCTTGGAGCGGGGCAAGGACGACGCCCAACGAATCTTTGAGAGCCTGAATTCTACGGGGCTGGAGTTGTCCCAGGCCGATTTGATTCGGAATTTCATCCTCATGGGATTGAGCCGGAAAAAGCAAAACGACATCTACGTCAAGTATTGGCAGAAGATCGAACTCGCCGCCAAAGAACTCAGGACCAATCAGAGCCGCGTCTCCGACTTTATTCGAGACTACCTGACGCTGAAAACGAAGAAGATACCGAACAAAAGCAGTGTGTATGCGCAATTCAAAGAGCGCTTTCCGGCCCTTGAATACGAAGCTCTGGAAACCCTCTTGGAAGAGCTAAAAATCCTCTCCCGACACTACCACAAATTTATCAATCCGGATCAAGAGACGGACACCAACATCCGAAAGCAGCTTCACAACGTCGAACAGTTGGAGATCAATGTCAGCTACCCGTTCCTCTTGCAGGTCTTTTCGGATTACGAGAATGAGCTCATCAACAAGGACCAGATGCTCGGTGTCATGGAGCTGATTCAGAGTTTCGTCTGGCGTCGCTTCATTCTGGGGTTGCCGACGAATGCACTGAACAAGATTTTCATGCGGTTGTATGAGGACGTCGATTCAAGCGACTACCTGAACAGCATTGCACGTTCCTTGATGAAGAAGAAAGGGCCGCAGCGGTTCCCCAAGAATGCCGAAGTCGTGACCACGGTTATCGAGAAGGACTTCTACAACATCAAACCCAAGAATCGGACCTACTTTCTGCAACGCCTGGAGAACCACAACAACAATGAGCCCGTGCAGATTGACGGGAACAGCGACATCACGATTGAACACATCTTCCCACAAACGCCTGACGCCAAATGGAAGCACGATCTCAGTGCAGAAGCATTTCAGGCGTTTGGGGAGACTCATCTCCACACCATCGGCAATCTGACCCTCTCAGGAAACAACGGCAGCTTGGGGAACAAGTCCTTCACTGAGAAAAAGCAGATGAACCACGATGCCAAGGAACAGGGCTACGCGTTCAGCCGACTCTGGTTGAATCGTTACTTAAAGGACATCAATGCCTGGAACCTCGAATCCTACCAGGAGCGTTCCCGTTTGCTCAGCGAGCGCGTTCTGGAGATCTGGCGTTACCCGGATCTCGATATTTCTGATTCCGCAACGAATGAGGAAGTAAGTATCTTTGAGGCGGAAGACCCAACGGGAAGAAAGTTGGAATACGCCGTCTTTGCCGACGAAAGACTCGAGGTTACCTCGGTTTCCGACCTCTACTCACTGGTCATGCGGGAACTCTATGTTCGAAATCCTGAGCCATTCTTCGCTTCATCTCTGCGTGACCGGCTTCGTTTGTCGAAGAATGCGAGCGACTGCCGGAATGCAATCGCACTGCATGAGGGTTACTTCATTGAGGGCAATCTTTCCAGCCTCGCCAAATTCGAGCGAATTCAGGAGGCACTAACGCTGTTCGATGCAGAAGACGATCTGACCATCCGCTACGCCAACTAGGGTCACGAAATCATAGGAACGCCCTCAGAAATGACTGACACCAACCAAAAACAACTGGGCAACACCCTCTGGAGCATCGCCGACCAGCTGCGCGGGGTCATGGATGCGGATGATTTCCGCGACTACATGCTCTCCTTCCTCTTCCTGCGCTACCTGTGCGACAACTACGAAACAGCGGCGAGGAAAGTCCTGATCCAGCAACTTTTCCCATCCCCGGAGAAGGTAGAAGCATGAGAGGCATCAGCACCTACAAAAATTTGAAAACCTTGGTGACACGGCTCCGCCAGGATTTGAATCAGCAGGCCAGCGTTTCACAGAAGAACGTGGTCAAGAACCCGCCAACGATCCTACTTGTTTACGCCTACAACCGCACCGGCAAGACGCGCCTTTCGATGGAGTTCAAGAACGAGGGCAAGCGCAAGAACAACGGCAACGCCGATACCCTCTACTTCAACGCCTTCACCGAGGACTTGTTCACTTGGGAGAATGACCTCGATGGTGATTCCGTCCGCCATCTCCGGCTCAATCCCGACTCGACCTTCTTCAACGGCCTGAAAGACCTCGCGCTCGACGAAACCATCGCGGGATACCTCGACCGTTACGCCGACTTCGACTTCGATATCGATTACACCGCCTGGAAGATCAGTTTTTCCAAAGAAGTTCTGCGGCCACGACGGGGCGCGGAACCTGTGCGCATCCGAGAAACGAACATCAAGATTTCCCGGGGCGAGCAGAACATCTTCGTCTGGTGCCTTTTCATCGCCATCTGCGAACGGATGCTGGATGGGCACGTCTCATATCAAGCGAAAAAGTTCCTCTACATCGACGATCCCATCTCGTCGCTCGACGACAACAACGCCATCGCGGTGGCCTGCGATCTCGCCAAGCTTCTCCGCCGCGCTGCCAGCCGAACCGACGGGAACGGAAATACCATGCCGATCAAGGTGGTTTTCTCCTCCCACCACGCCCTGTTCTTCAACGTGATGTGCAACGAGATCGGCCGGTCGAAAGAGGGCGAGCCCAAGGTGACTCACAAGCGATACTTCCTGCACCGCCCGAGTGACGACGGTGCCCTCACCCTTCGCACCACCGAGGACACGCCCTTCTTCCATCACGTCGCCACTCTCGCAGAGCTGCAACTGGCAGCGCATCCCACCAAGGGCAAACTCTTCACGTTCCACTTCAACGCTCTGCGCAGTATCATGGAGAAGACGGCTTCGTTCTTCGGCCACTCAGACATTTCGTTTTGTCTCAAAGCGCTGAACAACGAGGACGACCGGGCACTCTACAACCGCGCCCTGAACCTCCTTAGCCACGGCAAATACGCCATCCACGAGCCGACCGAAATGGGTGAGGACAACAAGGAGCTGTTCCGTCGCATTCTCCGGGACTTTGTGATCACTTTCCAATTTGCCCTCCCTGACATTGTAGAGAATCCGCCGGCGGCCCAACCTGCACCGGTGGCAGCAGCGCCCGCCCAAGCAGCACCTGTCACGCCCCCATGAACGATCTCATCCTCTACACCACCGAAGACGGGCGCAGCCAGATCAAGCTCCGGGCCAAAGACGAAACCGTCTGGCTGACGCAACGGGAGATGTCCCAGCTCTTTGACGTGAGCACCGATAACGTGGGGCTGCACCTCAAGAACATCTTCGCGGACGGAGAGCTCGACGAAAATTTAGTTACCGAGGAATCCTCGGTAACTGCCGCCGACGGCAAAAACTACCTCACCAAGCTCTATAACCTCGACGCCATTCTGGCCGTGGGCTACCGGGTGCGCTCGCCGCGTGGGGTGCAATTCCGCCGCTGGGCCTCCACCGTTCTCAAGGAATTCCTGCTCAAGGGCTTCGTGATGGATGACGAGCGGCTGAAGAACCCGGATGGGAGGCCGGATTACTTCGACGAGATGCTGGAACGCATCCGCGACATCCGGGCCTCCGAGAAGCGGTTTTACCAGAAGGTGCGCGACCTGTTTGCCCTGAGCAGCGACTACGACAAAACGGACAAGGCCACGCAGGTCTTCTTCGCCACAGTGCAGAACCTTCTCATTTTCGCCGTGACGCGGAAAACCGCTGCCGAACTCATCACCACCCGCACCAATCCCGCCGATCCGCACTTCGGTCTGCTCGCTTGGAAGGCCGACAAGGTGCGGAAGACGGACATCGTCGTGGCCAAGAACTACCTGACCGAGGACGAGATCGACACCCTGAATCGGCTGGTGGTCATCTTCCTGGAAACCGCCGAACTGCGGGCCAAGCTAAAGCAGGAGACGCGCATGGCCTTCTGGAAACAGAACGTGGACCAGATCATCACCTCCAACGGCTTTCCCCTGCTCCAACACGCGGGTTCCATCAGCCACGGGCAGATGGAGCAACGCACGGCAGAGCTGTATCTGGAGTTCGATGCCCGGCGCAAGAAACGCGAGGCCGCCGAGGCCGACCAGCAGGACGAGGCCGACCTCAAGGCCCTTGAAACCAAAATCAAACGACGCCCGAAGAAATGACCGACACCAATCAAAAACAACTGGGCAACACCCTTTGGAGTATCGCCGACCAACTGCGCGGGGCGATGGATGCGGACGACTTCCGCGACTACATGCTGTCCTTCCTCTTCCTGCGCTACCTCTCCGGCAACTACGAGACGGCGGCGAAGAAGGAACTCGGCAAGGACTACCCCGACCTACCGATGGATGTTCTCCTGAAGACAGGTGCTTCGACACCGCTTCAAGCATGGTATGAAGAGAACAAGGCTGATGTGGCTAGTTTTGAAAAACAAATGCGCCGCAAGGTGCATTACGTTATCGAGCCACGGCACCTATGGGGCAGCATTGCCAACATGGCGCGGACGCAGAAGGAGGAGTTGCTAGACACGCTGCAAGCAGGCTTCAAATACCTCGAGACGGAATCATTCGAGAGCACGTTTCTAGGTTTATTCTCCGAGATTGATTTGAGTTCGCCTAAGCTGGGCAAGACCTACACGGATCGCAACGCCAAGCTCTGCACCATCGTTGCAAGAATCGACGAAGGGCTAAAGCAGTTCTCCAAAGAAGTGGATGCTTTAGGCGATGCCTATGAATACCTGATCGGCCAGTTCGCCGCCGGGTCCGGCAAGAAGGCCGGCGAGTTCTACACCCCGCAGCAGATTTCCAATGTGCTCTCCGCCATCGTGACACTGGACAGCCAGGAACCGAAGACGGGCACGAAGAAGCGGCTGGAGAGCGTGCTGGACATGGCCTGCGGTTCCGGCTCGCTCCTCCTCAACGTGCGCCACCGGATGAAGGACGCGGGCGGCACCATCGGCAAGATTTTCGGCCAGGAGAAGAACATCACCACCTACAACCTCGCCCGCATGAACATGCTGCTGCATGGGGTGAAGGACACCGAGTTCGAAATCTTCCACGGTGACACCCTGCTCAACGACTGGGACATGATGAAGGAGCTGAACCCGGCCAAGAAGCCGCTCTTCGACGCCATCGTCGCCAATCCGCCGTTTAGCCTCCGCTGGGAACCTACGGATGCGCTGGCCGACGACGTGCGCTTCAAGAGTCACGGCCTCGCCCCCAAGTCCGCCGCCGACTTCGCCTTCCTGCTCCACGGCTTCCATTACCTGAAGGACGAAGGCGTGATGGCCATCATCCTGCCGCATGGCGTGCTTTTCCGAGGCGGCGCCGAAGAACGCATCCGCACCAAGCTGCTCAAGGACGGCCACATCGACACCGTCATCGGCCTGCCCGCCAACCTCTTCTACTCGACCGGCATTCCCGTCTGCATCCTCGTGCTCAAGAAATGCAAGAAGCCCGACGACGTGCTCTTTATCAACGCCGCCGAGCACTTTGAGAAAGGCAAGCGCCAGAACCAGCTCAAGCCCGAGCACATCCAGAAGATCATCCACACCTACCAGCACCGCATGGAAGAGCCCCGGTACTCTCGCCGCGTGGAGATGGATGAAATTTCAAAGAACGACTTCAACCTCAACATCTCCCGCTACATCAGCACCGCGGTGGGCGAGGCAGAGATCAATTTAGCAGCAACGCATGAGCAGTTGGTTGAAGTCGAGAGAACCATCCGGGTGGCTACGAGCAAACACAATGCGTTCATGAGGGAGCTTGGGTTGTCCGCACTGCCATAAGCCAAAAAACAGCGATAGCTCGGTCGAAATGTCGCAACCTGCTGGACGCGAAGGACTTAAGTAAGCGCTTACCGGATCGCAGCGGATACGCCTCGCACTTCCGTAGGACCTATCGTCCAGCATCTTGCGCTATCTCATCCCCTCCTACCGCCGTTTCGGGCTAAGTTGGCTTTCCCGCTTTCGTCTCTTTGGTTTTTGGATCATTGGCTGGAAGCCAATGCCACGTGACATCGGCATCCTGCCCATGTTCTGAGTCTGTTTATTTCAAGATACCCCGTTACTTCTTGGGGGCGGCTCCCGCGAGGCTCAACGTGATGGCGATCTCTTCGGAGACCTTGTCCGTGTTCTCACCGGCCTGGATCCCGAAGTCGCTGCGGTTGATTGTGAAGTTCGAGCGGACGACGAGCAGATCGCCGTCCACGTCCCCGCCGCGGGCTTTCAGCTTGCCGGGCAAGTAGGTCACCTTCACCGGAACCGTGATGTCTTTGCTCACGCCTTTGAGGGTGAACGTGCCTTTCACATCGGCCGTGCCGGTGTTCCCCTCACGTTTGACATGGGAGACCTCCTTGAGCTCAAAGACGATTTCCGGATGGGTCTTGATATCGAGCCATTTCGGGCCATGGAGGTGCTCCTTCATGACCGGGTTCGGCACGTGAAGGGTTTCTGTAGCGACCACAATTTTTCCTTTCACGTCCGCCGGATTTTCGGGATCAGCCGTGATCGTTCCACTGATGCCGGAAGCCGTTCCATTGATCGACTCCAGCGGGGCGTCGAGTTGGAAGACGATATTGTTGACGCCCTTCGGATCTTTGAAATCGAAGGACAGGCTTTCCGCAAACGCGGGGGCGAGGGTGGCGGCGGCAAGGGCGAGGGTGGCGATGTGGGTTTTCATGTGTTTTTTGTTTTGGTTGGGATTGGTAAAAATGTCAGGGCCGAAAGCGCCAAGCCGGCGAGGGTGCCGAGGGCCAGGAACTCAACGCCGGGAACAAACCGGTTTTCGATCACGGGATACTCCAAGCCCGTCACCTCATCGGTTTTTTGGATTGTCACCGAGGTCTTCGTCCACCCCCGGTCTGCGCCGGAAATCACCCAGAACGCTACCACAAGGGCGACAATAGCCAGGCCGGTGAAACGAAGGGAGCGGCGAATCATGCGCGGCAACGTATGCAGGGATTCGCTCACCGCCAGTAGAAATTTTGAAAAAAAAATTTCCTCTGCGGAGGCCCGGATCTTTCAGGAGGAAGGAAGCGCGGCGAGAAATTCCTCCACAGCCGCCACCACTGGCTCGGCAGGCAGCTTGCGGAGACGACGCCCGCCGTCCGCCTCGGGAGGGGCCTGAAACGCCACGTGCGCAGGCCCGGGACGGTGCCAGTTCGGCAGGCTGGTTGGCCCGAAAAGAGTGAAGCAGGGAACGCCGAAGGCGGAGGCCAGGTGCGACGCTGCCCCGTCCACCGTCAGGACGAACGACGCATTGGCACAGAGCCAAAGGAACTCGCGGAGCGTCGTGGACAAGGTCCTTGCACCGGTCGCTGTCGCAATCGCCCGGCCATGCGACAGCTGCCAGTCGGACCCCGCGCTCGTCAGAATCAAATCCCGGGTCCCAATAGCTTTCAACACGGACGCCCAGCCGGCCGGCGTCCACATTTTCTTCTTCCAACCCGCTGTCGGGTTCACCAGCACAAAGGGCTTGCTGGGCAGAGGAATCGGGGCCCAATCCTCCGGCGGACGTGCCAGAACCGGAGGACGAAACGCCTCCTCCGTCGGGACGGGTGTGTTTTTCCAAAAGAACTCGGCGACATAATCATCGCCCAGCTCGGGGTTGGCCGGGGTCGGAAAAAGGAAGCGGTGATACCACTGGAGTTCGCGACGTTCCGGAGGGATCAGGTGACGCCGCGCGACCGGAGCGACCAGGGACCGAATCGCCGATTTGTTCAGCGGATCAAAGCAATAAAGATCCCCGGCCGGCGTCAGAGGCACTCCCCGCTGAAACTCCACGCCCGGCATCAGCGAAACCACATCGGCATGCCCGTTGCGTGACAGCAACCGCACCGGGGCCCCGTGATGCGCCTGCAGGCGCGAGAGGGCAGGCTCGAGAAGGACAAGATCCCCAAGCTGCTTATGGAAGACGGCGTAACATCCGGACATTGAGAAAGTGCACTCTCCCCCGATCCCACCTCAACCTCAAGCGCGAAGCTGGCTGTGGCGCTTGCTTCAGGGGGCACCCTGCCCACCATGGAATTTCCCGAGGAATTCCAAAACCTGCGCAGGGAGGTCTCCGCTCGAGGGCCCGAGGAAAACGATGTGTCCGGTGTTGGGCACCGTGAGCAGCGTGGCGTTGGGGAGCCGTGCGGCGACGGCCGCCACATCGGCCGGAGCGATCCACTTGTCCTCCGCCCCGCAGACCAGCAAAGTCGGCACTTGCAGATTCTCGTAGGGAATGGCCGGAAGTGCCCGGAGCTGGAGCAGGTCATTGCGAAGTCCGGACTCCCGAACACTGATCGGCACAAATGTGCTGACGAGGTCGCGGAACCAGTCAACCTGCGCGGAGTTCCCGGCGACCAGCCGAACCCACGTCCCCCGCGCGGCAGCGTCTCCGGTCTGCGCCAGGTCAAATGCCTCGGAAAGCGCCCTCTCCGGCTCCCGTGCAGCGGTCTCCACCGCCAGCCAGGAGCCGACATCCCCGGTCAGAAGCTCGTTGAGGGCCAGAGGCAGCGGCACGTCCGGCAGCTGCCAGGTCAGTTTTTTTGTCACGGGTGAGACCAACACCATCGCCCACGTGCGCTGCGGATATTGCTGCGCAAAGGCGATTGCGGCCGGGGCTCCGAGCGAAACCCCCATCACGGCGACACTCTCGATCCCGAGCGAATCCAGCAAAGCGGCCATCGCCTGCGCCTGTTTCTCCGGAGTCTGGCCCGTGGCCAACGGTGTGCGCAAGTAGCCCGGACGCGACGGAGCAATCACCCGAAGCCCGGCATCGGACACCCCGCTGCCGAACAGCATCGCCTGATCAAAACCTCCGGGGGCTCCGTGAAAGACCAAAAGGGCAGGCCCTTCCCCATCCTGCACAAACTCCACGTTGCCGGCCGTCGTCTTCGCGATGGCCGAGGCCGCGTCCAGATGAGACACCCGCTCGGCCCTCCAAGAACTGAACCACGCCAGGACGCCGCCAACCCCCAGCAACGCCGCAACGACCACCAGAAAAAGGACCCGGACCCCCATACGGAAAAACCTTTTCATTACCTCTTGGAAAGCCGGAAAAAGAGATACGATCCCAACCCGAAAAAGAGGGCGTTGGGAATCCAGATCAGGATGGACGGGTGCGCCGCCGGATTGTTCCGGAACGTGTCGGCCATGATGATGAAAAAGAAATACGTGAACGCGATCACCAGGCTCAGCGCGAAGCCGACGGATGTCTCTTTCCGGTGCGTGGTGATCCCGAGCGGGACCGCGATCAGCACAAAGGCCGCGCAAGCCAGCGAGACGGAAAACCGCTTGTTCAGCTCGACAAAGGCCTCGGTCTCCCGATTCCCGGCTCCCTTCGCAAGAAAATGAATCAGCTCCACAAGCGTGTAAGAGCTCATCCGGCGCGTCCCCCGGTATTCATCGAAAAATTTCTCCAGAGAAATCGGGAAAACACCCTCCTGCATGACGATGCCCTGCTGGATTTTGTAAATATCGCGGGGGTCCTTCTCGTCGCGCTGCTCGAAGCGCGCGTTGAACAGCCGCAGGAGAAGCCGGGAGTTGTCGGGGTCCGGGGTCAGCACCCCCTCCTTCGCGTAGATCATCTGCTTGGGCACAAACTCGTCATCGAGTTCGAAAACGATGACATTAAAAAGCCGGTCGCCCTCCTTCCTCCCCACATAAACCCGCCGGTCGGGAAACTGGTTCACGATCTCGTCCGCCCGGAACAGCGCGGCCGGATTGCTCGTCGCAATATCCATCACCGCCCGCGTCATCGCCTGCTCGGCCCGGGGAGCCACCTCGATGTTGATCCAGAAGCACGTCAGCGTCAGCGCGCCGGCCAGAACGAAAACCGGCACGCAGGTGCGTGGGACGCTGACCCCGTTCGACTTCAGCGCAATCAGCTCGTTGTCGGCCGACATGCGCCCGAATACCAGCAGCAGCGCGGTAAGGAATCCCCACGGAATGGTAAACGTCAGCGAAAACGGCAGGACCAGCGCGA
The DNA here is from genome assembly GCA_041741775.1 of Terrimicrobiaceae bacterium. Lineage (GTDB taxonomy): Bacteria > Verrucomicrobiota > Verrucomicrobiia > Chthoniobacterales > Terrimicrobiaceae > QYQL01. Next base: position 11,133 of record JBGSJQ010000033.1, on the reverse strand, counting down.
TGAATGCCAGCACCGTCGAAATCGGAACGTCCGGATTGTTGATCAGAATGTCGAGCAGCTCCTTGAAGATGTTTCCAAGGACCAGAACGAGGCTCAGGACCACGACGCCGAAAAACGTGGTGAGCAGGACGCCGAGCCCAACCGTGCGATCAATGATCTTCACAGGGACTCTTCTTGAAAGACGCCCATTTTCCGGAACTTCGCATAACGCTGACGGACGAGCTTATCGAGCGGGACTTTTACGATTTCCTGAAGCGCCTCCGTCACCGCGATCCGGAGGTTCTCTGCGGCAACAGTCGGATTCCGATGGGCCCCGCCAAGCGGCTCGGGAATGACCCCGTCCACCAGCCCCATCTCCGTCAACGAGCGGGCATTCAACTTGAGCGCTTCTGCGGCTTCCGGAGCATGCTTGCGGTGTTTCCAAAGAATGGCCGCGCAGCCTTCCGGGCTGATCACGGAGTAGTAGGCGTTCTCCAGCATCAGCACGCGGTCGGCAACCCCGATTCCAAGAGCACCTCCCGAGCCGCCCTCACCGATCACCACCGCCACCACCGGAGTCCGCAGCACCATCATTTCACGGATGTTCACCGCAATGGCCTCGGCAATATGTCGCTCCTCGGCTCCCACTCCGGGATAAGCCCCCGGAGTATCAATGAGAGAGATGACCGGAAACCCGAACTTCTCCGCAAGCCGCATCAGCCGGAGGGCCTTGCGGTATCCCTCGGGATGCGGGCTCCCGAAATTGCGCAGCAGATTTTCCTTCACGTCGCGCCCCTTCTGCTGGCCGATCACCACGCAGGGGGTCCCGTCGATCCGCGCCAGCCCCCCGGGCATCGACGCGTCGTCACCGAACAGGCGGTCGCCCTTCAGCTCCACGAAATCCGTGAACGCCCGCTCCACGTAGTCCAAGAAAAATGGACGGGCCGTGTGGCGCGCGATCTGGACCCTCTGCCAGGCGGTAAGGCGACCGTAAATCTCCACGCGGGTCTCATCGATCTTCTCCTGCATCCGGCGGACCTCGGGCTCCATGTCGATGTCCCGGTCGGCCAACTGGCGCTTCAACTCTTCGAGCTTGGCCTCGAGCTCAAGGATCGGTTTTTCAAATTCAAGTGGCTGAATCGACATAAGAAAATTGTTATTTGATCGTAACCGGGGTGCCCCGCTTCGTGAGCACAAAAATCTCCTCGGCGTCGGTCGGTGCAAGGATGATGCCCGGAGGCATGGGGACCGGCGTGGCATCGGCGACGGTCGCGGGAGAATCTCCCGGCGACGGAGTAGCCTGCGGGGTTGCGGTGGGGGCATCGGATGGGGGGACCAGCGGGGCGGCGGGGGCTCCGCGAAGGACCACACCCGAAACCCCAAGCATCAGCCAGCGGTCGCTACCTTCAAAGTCCTTGGTGCCAAACGCCGCCCGGACACTGCCTTTCATCGCCACCTTGTCGGTGACCTTCGTCTCGACCGGTGCCTTCCCGAGCGAGCCAGGTAGTTTCAACGAGAGTGTCGGATATTCTTTCACAAAAACCCCGCCGTTGAGCAGGGTGACCGTCTTTCCCTCCCGGTCCACCACAATTGAAGAATCCAGCTTCGGCACCATCAGCTGCTGCCCGATCTTCAGGTTGATCGTGGAAAGATGATTCGCGCGGTAGATCAACTCGGCCCCAGATTTGAATTTCGAGGCGATCCGGACCAACGAGTCCCCGGAAACCACCGTGTAGGGAGTATTTTCCGGGGAGGGAGCCGGCGAGAGAAGGATGGCGACATTCGCCCGGCCCAAAGCGGCCCGCGCCTCGGCGGCTTTCGGGGAATCCGGGTAGCTGCTCAAAAACCCGGCCAGCGCAGCCTGGGCCTCGGGGGAGTCCTCGTTGACAACAGCTCCCAAGGCATCAAAGGCCGCCAGGCTGGGGTCCGGCGGAGGCGCTGGCGGCGGCAAATCGGCCAGCTTCTTTTCCTCCTGATCCAGCTTCTGCGGCTTCAAGTAAAACTCGTACGCAAAATATCCTGTCCCGCCAAGGATCGCAGCCACCAACGCCAAAATAACAAGGGTTCGGATAATCATCTCCGTGAAGACTACGCGAAGGCCTGGGAAAATGGAAACGCTGAAATCAAATCAGCCCCCTCCGCTTCCACTCGTCCACGTTTCCCCCGGCGGAAGTCTGGATCATCTCCATCGAAAATTTTAGGAGGCAAACCTCCCAGGCGTCGTCCACCCCGGCAATGAGAGCGGCGAACGGGTCGTCTCCCCCCCCGATCTGGTCCTGCAGCCGGTCCAGCGTCTCATCCATCGTCTCGCGAACCACCTGCTCGGAGAGGTCGGTTTTCCGAAGCTGGAACCCGTAGCGCAGGATCCGCATCGCAGCCCCGTTGGACTCGATCCAATCCGCATAATCCCTCGCCTCATCACCGAAGCCGTCCAGCAGCAGCTTGCTAAAAACATGCGGCGAGACAATCCTCGGGCGCTCGGCTTCAATGCGTCCGCGACGGATCCTCACCGCCCCCACCTCGTCCAGCAACTCGCTCACGAGCGAAAAGTGAAAGCGCGTCGTCCCGAACGTCTCGATCCCGCTCTGCGGCTTCACCACCACGCGCGTATTCTCCATCGCGTAGTGAAAGTCGTGTTCCTGATACATCCCGCCAGATTAGCTTCCCCGGCCCCGCCTGCAATACGCATATTTTTCCCTCCGCGTTTGACAAGCCCTCCGATTTGCCGTTTTGACAAGGGCGATGAACCCGGCTCCACCCAAACCCGCCCGCGTCAACCTCCGCACCCCGGATGTCATGTCGCATGTTCAGGCCCAAGTGGAAAACCACTACCGCAGCTCCCTCGTGGAGACCATCCGCGCTCAGGGAGGGGTGCTCCGCTCGGGCCGGACCACCATCCGCCTCGCCAAGCAGTTCGGCTTTTGCTACGGCGTCGAGCGCGCCATCGACCTCGCCTACGCCGCCGGCAAGGTCTTCGCCGACCGCCAGATTTTTCTCCTTGGCGAGATCATTCATAACCCGGATGTCAACGCCCAGATGCAGGCCCTCGGCATCGAGTTCCTCCCCGCCCGGCCGTCGAAGGCGGATCTGGACGCCCTCACGCCCGAATCCGTCGTGATTGTCCCGGCCTTCGGGGCCGAGACCGCGACCGTCTCCGCCGTCAAGGATCGCGGCTGCCAGATCGTCGATACCACGTGCGGCGACGTCATGAGCGTCTGGAAACGCGTCCGGCAGAACGCCGCCGAACAGGTCACCTCGATCATCCACGGCAAGTCCTCCCACGAGGAAACCCGTGCGACCGCCTCCCGCGCCCTCGGCCCCGATGGCTCAGGCCACTACCTCATCGTCGCAGACCTCGATCAGGCCCGCCTGGTTTGCGATTTCGTCGAGCACGGCGGCAACCCCTCCGACTTTCTCGCCAATTTCCCGGCCGCCACCAGTGCCGGTTTTGACCCGCTCACCCATCTCCAGCGCCTCGGCGTCGCCAACCAGACCACCATGCTCCGCAGCGAAACCGAGGGCATCCAAACCCTTCTCCGCGAAGCCATCGCCCGCCGCGACGCCGGCAGCACGGCCAACTTCCGCTACTTCGATACCATCTGCGGCGCCACCCAGGACCGCCAGGACGCCCTCTTCCAGCTCCTCGCCGAATCCCCCGACCTCCTCCTCGTCATCGGCGGCTATAATAGCTCGAATACCACCCACCTCGTCGAAATCGGCCTGGAAAAACTCCCCACCTGGTTCGTCCGCAACGCCGACTGCCTCCTCTCCGCTAACCAAATCCGCCACTTCCACCTCCCCTCCCATTCCGAAATCACCTCCCCGGACTGGCTCCCCACCGACCGACCGCTCACGGTCGCCATCACCGCCGGAGCCAGCTGCCCAAACAACCTCATCGAGGATTGCATCCGCCGCGTCCTCGAACTCCGTAATGACGCCTGATTCCCCTCACTTGCGCCAAAAATACTATTTACTTGATTAATATCTTAGTTGGTTAATGAACTTTCGAATGAAAAACTTCCTGAAATCGGGTTGGCGCGGATGGGCGGCAGTGGTCGTCGGATTGATTGTCGTGCTGGGGGCGATTCTGGGCCTGAAGATCGTTCAGATTGGAAGCCTGATCGGTTTTGCCAAGGCTGGCGCTGCGGCGGGCATGCCGCCGGTCCCGGTGGCGAGTGTCGTTGCTGACAAGCAATCCTGGGAGGAGACGCTGGACTACCCCGGCACGCTGCGGCCAGTCCAAGGCGTCATGATCCGCGCGGAGCTTCCCGGAGTCATCAAGAACATTCCTGTTGAAAACGGAGCCATGGTGAAAAAAGGGGACTTGTTGGTGGAATACGATGTTGCCCCGGAATTGGCGGAACTCGATTCCGCCGAAGCCCGGCTCCGCCTGGCCAAGCTGAACCTCGATCGCAACCAGAGCCTGCTGGCCCGGAAAACCATCGCCCAATCCGAATTCGACAGTGCCTCAGCCACTTTCGACGAGGCCAAAGCAACGGTCACGAACCTGAAAGCCGTCCTCGACCGCAAGCTCATCCGGGCCCCGTTTGATGGGCGGGTCGGCATCCGCGAAGTCAACCCCGGCCAGCGCGTTGCCGCCGGGGACGCCATCCTCCCCCTCCAAAACAACAGCCCGATCTACGTGGAGCTCGATGTCCCGCAGACCCGCCTCTCAGAGGTCAAAGTGGGCTACCCGCTGCGCGTGATGACGGACGGCCTCGTGAAGCCAGTCTCAGGAACAATTTCAGCCATCAACCCCGTCCTGGACGATACCACCCGCAGCGCCCGCGTTCAGGGCATCCTGGAAAATCGCGACGAGCTCCTGCGCCCGGGACAATTCGTCCGCGTCAGCATCATCCTGCCGCAGAAGGAGGATGTCGTGGCCGTCCCGCTCACGGCGATCATCAATGACGCCTATGGCGCTTCTGTTTTTGTCGTGGAGGAGGCGGATGGCCACCTCGTCGCCCACCAGAAATTTGTGAAGCTTGGCCGCCAGAAGGGGGACTTCGTTTCCATCCTCAAGGGCCTCGAACCCGGCGAGCGCGTGGTGAGCGCGGGGGCGTTCAAGCTCAACAACAATGCCAAAGTCGAGCTGAATGACGGGATGCAGCCCGCGGCATCCCTCGATCCCAAACCGGAAAATTCCTGAGCCAGGGAAAATCCGCGCGTCATGAGCTTCACTGACCTCTTCATCAAGCGCCCGGTCCTGTCGATCGTGGTGACCCTTGTCATCATCATTGCCGGGCTCCAGGCTGTGAGCACGCTCAGCGTGCGCCAGTATCCGCGCCTCGAGCGCGCGACGATCGAGATCTCGACCGTGTATGTCGGGGCGGATGCCGACCTGGTTCGCGGGTTCATCTCGACGCCGATCGAGCGGGCGGTCGCGGCCGCCGACGGCATCGACTACATCGAGTCCACCAGCAGCCAGGGGCTCTCGCTCATCAAGGTCATCCTGCGCCTCAATTACGACCCCGTCAAAGCCCTGGCGGACATCAGCTCAAAGGTCGATCAGGTGCGCAGCGACCTGCCGCCGGAGGCGGAGGTGCCGGTGCTCAAGATCGAGCCGGCGGACGCCCAGATCGCCTCGATGTATCTGAGCTTCCGCTCCACCATCCTCAATCCGAACCAGGTGAACGACTACCTGCTCCGCGTCGTCCAACCCCGCCTCTCCGCGATCCCGGGCGTCCAGCGGGCGGACATCCTCGGAAGCCGAACCTACGCGCTGCGCATCTGGCTTGATGCGGACCGCCTCGCGGCGTTCCAGCTCTCCCCAAGCGACATCCGCACCGCCCTCGAGGCCAATAATTTTCTTTCCGCCATCGGGCAAACCCGGGGCGCACTGAACCAATACAACCTCACCGCCAACACCGACCTCAAATCGGTGGAGGAGTTCAAGAAGCTGGCCGTAGCCGAGCGCAACGGATCGGTCATCCGCCTTGGCGACCTGGCGGAGGTCGAGCTCGGCGCGGAGAATTACGATGCGACCGTCCGCTTCACCGGGCAGGACGCGGTCTTCATGGGCGTTTGGGTCATGCCCACCTCGAACAGCCTCGAGGTCATCGCCCAAGTGCGCGAGGCGATGGAGGAGGTTCAAGCCCAGCTCCCGAGCGGTCTGGAGGCCGCCGTGGCTTACGACAGCACCACCTACATCAACGAGGCGGTGCATGAGGTCCAGAAGACCCTCTTCGAGACGATCCTCATCGTCATCGTTGTCATCTACCTCTTCCTCGGCTCCCTCCGCGCCGCCATCATCCCCATGCTCACGATCCCGATCTCGCTGATCGGCACGTTTTTCCTCATGCAGGTCTTCGGGTTCACGATCAACCTGCTCACGCTCCTCGCCATCGTGCTCTCGGTCGGACTCGTCGTGGACGATGCCATTGTCGTCGTGGAAAATATCGAGCGCCACCTTCGCGAAGGCCTCTCCCCGCTCGATGCCTCCCTCCTCGGGGCCCGCGAACTCATCGGCCCTGTCATCTCAATGACGATCACCCTCGCGGCCGTCTATGTCCCGATCGGGTTTCAGGGCGGGCTCACCGGCGCGCTCTTCCGGGAGTTTGCGTTTACCCTCGCCGGGGCGGTCTTCATCTCGGGCCTCGTCGCCCTCACGCTTTCCCCCATGCTCTCCTCCCGACTCCTCCGCAAGGGGGATGACGAAAAGGGCTTTGCCGGCCGGATCTCGCGCGACTTCGAACGCCTCAAATCCCTCTACGGCCGGCTTGTGGATGTGACCCTCGCCAATCGCCCGAAGGTCTATTTCCTCTGGGTCGTCCTCACCTTCTTCGCCGGCGTCTTCTACCTCATGTCCCCGTCCGAACTCGCCCCCAAGGAGGATCAGGGGATCATCTTCGGTGTCGTCTCTCCGCCGCCCAATGCCTCGCTGGAGCAGGTCACCTACTTCACGGAAAAGGCGTTCGACGTCTTCAAAAACGTCCCGGAAATGGAGCAAAGCTTCCAGATCACCCAGCCCACCTTCGGCTTCGGCGGCATGCTCGTCAAACCATGGTCCCAACGCAAACGCTCGATCTTCCAAATCGAACCTGAAGTGGCGGGTGCGCTCTCGAAAATCACCGGCGTCCAGCACCCCGCCTTCCTCCCGGACCCCCTCCCCGCCGCCGGACAGTTCCCGGTGGAATTCGTTATCCTCGGAACCCAAGAACCCGAAAAGCTGCTCGAGCTCGCCAATCAGGTCGTCGCCAAGGCGATGGCTTCCCAGCAGTTCGCCTTCCTCGAGACCGATGTCAAAATTGACCAGGCCCGCGAGGAGATCGTCATCGACCGTGACAAGGTTGCCTCGCTGGGTCTCGACATGCGCGGCATCGGCCAGGACCTCGGCACCATCCTCGGCGGCAATTTTGTGAACCGCTTCAATTTCGACGGCCGCAGCTACAAGGTGATCCCGCAAATTGCCCGCTCACAACGCCTCACCGCCGAGCAGCTCGACCAAATCCAGATCCGCGGCCCCAAGGGAACCCTCCTCCCCCTCAGCTCCATCGCCACCATCTCCCGCTCGATCGAACCCCGCAGCCTCAACCGCTTCAACCAGCTCAACGCCGTCAAAATCCAGGGCATCGCGCCGCGGTCCCTCTCGACGGGTCTCGCAGAGCTCGAAAAAGCCGCTCAGGAAGTCCTTCCCAAGGGCGTCGGCATCCAGTTCGGCGGACAGTCCCGCCAACTGCGCGAAGAGGCCGGCAAGTTCCTGCCTGCTTTCTCGCTGGCCGTTCTCCTCATCTACCTCGTCCTCGCCGCCCAGTTCAACTCGTTCCGCGACCCTCTCGTCATCCTCCTCGGCTCCGTCCCCCTCGCCATGTTCGGGGCCCTCATCTTCACCTTCCTCAAAGCCGCCGGCCCGCCCGGCTGGAACTTCTCCCTCACCCAGGGCTGGACGACAACACTCAACATCTACTCCCAGGTCGGCCTCGTCACCCTCGTCGGCCTCATCGCCAAACACGGCATCCTCATGGTCGAGTTCGCCAATACCAGGCGCGAAGCCGGTCTCTCGAAGCTGGACGCCATTCGCGAGGCCGCCCGACTCCGCCTCCGGCCGATCCTCATGACCACCGCCGCCACCGTTTTTGGCCACATCATGCTCATCTTCGTCACCGGCCCCGGTGCCCAGGCCCGCAACTCCATCGGCCTCGTCCTCGTCTTCGGCATGGCTATCGGAACCGCCTTCACCCTCTTCATCCTCCCCTCCATCTACATGCTCATCGCACCGGACAAGCTCGCTCACTCCCCTTCGCCAGCCCCAAAACCAGCCTGACCCTGCCCCATTCGCACCACCGGCCGCTATCTTTTGCTCCAAATAGTCTCACCACAGGCATCGACCCATGGCGCAGACAAGGGAAAATCACGCATTTTTTCCTTTCCTTATCCACCGCAATAGGCAATGATTTCCCAAATGAAAACTCTCACCATTGCCGCATCCATGATGCTGGCCCTCCTCCTGGGGAGCAGTCTCTCGTCCTTCGCTGCGGAAGGCCTACCGGGTAACATTCGCGTCTTGAAGGTCAAAGGCGATGTCTCGTCCATCGAAACCTCCACCAAAAAAACCGAACCTCTCAAAGAAGGCACGTTCTTGAAGCAGGACCAATCGGTGAAAACCGGAAGCGGATCCATGGCCGTCCTCCTCTTCTCCAATGGCACCACGATCACCGTGAAACCCGGATCGGTCTTCTCCATTGAAACCTTCCAGCAGGCTCCTTTCGATTCTACTGGAGTTAACTACAAGGAAGGCAAGGAAGAGCCTTCTGTCTCAAAAACCAAGGTGTCCGTCTCCGAGGGCAGCATCCTCGCCGATGTCGCCAAACTCGCCAAAGGCTCGACCTTTGACATCGGCACTCCCGCCGGCGTTGCCGGTATCCGCGGCACGATTGTCTCCATTACAGTCAGCCGACCCTCCGGCAACTCCCGCACCGTGACCGTGGACCTCCCCGAGGGAACCATCGACTTCGCCACCATCGACGGCAAAACCGTCACGCTTTCCAATGGCATGACGATCACCTTCAGCCTGGCCGGCGGAACCCTGACGCCATCCGACATCACGCCCCTCAGCCCGCAACGAACCGAGGAATTGATGGGACTGATCGAACAGGCTCTCGGCCTCATTCCCGGGGAAAATGCCTTCGAGGGCGTCGAAGATGGTGCCCCTGAGCAGCTCGGCGGAGGCATTAGTGATGACAACGCCGGCGGATTCGGCGGCGATGAAGGCGCAGGCACTGTTGGCACAGCTCCTCCCACAGGCGGAAGCGGAGGCGGCGGAAGCAGTGGAGGTGGGAGCAGCAGCAACGGCGGCTCCAGCGCGACTCCGACCCCGACACCCACTCCCACCCCAAGTCCGACAGCCACTCCTGTAGCCACTCCAACTCCGACACCCACTCCGACCCCCACTCCGAATCCCCCTCCGTCCTAGGATTCGGCTCCTCCGGCGCGCATGCTCACGAGTCTCGCGTCGGTGTCGACTGTGCTAAGGAAGGTTCGTGCGAGAATTTTCCTGCCGTTGGCCTGTTTGGGGATCTGCGCGGTCTGGGGTCTTCTCTCTCAGGTTCAGGTCGTCCCATGGGGTGGGAAGGATATCTTTATCGGCCTGGATGGGGCCGTGGGAATTCTTGAGGAAAAGACCATCGATGCGCGACTGGACTTCCGCGGCGACCTCCCTTCCCCGGTCCATCTGCTCTACGTTCAGGTTGACTCCAAATCCCTCGCTGAAATCGGAAATTTCCCGTGGAGTCGCGCGATTTTTGCCCAGGTGCTCAATGCCCTCTTTGAGCGCGGAAAAATCCGGGCTGCGGGCGTCGATTTTGTCTTCGGAAACACAGGTCTTCCAGCCCTCGGCCGCGCCGAGGCCGAAGCGGGCAGCGTCGAGCTTGGACGAACCATTCAAAAGCATCCAAACATCGTCCTCGCCGCCTCCTATGGCACCCAAACAGGCGTCCTCGGCAATGCACAGAACGCATTCCCTTTTCTTTTTGACCGCCGCACCAGCCGCGAAAACACCGATTTCCCCGAACTGCCGGACTTCCCCGTCGTCGGCCCGACATGGGGTCATGTTGGCCTCATCAATACGGCCCTTCCCGACCTGAGGACCCTCCCGGCCTTCGCGCAGAACGAGTTCCAAACCTACTACACCATGGCCATTGAGTTGGCCCTGCTTTGGAACGGCCTTGACGCCTCTGCTATCGACATCCAGCCGGATCGCCTTCTCATTCGAGACAAGGCCTCGAAGGTCCTCCACACCATCCCGCTCCACCTCCACCAACTCGTTGAGCCCAACTGGTTCACCCCCTGGTCGAAGGAGGAACAACCCGACTCGAATGTCGCATGGGTCCTGGAGTTCGATCGCCTCGCACGCGACGGAACTCCCGAAGAAAAGCAGGTCGCCGGGACGTTTTTCAGCCATTTCAACAACGCCGTTGTCCTCATCGGTCCGACCGATCCCCTGCTCGGGGATAACTCATTGGCCCCGATGAGCGGCACGATACCCGTCCCGCGGGTCTCCGTCCATGGCAACCTGCTTAAAACCATCCTCTCCGGCCAATACATCACCCGCCTTCCCATTTGGGCCAATTCGCTCCTCATCTGCCTGATCGGCCTGGGGGCCGCCTGGCTCAGCGTCCTCCGGAACCGCTTCTCCGGTCCGGGGAAGATTCTGGCCGCTCTCCTCGTGCTGGGCTACATCGCCCTGGCGTTTCTTTTGTTTGCCCACGCCGGGCTCCTTGTCCCGATCATCGCCCCCGTGGGCGCCGCGCTCTCCTGCACCTTCCTTGCCGTAATCCGCCAGCTCGGTGTCGAGGAAAGGCAGCGCCAGCGCATCAAAGACCTCTTTGGAACCTACGTCTCCGCCGCCGTCGTCAATGAGATGGTCGAGAACAACACCCCGCCGCGCACGGGCGGCGACGAGGTCGTCATCACCGCATTCTTCAGCGATATCGTCGCCTTCTCCACCCTGGCTGAGTCCCTCTCCGCAACCGACCTCGTTGAGCTCATGTGCCAATACTTCGGGGAATGCACGTCGGCTCTCACCAGCGAGCTCGGAACCCTCGACAAATACGTCGGCGACGCCATCATCGCCATGTTCGGGGCCCCCCTCGCCTGCACCGACCATGCCGCCGCCGCCTGCCGAGCCGCCCTGTCCCTCCAGGCCGCACAAGCCCG
>JBGSJQ010000032.1:0-10429 GCA_041741775.1 Terrimicrobiaceae bacterium | reverse complement strand
CCCGGCAAGCCAGCCCGCTTCCAGGCCTCCCTCGCGGGCGCGATCCCCGAACACGTCCCCACGCGCTGGGTCAAGTTTGTCGTCGGCCTCTTCCTCCTCCCGCCGGCCGCCATCCTCACCCAGACGTTCTTCACCGCCTTCGCCCGCACGACCGTGCGTGATGCTTTTTGGATCACCGAGGAATTCTGGTTCTTCGCCCTCGGAAGCCTCCTCTGGCTGGTCACGTTTTTCGGGCTTCCCCGCCCGCTCTGGATCTACGTCTTCGGCCACGAACTGACGCACGCGATCTGGGTTTACCTGATGGGCGGACGCGTCCACCGCTTCCAGGTGTCGAAGGAGGGCGGGCACATCCTCACCGACAAAACGAATACGTGGATCGCGCTGGCCCCGTATTTTTTCCCGATCTACAGCTTGTTGGTGATTGCGATCTACGGGATTGCGGCGCTCTTCACGGACGTGAGCCCCTACCGTCAGCTCCTCTACGCAGCCGTCGGAGCGACGTGGGCCTTCCACCTCTCGTTCACCTGCTGGATGATCCCGAAAGGCCAGCCGGACCTGACTTACGGGGGCACATTTTTTTCGCTGGTCCTCATCTACCTGCTCAACCTCGCCCTGCTTGCAGTCCTGCTCATTATCGCCTCTCCTGGCGTCACCTGGATCGGGTTCGCCCGCGACCTGATCCACAATGCCGGCGAATTCTCCCACCTCGTCGTCCGCCTCGGGGCAAAATTGCGCAACTTCCCGTAATCCCCGTCCAGCCTCGCGAGAAAATGATGTCTTGCGCAGAGCCCTCCCGGGCAGGCATCGTTTTCCCCTCATGACACGACACGACGGCCGGGCTCCCGGCGACCTCCGCCACATCGAAATCCAAACCGGCATCGCCCCCAACGCGCAGGGCTCCGTCCTCATCGCCTTCGGCAACACGCGCGTGATCTGCGCCGCCATGATCGAGGAATCCGTCCCGCGCTGGATGAAGGAGCAGGGCGTCACTGGCGGATGGCTCACCGCAGAGTATTCCATGCTCCCCTACTCCACCCTGACGCGCAAGCAGCGCGACTCGTCGCGCGGGAAGCCGGATGGGCGCGGCACGGAAATCCAGCGCCTGATCGGACGTTCGCTGCGGGCCGTGGTGGACCTGGAAAAAATCGGTCCGCGGACGCTCTGGGTCGATTGCGATGTGCTGCAGGCTGATGGCGGAACCCGCACCGCAGCCATCACCGGGGCCTCTGTCGCCATCGAGCTGGCCTGCCAGTCGCTGGTCAAAGCCGGAAAACTCGCCGCCGTTCCCTTAAAGAACCGCGTGGCCGCCGTCAGCGTGGGCATCGTCAAGGGCGAAGTGCTTTTGGATCTGGACTACCTCGAAGACAAAGACGCCGAGGTGGACATGAACGTCGTCATGACCGCGAGCGGGGACTTTGTCGAGGTGCAGGGGTCTGGCGAGGAGACCATCTTCACTCAGGCCCAACTCGACAGCATGCTCGGCGCAGCAAAAGCCGGCATCGAAAACTTGCTGGCCATCCAAAACCAGGCCCTGACCACCTGATCCCGGGTCAATCGCCCTGCCGGAGAGAACCCATGCCAGACCACGCCACACAAATTCTGGTTCAGAGGCAAGGGGCCCGGTCTTTGTTCCGTCCGCATGCCTGATTTCACCTACAGAGCGACCGAGCCGGGAGGCGGGCCTTCGAGCGGAGTGATCACCGCGACGACGCGCGCCGAGGCCTACCGGATCCTGCGCAGAAAGGGGCTTCAGCCCGTGAGCGTGACCGATGCCAGCGGGGCCGCCCCGACCCGTAAGGCGACTCCGGGAGAGATCGGCTTGACCCGACTCTCCTCGGCCCAGCTGCTTTATTTCACCGAGGAGCTCGCCGAGCTATTGGAGGCGGGGCTCCAGCTCGAAGGCGCCCTGAAGGTCATCGAGCAGCGCCAGGAAAAATCCGATGTCAAACTGGTCGCCGCCAAACTCCGCCAGCGCGTGAGGGATGGCGTTAGCTTCTCCCAGGCGCTGCGCGAATGCGGGCGCACATTTGACGCGCTCTACTGCAATCTCGTCGCCGCCGGGGAAGCGGGCGGAGCCCTCCCCCAGATCCTCAAGCGGCAGTGCGCCTACCTCGAACTCATCGAAGACCTTCGGAAACGCGTCGTCAGCTCGCTGATGTATCCAAGCATCGTCTTCGCCTCGGCCTTGGTGCTGATGTTCATTTTCCTCACCTTCCTTGTCCCGCAGCTTTCCGTGCTCCTGGGAAAAACCGGGCAGAAGCTCCCCCTGATCACACAGATCCTGATTGCCGTCAGCGGGTTTTGCGGCAAGTGGTGGTGGGCGATTCTTGCGGTGATCGGGGCCACAGCGCTGCTCGTTCGAGCGGCGGTGCAGACGCCCGCCGGCCGCGCCTGGTGGCACCGGGCAATGCTCAACATCCCGGTCGTCGGTCAGGTGCTGCGCGCGAAGTTCTACGCCGAAATGTTGCAGACGCTTTCCACGCTTGTCTCCAACGGCGTCACCCTCCTCCACGGCATCAACCTCATGCTCGCCGCCACCGCCAACGTTTACCTCCAGGGCCTGCTGAAAAAGGTGGCCGACATGGTCGGCGAGGGCACCAGCCTTGCCACCGCGCTGCGACGGGTCGGATTTTTTCCTCCCGTCCTCATGGACATTCTCGGGGTGGGCGAGCAGACCGGCGACATCGCTGCGGCACTCGAGCGCGCCGCCAAACGCTACGACCGCGAGCTGACCTCCCGCATCGGACACCTGACAACGCTCATCCAGCCGGCGATCATCCTCCTCGTCGCCCTCTTCGTCGGCGTCGTCGCCTACTCGATGATCGCCGGCATCCTCACCAGCGTCAGCGCCCTCCGCACCCGATAAACCAAAAAACCGCATTCCCTCCCCGATCCGCCGCGCAGCGGCCACTCTCTTTGCTCTCCAAGGAAGAATCATCATATGCAGGCTGTTGGGCGGCCTACACTAGGATAGCGCGTCGGCAATTTCCTCTGCCGGGTAGGTCCAGATTTCCGAGAGGGTTGGATGGTAGTGCGGAGTGGTGGCCAAGTCGCCGGCCGTCGCGCGGAACCGCATGGCCACGACGATCTCGTGGATCAACTCGGCCGCCTCCGGCCCGACCACGGACGCTCCCAGGATTTCTCCCGTCGTCTTGTGCGCGAGGATTTTTACGAAGCCGTGGGTTTCGCCCATCACGAGGGATTTTCCGTGGTCGTCAAACGGGTATTTGGCGCAGAGGAACGGGATGTTTTTTTCGCGGAGCTCGTCTTCGCTGTGGCCGGCGCAGGAGAATCCGGGCTCGGTGAAAACGGCGAAGACTTTCAGGCGGTAGTCCATCTCCTCGAGTGGTTCGCTGTCGCCCCGCAAAAACCGGGCCGCATTGCGCGCGGCCACCTCGCCTTGCTGGATGGCGATATGCACGACTTCCAGCGGACTGCACACATCGCCGGCAGCGAAGACATGGGGGCAGGATGTTTGCTGGGCGGGATTGACGGCGATCTTGTCGGCTTCGCGGGCGACATCCACTCCTTCGGGAAGGACGGCATGCCGCCCTAACGCATTCAGAATCTCCGCCCCCGTGACCTCCACTTCCGTGCCCTCATGCCGGAAGACGACCCGACGCAGGCCCCCCTGATTCCGAACCTCGACGATTTGTGTGCTCGTAAAAATATCGATCCCATCGGCGCGCAACCCATCCGCCAGGGCGTCGGCCGCATCCCGATCGCAGCCGCGGAGGATTTGGGCGCTGCGCTGGATGACCGTCACCTTGGATCCGAACGCCGAGGCATACGAGGCCATCTCGAGCGCGACGGGGCCCCCGCCCAGAACGATGAGCGAGTCAGGGATGGTCGGACGATCCAGGATGTCGTCGCTGGTCAGCGGCAACGAACCAGCAAGGCCAGGGACCGGCGGCAGGGATTGCGCGGATCCGGTGGCGATCAAAAGCGTTCGGGCTGTCATTTCCTCACGGGAGCCATCCGGCCTGCAGACCACCAGTGAGTTCGGTCCGGTCACCTCCGCGCTTCCTCGAAACAGTTCGAAACGCCCATCGCGAAGCTGGCCGCTGCGGTAGCCCGCAAAGTCGGCGATCAGCCGTCGCTTGCGCGCAATGATTTTTGAAGCGTCGAATGCATGGGGCCCGGCTGAAAGCCCGAAATCAGCCGCCTGGCGGATCGCCCGATACCGGCTGGCAGATTCCAGCAGCGCCTTGCTTGGCATGCAACCGCGCAGGATGCAAAGCCCCCCAAGCTCGTCGGCACCTTCGACGATCGCCGTTGAAAGACCGAGGGCCGCGGCCGTCCTCGCCCCGGCATACCCTGCGCTCCCGCCGCCAATCACAACAAAATCAAAGGCTTTCATCAGGATTTGATCCGATTGGCTTCAGCGGAAGCTGTCAGGCTGCCATCCCGCGGGCGCGCTCGAACCTGGCGAGCGTGCGCTCTTTGCCGAGGACCTCGAACATTTCGTAGAGCCCGGGACCGACCGAGCGTCCGCTGACTGCCACGCGGGCGGGGTGGACGAGCTCCCCGGTTTTGACACCAAGAGCAACCGCGGTCTCCTTGAGCCTGGCTTCGATGGCCGGGTGCGTCCAATCGGAGAGTCCGGAAAGCGCGGAGCCGAGTGCCTGGAGCCGGTCGCCCGCTCCCGGCTTGCACAGGCTCTTGGTCACCGCCTCGGGGTCAAAAGGAAATTCCTCCGTGAAAAGGAATCCGATCCAGTCCGGCACGTCGCTCAGATGCTTGACCTTTGGTTTGACAATGGCCAGGGCCGGACGAAGTGCCTCGGTCGTCCCAAAAGGCACCCCCGCCTTCTCGACAAACGGCAGGGCCAGCTCCTCGAAACGCTCGAGGCTCATGTGCAGGATGTGCTGGCCGTTGAGCCAAAAACATTTGTCGAGGTCGAAGATTGCATTCCGGCGATTGATCCCGGCCAGGTCGAAAAGGCTGAGGATTTCGCTGAGCGGAAGCAGTTCGCGATTTGCACCGGGGGACCACCCCAGCAGGCAGAGGTAATTTGCGACGGCCTCAGGCGTGTAGCCAAGGTCGAGGAAATACGTGATACTGGACCCCCCGTCGCGCTTGCTCAGCTTTTTTCCCTCATGGTTCAGGATGAGGGGAATGTGCGCGAATTTCGGCGGCGTGGCCCCGATCGCCTGGTAGAGCTCGACGTGCTTCGGGGTGTTCGAGAGGTGGTCTTCTCCCCGGATCACATGCGTGAGCTGCATCTCGATGTCGTCCACGACGTTCACAAAATGGAATATCCATGAGCCGTCGGGCCGGCGGATCGTCATGTCCGGATGCGTGGCCGGGTTGGACATGTCGAACTCGATCCGTCCGCAGACGATGTCCTCGACGATGACCGGCTTACGGGGCGAGCGGAACCGGATCGCTCCGCCGTCCTCGTAAACGTGGCCTCCCGCCTCGAGCACGGCGAGGTATTTTTCGTAGATCGCCGAGCGCTCGCTCTGCTGATACGGGCCAAACAGTCCGCCTTTGTCCGGGCCCTCGTCCCAGTCCAGCCCCAGCCAGTTCAGACCGTCATAAATGACCTTGTAGGCCTCCTCCGTATTTCGCTTCTCATCGGTGTTCTCGATGCGAAGAATGAATTTTCCGCCGTTCTGCCGTGCATAGAGCCAGTTGAAAAGCGCCGTGCGGGCGCCGCCGACATGAAGGAATCCGGTGGGTGAGGGAGCGAAGCGTGTGCGAACCATCCGGCGAGAGAACGGCATTCGGGGCAGGAACTCAATCGGAATTCACTGGCGGCCCGCATTGTCCGCCTGCCGGGCGATGCGCCCGAGCATGGGGCGGAACTCCATGGCCCAGAGCCCGGAGATCTGGCGGGCATCCTCAAACCCGCGCACCCCGGCGCTGGTCACACTGAAGAGCCGCACCGAGATCCGGAAATCGGCCGTCCCCGGAATCTCCCCAATCTGGAGCTTTGCCCGCACGGTTTGAGGCCTCGAGAAGCTCCCCCACATCATGTTGGCAAACTGGCCCGACGGCTTTTCAAATGTCACCGAATGCGGAAAGCGCACCTGCGTCATTCGGTAGCCCGAGCGCACAAAAATATTTTGTGCGGACGTGATGATGGCCGACGGATTCGAGTTCGACACGGTCACCGACCCGATCCCTCCCGAGCGCTCGACCGGCGAGACCAGACAACCCGCCAGGGCGAAGGCCAGTGCGCCCAATCCGGAAAACCGCAAGGCGGTTGTCACCGCAGTTCTCACATGCCGCCGGCTCCGCCGGCCTGCGCTGCGACCTGCCTGAGGAGCGGGCCAAACTCTCCCGACCAGAGCCCCATGAGCGCCCGCTCAGAATCAAACCCCGCCTCCCCCGCGTCGCTGACGGAGTAAACTTTCGGAACCAGCCGGTAGTCGTTCGATCCCGGAATCTGGTTCATGAAAATCCTCACGCGGATCGTCTGAGGATTCCCGTAGCTCCCCCACATGACATTTGCAAACCGGCTCGTCGACTTGTCAAACGAGATCGACGTTGGGAAATCCGACGGCCCGAGTTCGTAGCCGGACTGGGGGAAAACCGTCTGGGCGGCCGCAACAATCGCCGACGGGTTCGAATTTGAAACCGTCACCGACCCCAGCCCCCCGGAACGGCTGGTCGGCGAGACAAGGCAACCGGTGGAAAAGGTGGCGAACAAAAGAACTCCAAGGAGGGAACAAATCTGTTTCATGGCCCGCATCCCAGCAGAATTTGCAAACCTCTGCAAGCCATCTGACGTCCGTTTCCCGCAGCCCGGAGACACGACTTTACCGGCCCTCGACAAGCATCAGGAGCGGGTCGAATTGCCGGACGACATTCGAGTCGTTGATGTCCACCGGGGTGTTCAGCGGGTCGCGCGAATTGAAGGCGATAAACCACAGGCGCATCTCCCGCGTCTTGGCAGAGATGAGGCTGCTCTGAATGACATAATCGCCGGGCTCCGGAACTTTGAGCTCGAATCGGCCGTCCGAGTCGGTGGTCGTTGTCTCGATCGGGCTGGGAAGATCTTTCATGTAGTGCACCGCGAGCCGGGACGGATCTCCGCCGGTTTCGGATGTGCCCGCCGCAAAACGGGCTTCCAAGTGGTCCGCGATGGCACTTCGCGCGAACAGGCGGACCTTGACTCCTGGCGGTGCGGTGCGGTTCCCCGCCGCGCTGCGAATGATGACGCGCCCGCGCACGAGATCGCCCGGCGCCAAGTCCCGCTCCTTGAGGAGGGCCTCATCGTATTGTTTTTGGAGCCCCGCCTTGGCTTGCTCAGCAGTGGCCAGCCTGTCTCGCAGGGTGGCAATTTCTGCGCTTTGCGTCCACGCAAAGAGACCCGCCCCCACCGCTGCAGCGAGCGCGAAAAATGCCAGGAGCCAGGGAACAACCTGCGCGGACTGCCACGAGCGCTCTTGCTCTGCACGAGCGGGTTGCTTCTCCGCGGGCGCAGATTCCGCGGGCTCGGAATTCCGGCCTTTTCTCGAAAACCCGGAGATGTCCTTCATGTAGTCCTCCAGCGGGATCCAAGCCTGAGCCTCCGCGTCAAAACAATGGTCCCCGGGGTTCAGATGACCGGTCTCGAGGAGGGATGGAAGCTGTAGGTTTGCATACTCGGCGAGGACTTTTCCGTCGCGGGCCACCTGCACTCTTGGTTGCTTCTTGCTCATTCGAAATTCAACGGCCAGGCATCCTGCCAATCCCGCGCCATTCCTGCGAGTCTCAAATCGAAGGCTTCTGAAAAAGGTAGTGGCTCACAAGCCACTCGTTGCCGCCCCGGAACCCCCAGAGCTCGGCGCAGGAGAGGAAAAAGACGCGCCAGTAGGCGCGCCACTTTGCCGTTTGGTCAGCGCCGTAGGTCTTCTCCAGAATCGGCGTGATGGCCGCCTCGTTGGCGTCCATGTTCTGTAGCCACGCCTCGGAGGTCCGCTGGTAGTGCGTGCCGGAGACCCGCCAGTGCCGCATGATTTTCAGATCATCCTGGAAGTATAGCAGGAGGTCGTCGGAGGGCATCGTTCCGCCTTCAAAAAAGTAGCGCGTGATCCAGTCCGAGGGGTCGGTTCCCTCGAAGTGGTAGGCGAACTCACGGTGCGTGAAAATGTGGACGAAGAGGTTGCCGCCGGGTCGGAGCCAGGAGGCGATTTTGCGGAGCAGGAGCCCGTAGTTTTTCATGTGCTCGAACATCTCGACCGAGACGACGCGGTCGAAGGCCGCCGGACCGGCCTCGAAGTCGTTCATGTCAGCGGTGAGGATCCGCACGTTTGTAAGGCCGCGGCGCTGCGCCTCGGCTTCGATATGAACTTTCTGCGTGGCCGAGTTCGAGACGCCGGTGATGCGCGAGGCGGGGTAGTGCTCAGCCATCCAGAGCGTCAGGCTGCCCCAGCCGCAGCCGAGCTCCAGCACATCCTGCCCGTCCTCGAGCTCCGCCCGGCGGCAGCTCAGCTCGAGCATGGCCTCCTCGGACTCGGCAAACGTCGTGTCCTCGCGCGGCCAGAAGCCCCCGCTGTATTTCATGCGCGGGCCCAGGACGTGCTGAAAAAACTCCGTGGGGACCTCGTAGTGCTGCTCGTTGGCATCGCGGGTTTTGATCGCGATCGGGCGGGTTTTGAGGTCTGCAATGAAGGCGGCCAGCGCCTCATTTTGCTCCTCGGCCCCCTCGCGGGTTTCTTCCCGGAGCTTTTTTGCAAGGAGGTTGCGGATGCCGAGCCGGATGGCCGGGTCGGGCAGAAGGTTGCGGGCGAGCAGGTCGTCGAGTGAGATCATAGATTTTCAGGTTTGGGAGGCCAGGGGATGAACGGGCTGGTGCGGCGCTGGTAGTCCCGGTAGGCGTCCCCGCGGGATGCCAGGGAATGGGCCTCGGATGGCGGAATGCCGGTCACGCACGTCAGGAAGTAAAGCATGAGGGCCGGGCTCAGCACGCCGATCCACCCCCACGGAGAGCCGAGCGCAAACACGAAATACGAGACCCAGACGAGCCACTCAAAAAAGTAGTTCGGGTGCCGGGAATACTTCCAGAGCCCGAACGCGCACACCCGCCCGCGGTTGGCTGGCTGGGCGCGGAAGAAGGCCAGCTGGGCATCGGCGATGGTCTCACCGCCGATGGCCACCAGCCAGAGAAGAAGCCCGGCGACCTCGAAAGCCCCAACGCCGCCCGACGGGTTCGCGCAGGCGAGCGCGATCGGGACGCTCAGCAGCGCGATCAGCACGCCCTGCAGCTGAAAGAATCCGAAGAACATCAGCCACGTATGATTGGGAAATTGCTTCCGGAGTTCCGCGTAGCGCGGATCTTCCTCCGGGTGGTGGGACATGACCCGCTTGTAGAGGTGCATCCCGAGCCGGATGCTCCACGCGCATACCATCGCCGCGACAAGCCCGTTGCGAAGGGGATGTCCGCCGCCAAAAACTCCGCAGAACACCGCCACGGGGGCAAACCCGAACGACCACCAGATGTCCACAATCCCGGCATTGTTCATGCGTTTCGCAAAGATCCACACGATGACCATCATCGCCATCGCAATCACCGCCGAACCCGCCACCAGAAAGAGTGCTGTCATCGAAATATCTACGCTCGCGACGCCTCAGGGGTTGATGGAAAACCTTTCGCTTCCGACGCGGGTGGCAATGGAGATGTCTGGAGGGGTGACGTTCTGTTCCGCCGGGCCGACCCAGGAGCGCTTCTGGTAGCCATCCTGCGCCGGGAGGATGAGGTCATTCCATCCGTCGGGCCACGTGCAGAGGGCCCCTTCTTTTGTGAGCTCCCACCGCCCCTCGGTGCCGCCCCCGACGGTGCTGAACGCCCGCCCGGCGGATTGCAGGGTGACGTAGAGGTAGGTGCCGTCGGGCTCTTTGTTGAGCTGCCAGATTCCCGTGAAGGCATCGCCTTCGATCCGCCGGACCGGGGCTTCATTTTTCCACCGGCCAGCCAGATCGGCCCCGGGCTCAAACCCGCGGTGCATGAAGCCTCCTCCCTGGGGAATGATGAGGTCGGTCCAGCCGTCTTGGAAGGCAATGATGAGGCGGTCCCCCTCGGTGCGCCAGAACCCCCGTTCGCCACGCGCCCCTTCAGGGCCCTTGACCCAGGTGCTGACGGCCTGGCCTCCGGGAAAAACGACGAGGTCGAACGCCTGTCCCTGGTCGTCGGCGGTCACCCAAGTTCCGGTGAAATCTGGGGCATTGACCGCCGCAGGGCTTGCCTCGGGAGTCGGTTCAGCCGGGGACAAGGGCTCCGCAGGAGCCGGGGGACGGGAGCAACCAGAGACCAAGAGAATTGCAAAGAGGGAGAGGGTCGCGGCCAGGGGCTTCATGAGAGGAAGAGTCTCCCCCGTAAGGCGCGGCGGTGCAACCCCTTTTCGTCGCTTCAATTGCGTCCGGGCAGGTGCTCCGAGCAGTATTCACGGCCGTCGGCGGAGACGCGGAAATCGGCGTCGGGGTGCGACCGCTCGGTGGC
>JBGSJQ010000031.1:0-49672 GCA_041741775.1 Terrimicrobiaceae bacterium | reverse complement strand
CGGAGCCCAGTGGGGCGATGAAGGAAAAGGAAAGATCATTGATTTTCTCACCGATGAGGCGGACATCGTCGTTCGCAGCCAGGGGGGAAACAACGCCGGCCATACAATTGTCATCGACGGCGAAAAATACGTCCTCCACCTCATCCCGTCCGGCATCCTCCGCAAGTCAAAGGTCTGCGTGATCGGCAACGGGGTCGTCCTCGACCCGGTCTCGCTCGTCGGCGAAATCGAAGGGCTCCGCAAACGCGGCGTGACCGTGGGAAAGAATCTTCTCATCAGCGACGCGGCCCACATCGTGCTTCCCTACCACCGGGTTCTCGACGGACAGCGAGAGGCCAGCAAGGGAAAAAACAAAATTGGGACGACCAAGCGCGGGATCGGGCCGGCCTATGGTGACAAGGCCGCGCGTGTCGGGCTCCGAATGTGTGACCTTATCAACCCGGAGGTCTTCCTCAAAAAACTGACCGTCCGTATGCGGGAAAACAATGCCCTGCTCAAAAGCTTGGGCATTCCGCCGCTGAACTTGAAGGCCGTGCTCAGCGCCTATCTTGAGGCGGCGGATGTTCTCCGGCCTTTCGTCACCAATACGGTGGTCTTCCTCCACAACGCCCTCAAAAAAAACAAGCAACTCCTCTTCGAGGGGGCCCAGGGAACCTTTCTCGACATCGACCATGGCACGTATCCCTTTGTCACCAGTTCGAACACCACAGCCGGAGGAGCCTGCACGGGCAGCGGCGTGCCTCCGCACCGGATCGACCGCGTCCTCGGCGTGATGAAGGCCTACACCACCCGCGTCGGCGAAGGGCCGCTTCCTTCGGAGGATGCGGGACTGACTTCCTCTCTTCATGCCATGGGCCGCGAATTCGGTGCCACCACTGGCCGGCCGCGCCGCTGCGGATGGTTCGACGCAGTCGCGGCACGTTACGCCGCGATGGTTAATGGCATCGATGACATCGCGATCACCAACCTCGACGGCCTCGATGCCGTCTCCAGGATCCGCGTCTGCACCGCCTACAAGCTTGATGGCAAAAAGATTTCCTTTCCGCCATCGGACCCCGACGCCCTCGCCCGCTGCACACCGGTCTACAAGGAGTTTGCTGGCTGGAACAAGCCGACGGACAAAGCTAGAAAATTTTCTGACCTCCCTCCGCGCGCCCGCGACTACGTGCAATCCCTCGCTGCGCTCACAGGAGCCCGCCTATCCATCGTCAGCATCGGTCCAGCCCGTGCCCAGACGATTCGGCTCTGACCCTTTGACTCCCTGTGGATAACCCTCCCCGCCATGTCGCCGTCATCATGGATGGCAACGGCCGCTGGGCCCAGCAGCGGGGGCTACCCCGCCTGTCGGGACATGAGCAGGGCTCCAAGTCCATCCGCCAGTGCGTCGAGGCCTGCATGGAGACCGGCGTCGAGTTCCTCACCCTCTACGCGTTTTCTTCCGAAAACTGGAAGCGTCCGGCGTTGGAGGTCAACGGCCTCATGCTCCTCCTCGAAAAATTTCTGAATGAAAAAAAGGAGGAGATGTTGCGTGAAGGCGTCCGCCTCCGTGCGATCGGACGCTTGGACGACCTTCCGCGTCCCTGCCGGAAAAAACTCGATGAAGTGATCGAAGCCACCTCGGGCAATTCCCGGCTCACCGTCATCCTCGCCTTGAGCTACAGCGGCCGCATGGAGATCCTTGACGCCGTTCGCGCGATTGCGATGGAGGCGGCCTCCGGGGCCCTGGCACCGGACGGGATCACGCCGGAGCTCATCTCCGACCGGCTCTACACCGCCGGGATTCCCGATCCCGATCTTCTCATCCGCACCTCCGGCGAAATGCGCATATCCAACTTTCTCCTCTGGCAGCTCAGCTACACGGAAATCGTGGTTACAAAGAAGCTGTGGCCCGATTTCGCGAAGGAAGACTTCCGGGCGGCTCTCGAGGAGTTTGCCGGGCGGAAGCGCCGGTTTGGCGGCGTGTGATCAACGCCCAGGCTTGCTTCTCAGAGTTTGAGGCGGACCATCGACGCATGCTCCTCATCCGAACAGGCCGCATTCAAGGGCACATCCGTTGTTTTCGCCGCCTCGCCCACGAGGTTGTTGGCCAGTAGATAGCTCTCGAGCTCCTCTCCGCTGATGTCGGGCAGCATCACGCCATTGACAACGACGCAGGGCGAGAGCGGTTGCCCACTGAGCTGTTCCATCTCAAAACGGAAGTCCGGGTTGAGGATGATGTCCTTGTCGGTGTAAGGGATCTCATATTTCTCAAGGATGGCGCGGACTCCGCGGCTCCATCCGCAATGGGTTTTGAGATAGGCGGTGATTTCAGGTTTGCTCATGGTGATTTGGATTGTGGGCGGAATCTAGCGGTAAAACCGGCGAAGTCAACCCGGAGGCTTACCCGGCATGATTGCCGGGGAGCAGGGACGCATACAAATCCCGGGTCTGGGCGGCAATGGCGCTCCAGGAAAATACATCGATGGCTCGCTGCCGTCCGGCCTTCCCGAAGGCGATCCGCTTGGCGGGGTCGGCCATCAGCTCGTTGATCCGCACCGCAAGGTCTTTGGCGAAGCGTGCCGGATCGAGCGGCTCAAACGGCGTCTCCTGCATCTGCTCCACGGCGACGAGATAACCAGTTTCCCCCTGCTTGACCACTTCCCGGATCCCGCCCACCGCACTCGCCACCACCGCCGTCCCGCAGGCCATCGCCTCGAGGTTGATGATCCCGAACGGCTCGTAAATCGACGGGCACACAAAAACCCCGGCGTGGGTGTAAAATTCAATCTTCGAGCGGTTGTCGAGCATCTCCTCGATCCAGATGACCCCGGGCCGGGCCTGCTGCGCAGCGGCGACGGCCCTCTTCATCTCCGCAGCAATTTCCGGAGTGTCCGGTGCCCCGGCGCAAAGCACCACCTGGAATCCGGGGTCGAGGTGCTTGATCGCGTTCAGGAGGTGGATGATCCCCTTCTGCCGTGTGATCCGGCCCACGAAGAGGATATATGGCTCATGAGGGTTCACGCCAAACCGGCGCAGGGCGGACTGCGAACTGACCGGGGAATATTCCTCCGGGTCGATCCCGTTGTAGATGATGTGGATTTTTTCCGGTGCAACATCGAAAAGCCGGAGAACGTCCCTCTGCGTTTCCTCCGAGACAGCAATCACAGCATCCGCCATCTCGAGGGTGGTCTTTTCCAGCCAGCAGGTGAAGTCATACCCGCCGCCCAGTTGCTCGCGCTTCCATGGGCGGAGCGGTTCGAGGGAATGCACCGTCACCACCAGCGGGATCCCGTAGTTGATCTTGGCCAGGATGCCGCCGAGATGCGAATACCACGTGTGGCAGTGGACCACGTCGGCCTTGAGATCGAGCGTGTTAAAATCCAGGCAGCGCTGCAGGGCTCCAAAGACCGGCAGGAGCGGCTTCGGGCAGGTGTAGGCGTCCGAAACCAGGCCGAACCCCAGCGCACTGAGGTTCCCGGCGACCTCGTTCTGGTCCCCGAAGCACCTCACCTCCACCGGCATGAGCTTGGCCAGCTCCCGGCTCAGATATTGCACATGCACGCCAGCTCCCCCGTAAATACGGGGCGGATACTCGTTGGTCAGAAGTAATGCTTTCATAAAAATAAGATCAGGCCCCGCCTCCCAAAAGCCAGGTGACACGCCCGTCTGAGGGTGCCACCTTCGCGCTCGGATCTTCGGAGGCGCCGCTGAAAACTCTTTCCAGGACGGGCTCCTTGCCCGCGCTGCTCACAAGGAAACACACGTGACGGGCCGCATTCAGCAACGGGTAGGTGAACGTCAGCCGCCACGTAGAAAATTTGGGAACATAATTCGCCACCACCAACCGGTCCCGCACAGCCAGAGCCTCGGTCCCGGGAAACAGGGAGGCCGTGTGCCCGTCATCGCCCATACCCAAAAGAATCAAGTCGTGCCGGTAGGGGGTGGAGCGCGCCAATAGCTCGCGTTCATAAGCTGCAGCCGCTTCTGCCGGGTCCGCCTCGCCCTGCATGCGCAGGATGTTCCCCTCAGGAATCGCTGCCCGGTTGAAAAGTGCCTCTCTGGCCATCTTGAAGTTGCTCTGGTCGCTGTCTGGCGGAACGCACCTCTCGTCGCCAAACGTGACCTCCCACTTCGCCCAGTCGGCTCCCGCCGCTGCCAGGGCCTCATAAACCGGCCGCGGAGTATTTCCCCCGCTCAAGGCAATCCGGAAAATCCCCCGCTCAGAAATTGCGGCATCCGCCTCCCGCATGATCATCCCCACCGCATCCTCAACAAACGACGACGTATGCAAAATTTCCCGGCTCATCCTCACATCAAACGCACGGGAACAAAAAAATGCAATAGCCCACAGCCGGCATGAAAGTCCGCCAGCTCGACTCCCGTGAGGGATGCCTTTCGGATTTTCAGCGCCGAGGGGTCCGCCACGCCGAGGAGGTGGGAGATCACCTGGCTGAGATCCGGCTCATGCCCGACGAGCATCACATGCTCCTTATCAGCATGCTTCTGAACTTCCTTCAGGCAGATTTCCGGCTCCATTCCGGTCCCCAGCCAGGCAGCCTCCTGCAGCGGGACCTTCACCCGCTGCGCAACGATCTGCGCCGTTTGCTGGGCGCGGACCAGCGGGCTTGTCAGAATGAGCGCCGGCTCCAGACGGCGTCCCACGAGAAACCGCGCCACGCGATCGGCCTGCTCGCGCCCCTTCCCCGTCAGCTCGCGATCGAAGTCCGACTTTGCGTCCGACTCCGCTTCGGCGTGCCTGAGGAGGGTGAGAAGCATGGCTGTTACATTGACATGCCGCCATCCACCGCAAGCACCTGTCCCGTGATGAACGAGGCCTCAGCGCTCGCAAAAAATGCGACGGCCGCCGCAATGTCCACGCCTTCGCCGAATTTTGAAACCGGAATTTGCGCAAGGGCTCCCTTCCGGATCTCTTCGCTGAGAACGGAAGTCATGTCGGTTTCGATGAACCCGGGCGCCACCACGTTCACCGTGATCCCCCGGCTGGCCACCTCGCGCGCCATGCTTTTGCTCATTCCGATGAGCCCAGCTTTGCTTGCAGCATAGTTTGCCTGGCCGGCCAGCCCCATCAGGCCGCTTACCGAGCTGATGTTTATGATCCGGCCCGAGCGCTGCTTGACCATTGCCCTCAGGACGGCCCGCGTGAAATTGAACGCCCCTTTCAAGTTTGTCTGCAACACGACATCCCAGTCGTCGCTTGACATCCGCATCGCCAGCGTGTCCCGCGTGATCCCCGCATTGTTGACCAGCACGTCACAGCGGCCGAAGTCGGCCAGGATCTGCTCGCCGGTTTTCTGGACCGCATCAAAATCCGCCACGTCCACCGCATACGGGCGGGCTGTTCCGGCGGCGATTCCGTTCAGGGCCTCGGCCGTCCGGGCCGAGTTCGCCTCGGTCCGGCTCACGACCGCCACCTTGGCTCCTTCGGAGGCCAGCCGCTTTGCAATCGCCTCGCCGATCCCCCGGCCCGCACCCGTCACAACTGCCACTTGATTCTCAAATCTCTTCATCTCCGTATAAAGGACACTTCCGCCGCCCGATTGGAAATCACTTTTTTTAAAGGTTCCCACATCTTCTCCAGCATCTCCCCCCGTGGCGGGGTGGGGTTCCTTCAGCCGGCTCGCGAAATCCCCGGAGATCCGGGCATCATCTTCTTCCAGCGAAATTGCCAGCGCCAGCACTTCGCCGGGCGCGAGGTCTTTGATGGACTTGGCCATCCCGAAGTTGTGACGCGCTGAGAACGCCCTGCGGCAATGCTCAATTCATCGGCGGAGCAGGGAAAGATGTCTGGGTTTTGACGGCCGCGAGCACGGCCGCGGGATCATCGGCCGCATCGCGCACGCAGGCAAGGAATCCGGTCAGCGTCAAGTTGTGGGCGGCCAGAAAGCGCCTGTCTCCGCTGCATCCATACATGACCTCCGGACAGAGGGACCCCGCCAGAAAGCAGCGGGCTTTCGCCAGAATCCGCGGAAGCCACGCTACGCCATCGAGCTCGGCTTCGCGGAGGGGGAGGGCACTTTCCGGAACCACCGACCCCGGCCAGCATCCGTCGAGCTGGCGGAGAAAAACGTCCCGGCGGATTTCGGCCACGGCGGCGAAGTCTGCGGCGGAGGGGGCGCCGTAGCGGATGAAATCCTCCGCGTAGTCAAAGAGGATCTGGGAGGAGATCCCGGCACGGCGGAGATCGGCCAGGTCGGCTTCCGGCAGGATCCCGGCCGGAGTTCGGCAGCCGTTGTTGTAGTTCGCGGCAGCCGCCGCATGGAATTGGGCAAATGGAAAGGATGTCATAACACCGGAAAGGCAGGAGGTGGAGCCTATCACAAAAATCCGGTTTTCCAAACGGCGAATCGCCGACTGTCGAATCGCCGGCGCCGGGAGCCGCGCGTGTCTCCACCCCATTGGCAAACTGGAGAGCCGGAAGTCGGCCAGTCCGGCTTGGGAGGAGGGGCGATTCCACCCTGTCCCCATGTCTTTTTTCCGAGTCCGCCGCCTCGGTCAGCCGCTGCCTTTCACGGACCAATGAAACCTTGCTCACTCTTTTCTTCACATGGCGCCACGACCCGCTCGCGAACAAGGAGGGATTTTTTCTCTGCAATTGGCGCGGAGTCTGGTAGGGGTTCCCGCTCGCCACGAATGGAACCACCCGAAACGCCAGATGCTGAATTGGTCGCCCGCACCCAGTCGGGAGAGGCACGGGCATTCGATGAACTTGTGGTCCGCTACAGCCCCCGGCTCTACGGGCTCGTGTATAACATGACCTCAAACCACGAGGATACCAACGACCTGCTCCAGGAGATTTTTGCAAAAGCCTACCGCTCGATCAAGGGGTTCCAGGGAAAATCCAGCTTCTACACCTGGATGCACTCGATCGCCGTGAACATGGCGATCAATTTCCTCAAAAAGCGGAACCGCCGGATGACGATGAGCCTCGATGACGTGGACAACGGGATCGCCAACGACCCGGAATTTATCGAGGCCACCAGCGATCGTGACCCCCGGCACCAGGCGAATCTCGGCGAGCTTCAAAAAAAATTGAACGAGGCCATGATGAAGCTGTCTCATGAGCATAGGAGTGTTGTGACCATGTTCGATATCCAAGGAATGCCTCATGCGGAGATTGCGAAGATCTTGAAGATCTCCGAGGGGACCGTGCGCTCACGACTTTTCTATGCACACCGACAGTTGCAAAATTTCCTACAAGAGTTTATCACCAACTAGAACCAAACAATGACACCAGAAGAAAATATATCCAAACTCCTGAGGCTCAAGCGTTACGAACAGCCTCCTCCCGGGTATTTTGAGGATTTTCTTCAGGAGTTTCAGGCCCGCCAGCGTGCGGAATTGATTCGCCGTCCGCTGTGGGAGGTCGTTTGCGATCGCATCATGGCCATTGCGCCAACCTTCGAAGTGCCACGCTTCGCCTACGGGGCCATTGCCGCCCTGGCGGTCGCAGCCTCGGTGATGATTGTTTCCCGTCCCGCCCCCGCGACCTCGGGAGCTCTGGCAGAAAACAACCGTCAGACACTTTCCCTGACGTCTCCGATTCCCGTCACCATTGGCGAGACGCTCCCGGTTGCCGCGACATCCACTGGTTCACCTTCCGTGCACTACGTGCTGCCGACCCGCCCGGTGAGTTATGCCCCATCGCATAGTTTTTAAGTCATTTGGTCAGGCAGGTTTCCTGGTTCTCGCTTGTCTGGCAGGCTTCGCGGGAGGGTCTTCCTTCCTCCTCGCGGAGGACTCGCTGGCGGATAATATCTCCGCCCAAGTCCGCAAAATTTTTGACGAGCGACGGGATGCTGTCGTGAAAGTCCGGGCGAAGGACAAGCTGGGCATCCGCTATGGCAGCGGGTTTTTTGCCGATCCCACCGGCACGGTCTATACCCATGCCGGGATTGTGATGAAGGCCGACGAGGTCACTGTGATGACGGACACCGGGAGGGAGCTTCCCGCGCGCGTGTTGATCGCTGACGAACGCAGCGGGATCGCCATCCTGAAAGTCGATGCCTCCACCCCGTCGATTCCACTGGGGGATTCCCGGGAGGTCGCCGTGGCTTCCCCTGTGCTTCTCATTGGCTACCCGGAAGACCGTGAGACGAGCCCAAGCCTGGGAATCGTCGCCGGACTCGACCGGAAGTATCTCGGCCAGTTTTTTTCGACGACCCACATCCGGGCGAACCTTGCGGTCCAGCGCGGACAGGGTGGGGCGCCGGTCCTGAATCTGAACGGCGATGTGATCGGGATTCTGGTTGGGCGGATTGATGGCGGAGCCGGTTGTCACATTCTGCCGATTCGCGCTGCGGAGAAGGTGCGCATGGATCTGGCCCGGTTTGGTGAACTGCGTCCCGGCTGGGTCGGAGTCGAAGTCGAAGACGTCCCCGATGCCGTCTCCGGCTCCACCGCAAGAGTGGACAAGCTCGACCCCGAGACCCCCGCCGCCCAGTCCGGACTCCAAGCCGGAGACATCCTCCTGAGTGTGGGCGGAACGCCGATTGCCTCGGTCGAGGATCTGATCGACGCCTCGTATTTTTTGACAGCCGGCGACAGCGCGGACATCGAAGTGATGCGTGGCTCTGAGAAACTCACCCTCCCCGTGCGCCCAGCCCTGCATCCGCTGGCTCCAGGGCGCGACATGCAGGCTACCGCCGATGCGCTTCAAAGGTTCCAACTGCAGTAGAGGGTTGGTCCTCCTTGGATTTTTCGTCTGCTCCCTCCCCGCATTTTGCTGGGAGATCAAGGATTTCAGCGGGCGCGAGCATGTGCCCCTCGCCGAGGTGGCTTCCTTTTACGGCCTCGGCCAGGAGGTCGCCATCGATGCCAAATCGAAAAAGCTGAGCGGCTCCGGCCGCGAACTCGTCGTCATGCGGGACAGCCGCGAGGTGATGATCAACGGCGTGAAGCACTGGCTGGCCTTCCCTGTCGTGGAGGATGGCGGAAGGTATTTTGTGTCGCGCCTGGATCTCGGAAAAACGATTGAGCCAGCGTTTCGACCAGCCTCGATATCTGGCTTCCCCTCCGTGACCACCGTCGTGCTCGATCCCGGCCACGGCGGAAAAGACAACGGAGCCCGCAGCCCCTACGAATGGGAAAAGAACTTTGTGCTCGATGTGGCGCGCCGGGTCCGCGACCGGCTCCAGAAAGCCGGATTCCGCGTCCTGATGACAAGGAACAGCGACAAATTCATCGAACTGGCCGACCGCTCGGCATTTGCCAACCGCCAGAAAAACGCGATTTTTGTCAGCATCCACTTCAATGCAGCCGACTGGAATCGCAATGCCAACGGCTTTGAAATTTTTTGCGTGAGCCCCCGCGGGGCCCCCTCGACGGCCTACGAGCAGACTCGCGTGCGGGACATGGTCGAGGAGAATGGCAACGATCACGACCTGCACAGCTTCGCACTGGCCAATTCCGTTTACCATTCCATGCTGGGGAATATGGATATGGCGGACCGCGGAGTGAAGCGGGCTCGGTTTGCCGTGCTCCGCCGGACGGACGTGCCAGCCATACTCATCGAAGGCGGGTTTCTGACGAACCCCTCCGATGCCAGAAAAGTGGCCTCGAAGCAATGGCGCGATTCCTACGCCGCAGCGATTGTCAGGGGGGTTTCAGAATACAAAAAGCTGGCGCAGCAAAAAATCCCCCCCCGCGAAGTCGCCTCCTACCGGAACCCATCCGCTGCCCCCGTCTCGGTCGCCGCCAGCACGCCAAAACCAACTCCCGTCCCCGGAGTCACCCTCCGGGAAATCCCCGAATAGCTGCCCCTCGCGGGGAACTGGAGGAATGCCCCCTCCCATCGGAGTCGAGTGGGGGTTGGCACTGAATCTGCTTTTGCTTGTTGCAATGCATTGTCCATACGTCCACTTCCTGCTCCCCCGGTTGCTCATCCCTACGGCCCCTCCGGATCTGACTGGAATGGGCTTTGTTACAAAATTGTTGCAATTCTGCTTTTGTCATTCGACTCCAACGTGGACGACCTTGAAGACATGAAAATTTCAGCACGCCAGAAATCCGCGCCATCCGGGTTCAGCCTCTTGGAGTTGCTGGTCGTCGTCGCCGTCATGGCGATCATGATGTCGCTGCTCGCCCCCGCCGTCGCCGGATTCTCCAGCACCGCCGGACGCCGCGGCGCCGTCAACATTGTCATGAATACTTTCGAGCAGGCCCGCGTCGCCGCGCTGGAAAGCGGGCAGACGGTTTACATCGGGTTCGCCGACGCAGAGTTCCCAGTCGAAGACATGCGATACGCCGCGTTTATCGTTTTTCGCGATGCCACCGATGAGGAGAAAAATGATCCAGTCAGCCCGCGCAACTACGTCGTCCTAAAAAAATGGACCCGCCTGCCCAAGCGGATCGCCTTCAAAAGGATCGATAGTTCGCTCGTGCCGACAACAACCTCCGGCTCACAACTCTTTGGCGGCCTCAAAAACGAGCTGGGCAGCTCCCTGTCGTCCTGGAACGAGGAAATGCCGGTCATTGCTTTTAATTCCAGCGGCGCCGTGGCCCAGCCCTCCAACAACCTACGCATCTACCTCTACGAAGGCTATTTCGGCGACGGCAAAGACAACCTGACTCGAAATAACTCCGTTCAAGAAGGCTCCAGCGGGCTCTTTGAAAAAATCTCCGTCTCCCGCTACACCGGCCGCGCCCAACTCGACATCACCACGACCAGCAGCTAGAACCCGGATCGCTCGCAGCTCGTGCCGGATTACAGAAAATCCTGTAAATTGTGTTAATTTCGTCAAAAGAATCTGAACCTGGGTTTTGCGCCCCTGCGCCTAACCTTCGACCTTGCCCGTCACACCTAGCGCTATCGCGCGGGTTCACTCCGCTGCGCTGCGGTTGCCCTCCCTGGGCCAAACATTCGTCTTCCCCGTCTTACCAGGCGCTATCGCGCGGGTTTTCACTCATCGAAGTTGTTCTTGCCCTTGGGGTCATCGCGTTCGCGCTGGTGGGGATCATGGGCCTCTTTCCGGTCGCCATGAAATCCGCCCAGGAGAGCCAGCGCGAAACCCGGGCTACTCTCATCGCCCGTCAGATATTTTCCGACCTGCGGGTCCAGGACAGCACGAACCGCCTTCTTGTCCGGGGCCCTTCGGCGACCAACCCCGCCTCTGTGATCACCAACTTCAGCCTCGCTGCCGGCACGAATCTTGTTCTCTCCTACGACAATGATGGAATCGGGCGGACCGACCAGATCACGACAAGTGCCTTTGCCAGCTCCGTCCCCGATGCCGCATTTCTAGCCAGTATTGTGGTCGATACGAACACCGGTGTCTCGAACCTCTCCCGGGTCCAGGCCACCATAGAGGCCCCCGCCTCCGCCCCCTCCACCAACCGCTCCAAATACACCTTCGTCACCCTGATGAATTATTGAGGGGATGCTTTTTGACAGGATGACAGGATTTTCAGGATGCAACAGGAAGAGCTAACAAAAACGATTATCGGCTGCGCCATGAGGGTTCATCGTGCGCTCGGAGCTGGTTTTCTGGAGTCTGTTTACCAAGCCGCGTTGCTCATTGAGTTGCGCCTGGCCGGGTTGGCGGCAGAGGCTGGCACCCGCATTCCTGTTTATTACCGTGGTGAGCTGGTGGGAGATTTTATAGCCGATATTTTGGTCGGGAAAGCGATCATCCTCGAACTGAAAGCGGTGCAAGACATTCACCCTGCGCACGAAAGCCAACTCGTCAACTACCTCCAAGCCACGGGCTTGGAAGTCGGATTGCTCCTTAATTTTGGCTCGACCTGCCTGCAAATCAAACGCAAACACCGAACCTACAAATCTTCTCCTGTTGCTCCTGAAAATCCTGTCCTCCTGTCAAAAAAAACAGCCTTTACGATTCTTGAGCTGCTTGTCGCCATGGCGGTCATGTCTCTCCTGCTCGTGCTTCTCATGAACATGGTGGATAGCGCCACGAAGCTCTGGAGGGTCAACGAGAACCGGGTCGATTCCTATCGCGAGGCCCGCGCGGCCCTCGGGATCATGGCACGCGACCTCCAGAACCTCGTTCCCACCACGAACACCTCCTACTTCCTTTTCAACGCCGACGCCTTCCCCAAGCTCTCCTCCGCCGGCACGGCCCTCACGAATACCATCTCCGCCTCGGCCGCCTTCTTCCTCGCCGCCCTCCCCGCCGCCGCACAGGATTCCGCCTCCAATAAAAGCGACGTCTGCCAGGTCGGCTACTTCCTGGCGTTTGACCGGACGACGGTCGCCACGAACAAATCCCTCAACCTCTACCGCTACTTCCGCAGCAGCGACCCCACGTTCCAAGCCCTCACCGCCCCCTCCGGGCTCTACCAAACTCCGCCGCCCCAGCCAGCTACTGATGACACCGAGCTCCTCGCCCGAAACGTCACCAGCCTCTCCCTTCGCGCCTTCACTTTCACCAATAGCTCGCTGGCCCCCTTCAGTTCCTCCGTCGCCACCCCCGTCCCCGACCTCGTCGAAATCTCGGTCAGCGCCATCAACCAGGATACCGCCAAACGCCTCGACAACAATGTCGCCTCTTGGACCAATACCAACAGCCCCATCATCAAACCCACCCTCCAAACCTTCACCACCCGCATCCAACTCAACCGGCCCCAATGAGGATTTTTAGACAGGAGGACAGGATTTTCAGGATGAACAGGAAAGATGCAGAAATGAGAAAGCGGAAACCGGAGACCGGAGACCGGAGGGCGGAGAGCGGAGAGCGCAGTGCGCCTCCGGCCCCGGCTTCCTTTCCGGTTTCCGCCTTCCGCTTTCCCCTTTCCGAAAAGGCTTCCGCCCTCATCACCACCCTCCTCGTCCTCGTCGTCCTCTCCACCATCTGCGTCGCCTTCATGCAAAGCATGAGCATCGAACGCAGCGTGGCCAAGAGTGTGAAGAACAAGCTGCAGGCAACACTTGCGGCTGATGCGGCGCTGGATGTTGCATTACAAAGACTACAAGCAATTACCACGAATGGACCCTATGGCGCCATTTATGACCTCGACCAGTCTTCGAATTGCTATCTCTATCTTGCGAAGCGTGACTGGATGACCACGAATATTGTCACCCGCAGGATCCCTTTGTTCTCAACTGTGACGCCGATTGCGGCGTTCGATAATCCCGCGACAACGCAAATAGACACGAACTCCCAAACTATCTCTGACCTTGATGCCTCCGGGGCAGCCATTTCCAGAACCCTTTCCTCCTCCGTAGATAGAGTTTGTAGCATGAATTTCTCCAACTCGACGTTTCCCAATGGATTTGTTGGCCTGAGAAGCGGCGCGTCGCTGATGCCTCTTCCCGTGAACTGGATTTACCTGAAAGACATAAGCGGGCGAATCGTCGGGCGCTATGCATTCTGGGTCGACGATGAATGCAGCAAGATTGACCTGCGCTTTGCCGGCCAGCCAGCCAATGCAGCGGGAACCCATTTGCGCGGGGCGGGAACCAACCGCGACGAACTGTCACTTCGTGTGCTGACAAACGCTCCGGTGAATCTTCAAGCATCAACAATTTCGAACCTTCTAGCTCTTAGGGATGCAACCAACGCCCCTGCACGCTCATCCTATGTTCAGTATTCATTGCCCGGTGGCGGAAGCGCTGTTCCAACAAGTGTTTGGGCCGCCCTTCAGCCCTACGTCACGGTGTATTCACTCAGCGATGATCGCTCTCCTGATGGCAAGCGCCGGCTCAATCTGAACTCAGTCGTCACTTCAACAAATACGCCGGCCCAGGTGCTGAAAGAGGTAACGGCCATCCGGGACGCAATTACCAATAATCTACCTCAATTTGGCCTCAGATATTATTCCTCTCCCTCAGCGCCCTCGTCGGCAGACCAAGAAATATATGCTACAAAAATTGCGGCTAATATCCGGGATTTCGTGGACACAAACAATGTCGCAACCGTGATCGACTCGGAAGGTGATGCCTATACAACCAACAGCCCCGGCTTCATTCCCTACGAAGCTTTGAAAAGTGATTTGCCGCTTGCTTTTGGGAAAGAAGCGGGGCCTTTTCTATCTGAGTATTTTCGAATTGTCAGGGTCATCAGTCCGGAACCTCACTCATCGAGTGCGTCTCCCGGACCGGTTGTTATCCGGTTTGCACATTATGTCGAACTCCACAACCCTACAGGGAAGGCGTTGAATTATGCGGATCTGGGGCCAGCTCCATTTGTGATGCTTGCGAATCGGCGAGTTTGGAACAACACGTCTGGAGGGAGCCCCAGTGTTCTCCGCCCTGCGGATATTAAGATGCACCTGCCTTCAGACTTCTCGATACCCGCTGGAGGATTTGCAGTCTTGACAACGGATGGCCCGCCGTTTGGGGATTCAACAACCAGCAGTGCGCAGACCGGTTACATGGGGGCAGCTTCCAATCGATATACGATTACTGCCGGAACAGGGCCCGGCCAATGGGAACTTGTGAACACTGGAGGAAAAGCTGTGCCGTCAGGTGGGAATTATGAGGACTACGCCATTACGGTTGGCGCGATTAGTAGCAATAGATTTGGCCTACAGAATTCTGGCCCCAGCTCTGCGACTTACGCCGACCAGCGGGAGCGCTTGCTTTTTGGAAACGACGACGGTCTCATAGACTACACGCTGAGGATCTTCACAGATCGCGGCAACTATGTGGGACGGAACCTTAGAAACCCCTCGTGGAACTCCACGTTCCTGGCAGATGATAACACCTCGAGCAAAAATGCACCTGGGGATTCGGCATCTGCGGCAAGATTTACACGCGGTGAAGTCAGATCCAACACAGAGGCATCGGACATCCAAGCCAACACTTCTGCCTGCTGGAAGGAGGGAAACGCAGGAGGGTACGGTAATACGCTCCTTGCGGCAACCGGGAGCGGTGGCCCACAGCAAACCCTTGGCAGTGTGAACTACAACACAGATCAAAATCGTTCAGGTGTCGCGCTTTGGCGCCAAGGCTGGTACGAATATTCTTCAGACCCCTCAGGCAATCATTTCGTGGCAAACCGTCCGATGGGCTCCACGGGTGAACTGGGAGCAGTTTATGACCCGATCCGCCATGATATCAGCGGATTTCGCTCGCAGGGGGCGACGCTTCGGGTGGGGCAGTCGGATGCCGGAACTAACAATCGCGCCAATCAGTCCGGGGCCGACTATGTCAACTGGCTTGGGGGGCGAGGCTCAGACGACACCTCGAGCACAAACTACGCCCGCAATGCCTTTCTGCTGATGGACGTATTTCAGACCGATGACATCACAGAGGGCCGCATCAATCCCAACAGCCTTGTTCGCGATCCATCTGCACTTGCATTCAGATCCGTGCTTGACGGGTTTGTCTTCGAGACATCCCCAACGAATCAGGCTTCCTCTGCTCTCTCAGGCACCTCTTTGAATGCGACCAATGCCATGGCTTCACTTAGAACCTTTGCCACGAATTCGACGAACGGTTTTCTGGTCTCTGTTGGAGACCTATCTCGCGCCCCCTTGTTCTGGACATCCACCAATGCTTTGGCGGGCGTTTCCATGCAGGCGGTTTCTGACGCCGGTCGCGAGGAATTTATGCGCAGGTCCGCAAATTTGCTGTCGACCCAGAGCCTTGCTTTTTCAATTTATGTCCGAGCGGAGGCGGGAACCTTTGTTAAAGGCATCTCGGGGACGGATCGATTTCGTGTCGCTGCGACTGCTAGCAGCGAGACGGTTGTCCAGTTGCGTCCCATGTATGCGCCGACCACGGATCCAACGATTCCTCTGGCACCTACAAATTGGAGTATCGTCAAACCTAGGAGTATCAACTATTAATCCATGGCCTTTCGCCTCATTTTTTTATTCGGTTTCTGTGCCTCAGCTTGCCTGCTGCAAGCTCAAACGCAATCCGGCCCGACGGATGATGACAAACCGAGGGATGCCTACGTCAAAATCATCAACGCCTGTGACACCTCCCAAACAGAGCGCTGGAAAACCGGCTTGGACTTGAAATTCAAGAACAGGCCCATTGGCCAGGATATTCGTCTGGGGGAGCGAGGTCCGATTGGAAAGATTTCTTTTACCGGGAAAGATGTCATTGATGTTTATAGAAATGGTGACGACTCGCGGGCCTTGGCTTCGGTGCCCGCCCTTCTCAAACGCGGTGGGTTCTACACTCTTGTTGTCATGGGACAAATTGAAGCTGCCACTGCTGATTTGAGTGTTCTAGTCATCGAAGAATTTCCCCTCCCTCCCGAAAGTGATCGCCCAGGGCAGTGCCGTGTAACATTTGTGAATTCCATTCAAAAGTATCCTGTTTCGCTGAGTGTCGGGGATGACCCGCCGATTCAACTCCCATTTGGACAGGGGAAGGAGCTGTTTTTGTCTCCGGGCGAGGTTGATCTAGGCCTTTGGTTCACTGATTCCAAAGGAAAGAAGCAGAGACTCCAAGCGGGAATGATTGCAGAACCAGGTGCCAACTATACTGCCGTCGTGCATCCCTCGGAAGAGAGGTCAGACCGACCGTCTTTATTACGATCCAACGCGGTTGAGGATCGAAGGGCAACCGCAGAAATCGAATCCATGGTGAATGCAGAGCCTAAACCCGAATAGATCAGAGGCATGTCCCGAGTCCTGGCCAGTTGACTTTTGTTAGCCATTCCTCCTCCTCCCAATCCTGCAAATCCTGTGAATCCTGTCAAAAAATCCCTCTGTCTTCTCGCTGTTCTCGTCTTCTCCGTCCTCGTCTGTCCGGCGAAGGATTGGATTGAATACACGGACTGCCGGCTGACTCCGGGGGCGTATCACGACGGGGATAGTTTCAGCCAGGTGGAGGGGATGAAGGTTGGGGGGAAGCGGGCGACGAAGACGAACTGGCGGCTCTACGGGGTGGATTGCGCGGAGACCGACACGCGCGAGCCCGGGCGGCTCAAGGAGCAGGCGAAAGATTTCCGCGTTCCGGTGGCCTCGCTGGTGGGATGGGGGAAGAAGGCCGGCGAGTTCTCGGCGGAGTTTCTTTCCAAGCCCTTCCGGGTGATGACGCTCCGCGAGGATGCGGGGGGAGCGAGCAAGAAGAACCGGTATTACGCCATCATCATCGGGGCCGACGGACGTCTCTTGCACGAGGCCCTGCTCGAAGCCGGTCTGGCGCGGGCCTACGGGATGCCCGCCCCCTGGCCGGACCAGCACGCGCGGTTTGAAGAGCATCTGAAATCCCTCGAGCGCGCCGCCCGCGCCGCCAAGGCGGGCATCTGGGCGGAGTGAAGTTTTTTGACAGGAGAGCCAAAACTGGAGGGATGACCTCCGTGTCGTCCGTAATTTCTCCACAAGTTAACCTAAAAAAAGCGATTGGACAGAATTAACAGAATTTACCGAATTTATAGAGAGGAACTTACAGAAAGCTTGCAGCCCACGTGTAGGGTGAGAGCCATTTTCTTTGTAACCCAATTCTGTTCATTGTGTTAATTCTGTCTAAACTCTTCATTTGCTCTTTTCAGGATCAACCACCTGCCCTGCTATCGGTTGATTCCACGGACGACACGGAGGGCGTCCCTCCAGGTTTACCGTTCCTCCCATCCTGAAAATCCTGTCATCCTGTCAAATTTTCTTTCGCCTTTCCTGAAATCCTATCAAAAATCCACATTCCCTATGAAGCACGCCGCCAAACTCTTTGTCTTTCTTCTTGTCACCGGGTTTTGTCAGGCCAAGGAGGCGCAGGTGGCGCCTGTCTGGCCGATGCCTCCCACGTCGTATTTTGTGGAACGGATTCCGCCGCCTCCGAAGGAGGGGGATGCCTCGGACCTCAGCGATCTGGAGTATGTGCTGGCCGTCCAGGCCTGCGCGACGCCGGACCAGATCGCCCACTCCAAGAAGACAGAGAAACTCGATCCTTTCGTGATTTTCAGCGAGGTCCTTGGGCCGGAATTCACGGAGGAGAAGTATCCGCTCACCGCCAAGCTGCTCCAGGAGGTGAAGATCACCGGCGAAAGCGTCAAAGAAGGTCTCAAAGCCCACTTCGTGCGCAAGCGTCCGATTGATGCCCACGAGCAGGACGGTGTGATTTCCTACGTATCCCGGGATGTGAGCTTTTCCTATCCCAGCGGCCATGCTCTGCGCGGATGGCTCCTCGCCCTCGTGCTCGCCCAGCTGGATCCCGCAAAAAAACACCAGCTCATAAACTGCGGCGCCATGGTCGGCTGGGACCGCGTCGTCGCTGGCGTCCACTACCAATCCGACATCATCGCCTCCCGCGCCGTCGGCCGCCTGATCTTCAACAAACTCATGGAAGACCCGGCGTTCAAAGCCGAGCTGGAAAAAGTGAAGGCCGCCGAGTGGAGGCAATCGCTCCTGGAGGGATGACCTCCGTGTCGTCCTTATCTTCTCCACAAGTTAGCCGCAGATAAACGGGCACAGATGGTCGCGGGTCGGGGGAAAATGGACGCTGTAGGGTTCGAACCTACGACTTCCACCGTGTGAAGGTGGCACTCTACCACTGAGTTAAGCGTCCGGAGAGAGGGAGAATCCAACACCACCGGAGGCGGGAGCGCAAGGCGAAACCCGCCCTCGATGAGGGATCGGAAGTCAGCCCGGGTCAGACTTTGCCTGCGCGCTTGCGGGCGTTGGCGTCGAGGATCTTTTTGCGCAGACGAAGGGATTTCGGCGTGGCCTCGACGTATTCGTCGGGGGCGATATATTCGAGCGAGCGCTCGAGGCTCATGACGAGCGGAGGGGCAAGCGAGATCCCCTTACCGTCGCCCTGGCTTCGCATGTTGGTAAGCTTTTTCGCCTTGCACGGGTTGACCGGCATGTCGTCGGGGCGGGAGTTTTCGCCGATGATCATGCCCTCATAGATTTCTTCCTGGGGCCCGATGAAGAGGCGTCCGCGAATCTGGATGGTGTCGAGCGCATAGGCCATGCTGGTGCCGCCTTCCATCGAGACGAGGACGCCGTTGTTGCGGCTGGGGATCTCGCCGCGGTGGGGGCCGTATTCCTTGAAGAGGTGGCTGGCGATGCCGTGGCCTTTGGTGACGTTGACGAGGTCGGTTTCAAACCCGATGAGCCCGCGCGTGGGGATCGTGGCCTCCACGAGGACGCTGTGCGGGTTGTGCTGCATGTTGATGATGTCGGCTTTGCGCGCGGCGAGCGACTGGAGGATGTCGCCGAGGTTTTCCGATGGCACATCCACATAGAGGGTCTCGAGCGGCTCGGTGAGCGTGCCGTCTTCGGTGCGGGTGAAGATGACCTCCGGGCGCGAGACGAGGATCTCAAACCCCTCGCGGCGCATCTGCTCCACCAGGATGGCGATCTGCATTTCGCCGCGGGCCTTGACCTCGAAGTGGCCGGCAATGTCGGTGTCCGTCACGATGAGCGAGACATTCGTGCGGGTCTCGCGGATGAGGCGGTCGCGGATCTGGCGCGCCGTGAGGAGCTTGCCTTCGCGGCCGGCCAGCGGCGAGTCGTTCACGCAAATTTTCATCGCGATCGTGGGCGGGTCGATGTCGACAAACGGCAGGGCGAGGCGGTCTTCGCTGTCGGTGAGGGTTTCCCCGATGAAGACTTCTTCAAAACCGGTGAGGCCGATGATGTCGCCGGCGAAGGCCTCTTCGATCTGGACTTTTTCCAAGCCTTCGTGGCCGAAGATGGCAGTGACTTTGCCGCGCTCCTTGCGGTTTTCTTTGTGGATGCAGACGATGCTCTGCCCGACCTTGACCGAGCCGCTGATGATCCGGCCGTAGGCGATGCGGCCGAGGTAGTCGCTGTAGTCGAGGTTGGAGACGAGCATCTGGAAAAACCCGGCATCCGAGGCTTTCGGGGCGGGGATGTGCCAGGCGATGGCCTCGTAGAGGGGAACCATCGTGTCGCTGGGATCAACCAGCTCGCGCTTGGCAAAGCCCTCTTTCGCGCTGGCGTAGATGTGGGGAAAATCCAGCTGCTCGTCGTTGGCGTTGAGCTCGAGGAAGAGCTCGAAGACCATGTCGAGAACCTTGTGGGGTCGCGCGTTTTCGCGGTCGATCTTGTTGATCACAACGATTGGCTTGAGCCCGTTCTCGAGCGCCTTGCGCAGCACAAATTTCGTCTGGGCCTGCGGGCCGTCGTAGGCGTCCACAACGAGGAGAACACCATCGACCATCTTCATGATGCGCTCGACCTCACCGCCAAAGTCGGCGTGGCCGGGGGTGTCCACGATGTTCACATGGTAGCCATTCCAGCGGAACGCTGCGTTCTTGGCGCGAATCGTGATGCCTTTTTCTTTCTCCAGATCCATCGAGTCCATCATGCGCTCCTCGGTTTTCTGGTTGGAGCGGAAGGTTCCCGCCTGTTTGAGAAGCTGGTCCACAAGAGTGGTTTTGCCGTGGTCCACGTGGGCGATGATGGCGATATTGCGAATGTTATCCATAAGTGCTCCCGGTTAAAAGCGGGGGCCGGACTATGCGGAGGACCGCGCCGCCTGTCAACAGGCACGCGCAGGGATTTTTCCGCAGGCTCAGAGTCCCACTGCCTGCCGGACGCGCTTCATGACCGGGGTGGAGGCCGCCAGGGCCTTGGCCGCCCCCTCGGCGAGCACGCGGTCCACGAACCCGGGGTCCGCCAGGATTTCCTCCCGCCTCAGGCGCTGGGGAGCAAAATACTCCCAGATTCCGCCGAAGAGCCGTTTTTTCAGATCTCCGTAGCCAACGCCGCCGTTGAGGAAGCTTTCCTCCATGTCGCGGTAGTCGGCTGCTGAGGCCACGAGCTGGTAGAGGCCAAGGATGGCGGAGTTTTCGGTTGGCTTGGGGGCCTCGACCGGGGTGGAATCGGTTTTTATGCCCATGACCTTTTTCTTCAGGACGTTTTCCGGCGCGAAGATCTCGATCGTATTGTTGTAGCTCTTGCTCATTTTCGCGCCATCAAGGCCGGGGACGACGGCCGCGTCCTCGCGGATGCTTGGTGCGGGGAGTTTGAAGACCTCCCCGTAGATTTCGTTGATCTTGATGGCGATGTCGCGCGTGACCTCGAGGTGTTGCTTTTGATCGCGCCCGACCGGGACGAGATCGCTATCGTAGATGAGGATGTCCGCCGCCATGAGGACCGGGTAGGCGAAGAGCCCGTGGGTGGCCGCGAGTCCGCGGGCGGTCTTGTCCTTGAACGAGTGGCATCGTTCCAGGAGACCCATTGGCGTCACCGTGCTAAGGATCCAGGCCAGCTCGGTGACCGCCGCCACATCGGACTGACGGAAGAGCACCGACCGGGCGGGATCGAGCCCGCAGGCCAGGAAATCCACTGCCAGCTCGCGCGAGTTCGAC
This sequence comes from Terrimicrobiaceae bacterium, assembly GCA_041741775.1. Classification (GTDB taxonomy): domain Bacteria; phylum Verrucomicrobiota; class Verrucomicrobiia; order Chthoniobacterales; family Terrimicrobiaceae; genus QYQL01. Next base: position 28,478 of record JBGSJQ010000031.1, on the reverse strand, counting down.
CGGAGGGTGTCTGGGTCGCGCACCGTGGTCAGGGCGTGCAGGTCCGCCAGAAAGTAAAATGCCTCTCCTTTTTCCTGGAGCTCAATCGCCGGCTTCATCATGCCGAAATAGTTGCCAAGATGGGGAGTGCCCGAAGGCTGGATGCCGGAAAGAATGCGCATAGGCCGAAACGCTAGCAGGGGCGGGGAATCAGAAAAAAGGGAAAACCGACGGGGCGGGGCAAGTTCCGCGCCGTGCCTCCAGCAAGGGAGTCAACGGAATCCTCCAAGCGCGGGTTGGATGAAGAGGTCTTGCTCCGCCGGTTTTTCATCGCCGGTTGCCTTATGTCATTTGCGCGGTTTCGGCATCGCGTGGGGGAAGACTTTCAAGCCTGCCGACTTGGCAAGTTGCCGCTGGTGGCCATCGAAGGTATGCACAGAGTCCGCGCCGATCAGCAAAGCCGCAGCCGTTTGCAGGATGTCCAAAGAGCGGGCCGGGATTTCCGGGGTGTGCCTCTTCGATAGCTCCCGCGCCTTCCGGTAGTGTTCGCTCTGCGGGATATCCCGCCGAGCAAGGATGCCGCCCGCAAGGTCCGCCTCGATCTGGCGAAAGGCCGCGTCATGCTGCGCCCGCGTGATTGCGCCCTCGCGCAAAGTCCGCCGGATCGTGTTCGCAACCTCCAACTCCGCAAGCAGGGTGTAAGGGATGCTCTCCGTGAACCGCGCCGCCAACGGGACCGCGTGCCGGTGAAAGAAATCGCCGGGGAGTAGCAGGGCAAGGAGGAAACTGGAATCGCAATAGGTCACTCTCCGCGCTCCTTGGAAAGCATGGTCACGGCACTTTGTTCCAGTCGCCCGCCCGCCGGGGCCGCGCCGCCAAATCTCGCCCGGAAGTCGGGCCGCGCCGAATCGCCTGCCGGGCTGAGTGTCGCCACAACGCGCTTGCGTTTGGTAATGGCAATGCTTTCGCCCTCGAATAGCAGGGCTTCCAACCTGGGGAAATGGGATCGCAACTCGCGGATTGTAGCCGTTTTCATCGTGATTCAAGATTGCGTCACCATGCCGCCTGAGTCAAGGGTGCTTTCCCGTGTCGGGAAGGAAGCTCGGGACTTCCTCAACCTCGTGCCGCAGGGTTTCAAGCTCATGGTGGGTGTATCGGTCATGCACGACGGACTTGTGGCCGGATAGCCTCATGCGGACTGCGTGTCGAAGGGGTGTCGAAGCAGTCTGTATGAGAATTTGCACGTATGCACGGACTGGTACCTTTTCCTTGCTTGAATCGATATTATGGGACTGACCCCTTTCTGAGTTTTCTGCGAATGTTTTATAAAGATATTCGTTATTTCAACACCATGATTCCTGCCTCAATTTATTCCGACAAAGCATGAACATTCCGCCACTATCGTCCACCACATCCCAAGACGCCCTCCTCACGATCTGCCTGTTCGCGGCCTTTGCCGATGGTGACAAATCCGATGAAGAGCGCGAGGAAGTCCGCCGTCTTGCCGCCGAAGTGGGACCAGCAAACACTGCTGATCTCTCGCGTCAAATACTGATGCGCAAGGCCACCATGGAGTCCGCCATTGCCGCGCTGGGCGGTCAGAACGAGCGTCTTCTGGCCTACGAGATGGCCTTGGGCATTTGCGAGGCGGGAGGTTCTGTCAGTCGCGACGAAGAAGATTTTTTGAAACTCCTGCGATCACAGCTTGGACTGGACGGGGCGGCTGCTGAAGCCGTGGAGCAGGAGGTCGCATCGGTGGCCATGGTTCCCGTGACACCTGAACCTGCCTCGCCAAACCCGGAGCCCGCAACGGATCACCCGGACAACTGTGGAATGATTTTGAAATATTCCATTTTGAACGGTGCTCTGGAATTGTTGCCAGAGACGTTGGCCACGATGGCGATCATCCCCATGCAAATGAAGATGGTTTATCGCATTGGAAAATCCCATGGCGTCGAATTGGGACGGTCAAATATCAAAGAATTTCTTGCGACGGCTGGTTTGGGACTCGGTTCCCAGATGGTGGAAGGTTTTGCCAGAAAAATTATGAAGGGTGTTGGCAAAAAACTGGCTGGCAAAATGGCAGGCAAAGCCGCAGATCAAATCACCGGCTCGGCCTTTTCTTTTGCCTCAACCTACGCAATCGGTCATGTCGCCGAGAAATACTACTCCAGCGGCCGGACCATGGATTCTGCCAAACTGAAATCCCTGTTTGTCCCGCTGCAGGATCAGGCCCGCCAACTCCACACCAAATACATTCCGGAAATTCAAGAACGGGCAAAAACCCTCACCCCCTCCTCAATTCTCTCGATGGTAGCCGGGTCAAAGGGGGTTTAGTGACCTTCAGAAAGGGTTCAGTCCCATAATATCTATTCAAGCAAAATCTCTCAGCCATTTCCTGTTGCTGACTGAAAGAAAACACGACCCTCGCGCTTTCTCGGAAGGAGCAACACGACTGCGGCCTGGGCTATGACATCGGCATAACTGCGGTGGGGCACAGGGCCGCCTGATCTCGCCGAACTCCGCAAGCGGAGGCCTCCGGCGAGGGCGGTGCGCTCCACTACGTTCCGCCCCTCACCTTGATGTCAATATGGAAGAACTGGGATCTTTGACCAGCCGCCAGTGCGAAGACAGCAGTATCGTGGCCACGCGCCTGAGGCAGGTGGGCTTCAATAGCGTGCTAGTTTTCGAAGGTGGCTGAGCGGAATGGTGAGCAGCGCCGGTGAAGCCTCAAGATGATTTTGCAAAAGAGGGAATTCGTAGCCATAGGAAAATTGAGCGCGATTGAGCCGGTTTTGTGGGGTGGACGTTCCGGCGGGAATCGGGTGTGATCGGGGGACCATCATGCACATTCCATCCCTCATCGAAAAGAAGCGCGACGGGGCTCCGCTGGCGGCAGCGGAGATTGCCGGTCTGATTTCCGCCTATGTTCGGGGTGAGGTGCCGGACTACCAGATGAGCGCTTGGGCGATGGCGGTGTATTTCCGGGGGATGGATGAGCGGGAAACGGCGGCATTGACGGCGGCGATGCGGGACAGCGGGCGGGTCTTCCGCTGGCCTGCGGGTTCTCCGCCCAAGGTGGACAAGCATTCCACGGGCGGCATTGGCGACAAGGTCTCGCTCGTCCTGGCCCCGCTCCTGGCCTGCGACAACCTCTGGGTGCCGATGGTCTCCGGCCGCGGCCTTGGGATCACGGGCGGGACGCTCGACAAGCTCGAGAGCATCCCGGGATTCAATGTCCACCTCGACGAGGAGATGTGCCTGCGCCAGATCGAAAAAATCGGGGTTTTCATGGCTGGCCAGACCGAGGATTTTTGCCCGGCGGACAAGCGGCTTTATGCGTTGCGCGATGTGACGGCGACCGTGCCTTCGCGGGCGCTGATCACGGCGAGCATCATGTCGAAGAAGCTGGCCGAGTCGCTGGACCGGCTGGTGCTTGATGTGAAATTCGGCAGCGGGGCCTTCATGAAAACGCGCACGGAGGCGGAGCTGCTGGCCGATGCGCTGGCGTCTGCAGGCACGCAGAATGACGTGCAGACCAACTTTCTTCTTTCGCCGATGGACGAGCCGCTCGGGCGCACGGTCGGCAATGCCCTGGAAGTGCGCGAAGCGGTGGAGACCCTCCAAGGCCGTGGTCCGGAGGACCTCGTTGCGATCACGCTGGATCTGGCGGCAGCCGTCTCGGACTCCCCGAGAGATGTGCTGGCCCGGCGGCTCACCGACGGTTCGGCCTGGCGGAAATTCATCCAATTGGTCGAAGCCCAGGGCGGCGATGCGGGACCTCTCGACCACTGGGAAACGTTTCACCCGGCACCGGTCGTGCGTCCGCTCGCTTCCCCGCGCGACGGCACGGTGGCCCGGATCGATGCGGGTTCGGTGGGGCTGGCAGCCGTTCATCTCGGCGCGGGCCGCCATAAGACAACCGATCCCGTGAACCCGGCCGTCGGATTTTCCGGCATCAAAAAAACCGGGGAGCGGGTGGCGGCCGGGGAGCCCCTGCTGTGGATCCACGCCGCGACCGAAGCCGCGGCCGAGGCTGCGGCGAAAGCGGTGGGCATTGATGTGACCCCCGCGCCCTGATTAGCGAATCTGGAGGAGTTCAGTCGGCGATTTCGGGGTAGCACTCCTGGGCCAGCTGGGTGCTCAGGTCCGCAATCGCTCCAGACTCCTCCATCGAGAGGACCTGGTTGACGAGTTCCTCGCAGCGGCCGAAGTCCAGCGACTGGACAGCCTTTTTCACGCGGGGCAATATGGCATTCGTGACGCTGAGCTCATCGACGCCGAGACCGAGGAGGAGAGGGGTGAGTAGGACATCGCCCGCCATTTCGCCGCAGACTCCGGTCCAGATGCCGTTGGCCCGCGCCGCATCGACGACAATTTTGATCATCCGCAGGATGGCCGGGTGCGTCGGGTTGTAGAGATGGGCGATCCGGTCGTTCACACGGTCCACAGCAATCGTGTATTGGATCAGGTCGTTGGTTCCGATGCTGAAAAAACGGGCTTCGCGGGCCAGGTGATCCGCCGCGAGAACCGCGCTCGGGATTTCGACCATGATCCCCACCTCGATGTAGGGGTGGAAGGCCACCCCGCGAGCCGCGAGCTCCGCCTTCGCCTCCTCCAAAATCGCGTTCGCCTGCCGGAGTTCCTCCAGCCCCGAAATCATCGGATACATGATCCGCACATCGCCAAATGTTGCAGCCCGCAGAATCGCCCGGAGCTGGGTTTTAAAAATCTCCGGGTTCTGGAGGCAGAACCGGATGGCCCGGCAGCCAAGAAAGGGGTTCAGTTCCTCCGGCAGGTGGAGGCTTTGCGTGGATTTGTCGCCACCAATGTCCAGGGTGCGGATGATCACCCCGTGCGGCTGGGCCTTCTCGGCTGCTGCCCGGTAGTGCTCGAATTGCTCCTCCTCGTCAGGAGGTGCTATCCGGTTCAGGTACAAAAACTCCGTGCGGTAAAGGCCAATGCCCTCCGCCCCGCAGGCCGCCACCTCGTCGATCTCTTCGGGAAGATCCACGTTGGCCGAAAGGACAATGTGCCGGCCATCCAGCGTCGTCGAGGCGGTTTCCCGGATGAGCGCGAGCCGATCGGAAACCTGCTTTTTTTCAGATGCGATCCGCTCGTATTCCGCCAGCGTCTCCTCGGAGGGATTCTGAATGATCGTGCCCGTGTAGCCATCGAGGAGGATCTCATCCCCGCTGGTCAAAAGCTGGCAGAGGCCCTGAATTCCGACGACCGCCGGGATTTCCAGCGAGCGCGCCATGATCGCCGTATGCGAGGTCTTGCTGCCGATCTCCGTGGCAAAACCCAACACCAGGTTCCGGTTGAGCTGGGCGGTATCCGACGGCGTCAGGTTATGCGCGACGATGATGTGGGGCTGGTCGATGGCGGCGACGCCTCGCGGAGCTTTGCCAAGCAGGTTGCGGATGATCCGCCGCGACACGTCCTCGATGTCCACCACCCGCTCCCGCAGATAGGGGTCATCGATCTCGGAAAGCGTGCGGCAGTATTTTTCGGCGACCTGATGGAAAAGGTATTCGACGTTGGTCCGTTCGCTGTCCAGCAGGCGGAGCACCTCGTCGATCAGCGTGCGATCCTCAACGACAAGAAGGTGCGCATCAAAAATACTCGCATCGTTCGAACCGATCGCGGAGGCGATCCTCTGCTGGATCTCCAGCAATTCGGCCCGCGTGGCGATGAGCGCGGATTCGAAACGGGCAATCTCCTCGGGCAACTCCTCCGGCGTGATGCTCCGCCGCGAAATCTCCTCGTCTTCCACCCACTGAACCAGCACGGCGGCCCGGGCAATTCCCGGGGCCACAGGGATTCCTGTAAACCGTTGCTCGGTCGCTTTCGGGGTGGGTGGCTCCATCTCGGAGCCAGTTCTAGCAGAGAAATTCTCCGGCGTAAATACCGGTTACTCCTCGCCGAAGCGGGTTTCCACCAGATTTTTGATCTCTGCCACCGCTTTCTCGGAGTCCGAGCCCTCGGCAATGATCACGAGACGGGACCCCTTTCCCGCTGCCAGCATCATGAGCCCCATGATGCTCTTCCCGTTGACCCGCTCGCCATCCTTTTCCACCCAGACCTCCGCACGGTATCGGCTGGAAATTTTGACAAACATGGCAGCCGGTCGGGCGTGCAGCCCATTGCGGTTCTCAATAACGACCTCTGCCGTCGAGCGCAGCGCGTCATCATTCGATTTTTTTTTGGAGAGAATTCCCATCATCTGGTCCGTCGTTCGCTGATCATATGAAGCAGTCTTTGATTAAATTCAACCGCGCTGTTTTCGCCCATGTCTTTTAGTTTCTGGTCAAGCGCCGCGACTTCAACAAGGCGCGACAGGTCCCGGCCGGTCCGCACCGGCAGCGTGACGTGCGGGATCTTGATCCCGAGGATCTCGTAGGTTTCGCGGTCGAGGCCGATTCTATCCACATCCTCCAGCTCATGCCAATCTTTCAATGTGACCACAAAATCGAGCGTTTTTTCAGCCCGGACCGCCCCGGCACCGAACATTGAAGCGATGTTGATGATTCCGATGCCGCGAACCTCCATGTGGTAGCGGGAAAGGTTGTCGGACATTCCAAGCAGCTCGCGGCCCTCGATCGAGCGGAACCGGGTCAGGTCGTCGCTCACGATGCTGTATCCACGCTCGATCAGGCCGAGCACGCACTCGCTCTTCCCGATCCCGCTGGCCCCGCGAATGAGCGTTCCCACGCCCAGGATATCGACCATGCTGCCGTGCTCTGAGGAGGAGGGGGCGAAGTCGAACTCCAGCGAAATCGTCGCGGCATTGATGAACTTCATTGTGATCATGCTGGTGCGGAACACCGGCGTCTCAAACTCTCCGGCCACCTCCAGCAGGACCTCCGGAACCGGGGCATTTCTGGCCACGATCAAGCACGGCATGCTCTTGGCAAAGAGGGATTTCAGCCGCTTGCGCAACTCAGGACCCTTGAGGCTGCGCAAGTAGCTTAGCTCTGCCGCCCCGAGCACCTGGATCCGTTTCACCGCAAAATAGTTGAAGAACCCGCAGAGGGCGAGCCCGGGGCGGTTGACAGTTGGCTCGCGGATCAGCCGGTTCAAGCCACGCGAGGAGCCCTCGAGGCGGAGGCCAAGCTTTTCCGCATGGTTCGCGTAGAAGTGGCCGACCGTGATGTGGGGCACGCGGTTGTCTGGAGTGCGGGCGGGAGAGGGCTTCTGCGGCATGAGATCGATGGGGGGGGGCCTGAGGACTACATTGTAAATGATTCGCCCAGGTAGAGCTTGCGGCTGATCGGGTCGTTGAGAAGGAAATCCTTGTTGCCCTGACTCTCGACCCGGCCCTCAAAGATCAGATACGCACGGTCCACGATGTTGAGGGTCTCCCGAACGTTGTGGTCGGTGATCAGGATCGCCAACCCCTGCTCCCGGAGGTCCTGAACGATTTGCTGCACGTCGTGGACGGCGATGGGATCGACTCCGCTGAAGGGCTCATCGAGCATCAGCAGCGACGGGTTCGTCACGAGGGAGCGCGCGATCGTCAGACGACGCTTTTCACCTCCGGAGAGGGTGAGCGCCTGGTTTTTTGCCAGGTGCTCGATGCCGAAGCGCGTCAGCAGCTCTTCGCAGCGGGCCTTGCGCTCGGCTTTCGTGGATTTGGTCACCTCCAGGATGGCCAGGATATTTTCCTCGACGGTCAGCTTGCGGAAGATCGACTCCTCCTGGGGAAGGTAGCCCATCCCGTGGCGGGCCCGGCGATACATCGCCATATCGGTCACATCGGACTCCTGGAAGAACACCCGGCCGTCATTCGGGCGAATCAGGCCCACAATCATGTAGAACGTCGTTGTCTTTCCCGCTCCATTCGGACCCAGCAAGCCCACGATCTCGCCGCGCTTCACGTTGATATCCACCCCATTCACAACGGACCGGCCATTGTAAATTTTGACGAGCCCATCGGTTCGAAGAAGGGGGGCTCCCTCGGCGACCGGCTTCCGGTTCGTGTTGTCGATCTCTGCAGTCATTGGCCGGTCCCGCCCTCGTTCGTATCTGAAATCATCGTCTTGCTGCCGCCCACCGTGCGGGACTTGCCATTGCGACTGAGCACCATCACGGTGCTCTGTTCGGTGGCGACCTGGTTGTTCATCCCCTGCTGGACGGACGGCCACCCCTTGAGCGTGACTTCACCGGAGGCCGGGACATAGGTCGCCTGCTCGGATTTGCCGATCGCCTTGCTGGTCTGCCCGTTACTATCGACGTTTTCCTGGACGATGACCACGTTGCCGATGGCCTCGGCGACCTCCATCCCCTTGCGGTTCTTGCTCAGCGTGACCTTCAACCGGTCGCAGCTCAACGTGAATTGCGGGTCCCGGACGATCACCCGGCCGACGAATTCCGCCACGCTGGCGGCATTGTCGAACGTCGCCTCCTTGTTGGCCGTGATTTCGGTTTTGGCATCGGTCGGGCGGTCTTTGCCCAGCCCGGCGAAGGCATTCATCGGCGCGGCTTTTTCGGGTTTCTCGCCCTGGTCCATCGAGGGGCCGGTCTGGGCCATCGCCGGAGCGATGGCAAAAAGCAGAAGGAGGAATGCGGTGCGTGTTGTCATTGTTCGATATTGGCAGACTGGATAATCATGCGGACTTTTCCGCGCAGGGTGGCCTGGCGGGTCTTCGTGTTGAATTCGACGGCGTCTCCGGTGATTTCAAAATCGTCGCGCTGGATCAAGGCGTTTGACTCTCCGGTAAGAATGCGGGTGTCCAGATCGAAGACCGAATGAGGCAGGACGATATTGATCGTCTTTCCGTCGTCGTCAATGGACTCGATCTTCATATTTTCCATCTCGACATGGGTCTCGTCGATCTTCTTGGCCACCTCCGCCTCGATCGTCATGACGAGTTTCCCCTCTTCGTTGCGATGGGGAATCTTGATCCCCTTGACCGGGATCCCCATCGGGACCGGCAGGTCAAAACCGGCCGTCTGGGCCGCGTCCGGCGCGGGCGATGCCGTCGGGGACGGGTCGGCGCCAAACGCAGCAGAAGCCAACAGTAACATGATGGGTAAAAGCAACCTAAAGGATCGCATCTCGGATGGTTTTCAGTTGGCCAAGCAGCCTGGCGAGGTTGCGAAGTGGGATTTGATTCGGCCCGTCGGAGAGGGCTTTTGCGGGGTTCTCGTGGGTTTCGATGAAAACCCCATCGCAGCCCGCGGCCACGGCGGACCGCGCCAGCACCGGAGCCAGTTCCCCGTCGCCGCCAGTCGTCTCACCGGCCCCGCCGGGACGCTGCACAGAATGCGTCGCATCGAAGACCACCTGCCGGCCGAGGTCCTGCATCCAACGGATCGAGCGCATGTCCGCCACCAGGTTGTTGTAGCCGAAGGTCGTTCCCCGCTCGGTAAAAAAGAATTCTGCGCACCCGGCGGCCTCCAGCTTGGTCGCCACGTTTTTCATGTCCCACGGCGCAAGGAACTGGCCTTTTTTCACATTGACGACCCGGCCGGTTGAGCCGGCCGCAACGATCAGGTCGGTCTGGCGGCACAGGAAGGCCGGAATTTGCAGCACGTCCACAAATTGCGCCGCGATCTCCGCCTCTTCTGGCGAATGAACATCCGTGGTCACGGGAATCCCGAGCTCGCCGCCAATTTCGCCGAGCAGTCGGCAACCCTCCCGAACCCCGAATCCACGGAACGACTTGAGCGAGGTCCGGTTGGCTTTGTCGTAGGACGCCTTGAAGACCAGCCCAACCCCCTCTCCCTCGCAGATAGCGTGGAGCTTTTTCGCCATCCTCCGCACAAACGCCGGGGACTCGATCACGCAGGGCCCGAGAAAAAACAGCAGGTCGCGCCCGCCCAGGCGGTGGCGGCCAATTTTTACGACAGGTCTTCGGGGCATTCGAGCGACTCTACGCGACCGGCCGGATTTCGCAAGCCTTTCGCCGCAGGGACGTCGGGTGCGTTTTCACGACCTCTGGCTCGCCAGAGACCAGAGAGCCGCTTGATCCTTGGAGCTTTGGCGTCATGGGCCCCTTTGTGCGAATCCAGCCAGCAAGATGTGGACAGACGGCTTGCTGGAGGGTAGCATTTTGGTATGAGTCGGGTTCTGAAGGTTTTTGCCTGCGTCCTGCTCTCGGGCGTGACGGTGCTGCGGGCACAGAACGGCATCGAGGAGCAGCTCGAGAGAAGCTCCAACGAGCACATGCGCGAGGAGCTCGGGGTCAATCCGATCACCACACCTTCGATTCAGGAGGTCCTCAAGCAACTCGAAGTCTTCCGCCCGTATCCCGTCTCACTGATTGAGGCCTCGAACCTGGAGGCCACCTTCAGCAACCGGCTACAGACCGCCATGCACTTTGGATCGCTTGTGGCCGACGGGTTTCTGCTCACGCTTGCCGAGCGTCCGCAGGAGATTCAGAATGTCGGCAAGGCACTGATCCGGCAGGCCCGGGCGCTTGGCGTGGGCGAACGTCTGACGAAGCGCAGCAAGAGCCTCTTTGAGCTCAGCGACAAGGGCGATTGGGTCGGCATGCGCGAGGAGCTCGTCCGCACCCAGGAGGATGTCGAGACCTCGATGCTGGACCTTCGCGACGAGGAGATGGCCCATCTGATCAGCTTGGGGGGCTGGCTTCGGGGATTCCAGCTTGGTGCCAGCAGCACGGCTGCCGCCTACTCGCCCGCCAAGGCTGAGATCCTTGGCAATATCGATACCATGGACTATTTTCTGGACCGTCTCGATACGCTGCATCCGCGCCTGAAAAAAACCGAGATGGTTTCGTCGCTGACGGCCCACCTGAAAGCGATCCGCGCGGTGGCGGCGGAAGCCAACGGGAGCCCCCTCACGCCCGAACAGGTTGCCCGGCTCAGAGACCTTGCGAACGAGGCTGAGGCCGCCGCCGTTGCGAAGGTGGATGCCGAGGGTCGGTTTGAGACGCCCGCCGCGAACTAGTGTAGGCCGCCCAACACTAGAGCCTATCCGCCCCAGCGGCCGCCCTCGCTGAGGGCCGGGGTCCAGCCGCGGAGGTGCCCGTCGGCGTAGTTGGTTTTTCCGATGGCCCCGATCATGCGTTTTCCGGTGGCTTTGCGGAAGGCCTTGCTCATGCTTTCGCCGGTGTGGCATCCCCAGCTTTTGATAAACGCATCCTTGGTGAACAGCCCGCGGTGGAGCTTGGACAGCTCGTTTTCGTGGAGCCAGCTCTTTGATCCGCTGTCCACTTCGTTGCTGTAGTCAAACATCCAGCAGGCGCGGTTCGAGTGGCCATAGAATTCGAAGTTGGCAATCTTAACCTGGTTGCGCGGGCGTCCGGCGTTGAGATAGTTTATGACATCCGTCCCGCTGTCGATCCAGACGAGGTTGACATGGTATTTATCGCGGACCGAGAGAATGTTGCCGATGAGGTCGGCGTTGTCCTGGCGGGCACCGCGGCGGGCATAGGCCTGCTTGTAAACGAGCCAGGTGATCTGGGCATCGGGGCCCTGCTGCTTGCGGATTTCTTCGATGCGCACGCGGGCCGCGCGGATGAAATTCCCCCACCAGCGGTCGTGCGGCTCGGCCTTGTATTTTTCCCATTCGACGAGCGAGGGGCCCCCGCTCAGAAGGATGTATTCTTTTTGGACGGCTGCCATGGCGGAGAGGGTTCCCGCCAGGAACACGATGAGGAGCGCACGAAACATGGAGGATAAGATTCGTGCTGGAGCGGGAAGTTCAAGCACATTCGGCTCGCCCCCGGCACGAAAATTTGCCATCCATCGCCGCATGGCACTCTTACCCTCGGACTACGAAAAGCTCGGCGCGTTTTACCTTGGAAGGCCGGTGGACGATCCGGCCGGGGCTCCACTTCTTTACGACTCGCGGGATTTGGTGACGCATGCGGTCTGCGTGGGGATGACGGGAAGCGGGAAGACCGGGCTCTGCCTGGCGTTGCTGGAAGAGGCCGCCATGGATGGCGTCCCGGCGATCATCATCGATCCAAAGGGGGATCTCGGGAACCTTCTGCTGACATTTCCGGAATTGCGCGGGGAGGATTTCCGTCCTTGGATTATCGAGGAGGATGCGCGGCGCAAGGGCATGGAGCCGGAGGCCTGGGCCGCCAAGCAGGCGGAAACGTGGACGGCCGGGTTGGCGTCCTGGGGGCAGAGTGGGGAGCGCATCCGATCCCTCCGGCAGAAAGCCGAGTTTTCGATTTATACGCCGGGGAGCTCGGCGGGGATTCCGGTGAACCTGGTGAATGCGTTTCGCGCACCGGAGGATTGCTCCGATGCCGAGGCGCTCGGGGAACGAGTTCAGACCGCCGTCGCGGGACTGCTTGGGCTGATGGGAATGTCGGCCGACCCGTCCAAGAGCCGCGAGGGGGCTTTCCTCTCAGCCATTTTCACGACGGAGTGGAAGGCGGGCAATGACCTCGACCTCGGCGGGATCATCACAAAAATCCAGCAACCCCCCTTTGAAAGAGTGGGCGTCCTCGACCTCGAGGCCTTTTTCCCGGCCAAGGATCGCTTCGAAATGGTCCTCGCGCTCAACACGCTGCTGGCCTCGCCGGGCTTTGCGGCATGGAATTCGGGTGAAGCGCTCGACATTGCCAGACTCCTGCGGACGGATGACGGACGTCCCAGGCATGCGATCTTCTCCATCGCGCACCTTGACGATGCCCAGCGGATGTTCTTTGTCTCGTTGTTGCTCAACGAGGTGGTCTCTTGGATGCGGCAGCAGAGCGGGACGACGAGCCTCCGGGCGATCGTGTATATGGATGAGATTTTTGGCTACCTGCCGCCGGTGGCCAATCCGCCATCCAAGCTGCCAATGCTTACACTTCTGAAGCAGGCCCGGGCCTTCGGCGTCGGGGTCGTGCTTGCCACGCAGAATCCCGTGGACCTCGACTACAAGGCACTCGCCAACACCGGCACGTGGTTCATTGGCCGCCTCCAGACCGAACGCGACAAGGCGCGCGTGATCGAAGGCTTGCTTGGGTCGTCTTCGAAGCTTTCGAAATCCGAACTGGAAGCCCTCCTTGCCGGCCTTGGAAGCCGGAAGTTCCTGCTGAACAACGTCCATGAGGAGGCCCCGGTGGTCTTCGAATCCCGCTGGGTCATGAGCTACCTGCGGGGACCGCTCACGCGCGACCAAATCAAAACCCTCATGGCCGGCAAGAAGCCCTCGATCGCACCAACGGTGCAGGTGCCGACGGCAGCCAGCGGGCCATCCGGCGGCCAGCTTCCGTCCCTGCCTCCCGGAATTCGCCAATTCTTCCTGCCCTCGGATGGCACGCTTCAGCCCCGCTTGGTGGGCTCGGCGAGCGTGCGATTTTCCGACGCGAAATCCGGCATTGAGGAAACGCGCGACGTGCTGCTTGCCGCCTCACTCCCCTCGGGACTCGCCGAAGCCGAGTGGACCGAACCCCTCGATGCTTCTCCCAAGGAATTTGTGTCAACCCCGCCCGCCGATGCCACGTTTGCCGAATTGCCATCCGTCGCGGCGAGCGCGAAAAATTACGCGGTTTGGGAGAAGGCCTTCAGCCGGTGGGTTGCGGACCACGAGCGTCTGGCCCTTTTGAAGTGTCCGGCTCTGGGCCTGACTTCGGAGCCCGGCGAGGCGGAAGCCGATTTCCGCGCCAGGGCATCGCTCGCCCAGCGCGAGTTGCGGGACGCAAAGGTTGAGGCGCTGCGGAAGAAATTTGCCCCCAAGCTGGCCGCGCTGGAGACGCGGGTCGCGAGGGCCGAGGCGGCGGTTCAAAAACAAAAGGAGCAGGCGCAGCACGCCACGGTGCAGACGGCGATCTCGGTTGGTTCGACGATCCTCGGCGCACTTTTCGGTCGGAAAGCGTTCAGCGCTTCCACGATCAGCAAAGCCGGCACTGCGGCTCGCGGGGTCAGCCGCGCCATGCGCGAGGGCTCGGATGTTTCGGCGGCGCAGGAATCCGCCGCGACGCTCGTTGCAGCGCGGGGTCAGTTGGAAGAGGAATTTGCCGCAGAATCCGCCGCCATGGTCGCCAGTCTTTCTGAGCCTGACATCCAATCCACCGAGCTCAAGCCGGCCCGGGGCGGGATCACGGTCTCGTTCTTCGGACTCGGCTGGGTGTGATCTGAAGCGATCCCTACATGATGCCCAGCGATTTCAAGAGGGCTTCATTGATTTTTCCCGTCGGGGGCAAGCCATTGTCGGATTGATATTTCGCAATCGCCTGCTGCGTTCCCGGCCCGATGACTCCGTCGATGGATCCACCGTAGTAGCCTTTGCGCTCGAGTTCGACCTGAACGGAAACCTCAACGGGGTAGGTGGCGTAAACGGGGCAGGTAACGTAATACGGGCGGGCCAGAACGCTCCAGCCGGCGTAGACACCGAGTGGGGCAACGTAGGCGGCATTGACGACAACATTTGCCGGCGCATAGGCTCCGTTGCGGTAGACATACCCGCTGCGGTAGCCGGACCAGCCTGTGACCGTGCGGTTCACGGTGCCACCATTCGGTCCGGTTCCATTTACTGTAGCCGTGCCGAAGCGACCGGCCCGGGTTGCAGAAGCATCGTAGGAGCCGCCGTTCGGTCCCGTGGCATCAACCGAGCCTGTTCCGAAGCGACCGGCCCGGACACCCGAGGCATCGTAGGAGCCGCCATTGGGGCCGGTGGCCTCGACGCTGCCAGCGCCGAAGCGACCGAAGCGGGCCCCTTCCGCCTCAATGGAACCACCATTGCGTCCCTCGCGGGAACCACTGAAGCCTCCAGCGCGCGGGCCGGCAAAAGCCGTGGAAATGGGGAGGAGGAGTAATGCGAACAGGAAAAACTTGCTCATGGCTCCAACTTACAACGGCCTTGAGCTTTTGGCGAATTCGATTTTTTCCCGATCCCGCCCCCCCCCGGCCCGGCTTTTGCACGGCTTTTGCATTGAGAGAAGCAGCGTGTTTCGACAGATAAATCGCAACCACAATTCTTTCTCGGAAAACCCACCGGCGGCCGGGGTTTTAAATTGAGAGGGACAGCATGTTGCGATAGGTAAAGCGCATGCCCTCCGTCCTTCAAGGATTCATCGAACGATGTCAGCATGCCCGCGCCTTCGCCCGCGCCGACGAGCAAGGCATCACAGAAATCCTCGAAACGTTGGTTGCTCTGGGACGGGCGTCGAATCTTAACGGGCGCTTTCATTCACAATGATGCCCGGACGAAAATAGATGTTCCGCCGCATTGATTTGATCTACCGAGAGGCATCGTATTTCGCGCTGATGAAGGCGCGATTGTTGTGGGTGTTTTGTTGGTTGATCGTCGCCTTCGTGCCCTTAAACCTTGTGAAGCTTGCGCTGGTGCAGCCACCGGCCATCCCAACACGGCTCTGGTTCAACGCGGTATTTTTGATAGCGGCAATTTCCACATTGCGCTGTCTGCTGACGGGTCGTTTGGCAATCACTGGAGCTATTTTGGTCGGAAGCGCGGTGATCCCTGTGAATGCGACATTGCTATTTATCAGTCAATTTCATCAACCCCTTGCGGCGGCGATCACGCTTTTCGTTTTTAACGTCGTCTTCCTTCTGATCGCGCTGGTCTTTGCGTCCAGGCCCGTTGCATTTTTGATGTTGCTTGTGACTGTGGGGGTTCAAATCGCATTTCACCTGAGAGCAATGCCTGCCGAACTTGTTTCCGGCTCCATGAGTTTCGCTGGGAACACGCTGCTCAGGGATGGAATTATCGCGGCCGGGTTTATTTTTTGCCTTGGAATCACGTTTTCTAAATTGATTGAAGCCGCCCAAATCCGCGGAGAAGAGGCGCTCGCTAAAAGTCGCCAGATGAATGAAAACCTGGAAAATGTGGTATCAGAGCGCACGGTGGCCCTGGAAGCGGCGACGGCCCGGGCCAATGAGGCTTCGCGTGCCAAGGGCGAATTTCTCACGAATATGAGCCATGAAATCCGGACGCCCTTGCACGCCGTGATCGCCTCGTCGGAGCTCCTGCTGGCCAATAAAAATCTTCCATCGGATATCGGGGAACATGTCCGGATCATTGCCGACGCAGGTGAACTGCTCATGAATCAAATCGGTGACATCCTCGATTTGTCGAAGATCGAATCGGGGCAGGTCGAGATCGAGAAGGAGCCTTTCGCGCTGCGAACGCTGATTTCAGAATGCGCAAGACTGATGCAATCAAAAGCGACCGGGGCCAAGGTGGATCTGGATTGCGTGGTGAGCCCGGACCTGGGCGAATTTTATCTGGGTGATGGATTCCGGCTGCGCCAAGTCCTCCTCAACCTGCTCTCAAATGCGATCAAGTTTACTCCGGCAGGAGGAAATATCCGGTTAAGCGTCCACCCGACACCACCCGCAGCCAACGACCAAGTCAGGATTCACTTTGAAGTGATCGACACGGGAATTGGCATGGATGATGTCGCTCAGAGCAAGGTGTTTGCCCGATTCGCGCAGGCGGCGCCTTCAACGTCCCGTCACTACGGCGGGACCGGGCTCGGGCTTGCGATTTGCCTGCATTTGGTTGACCTCATGGGAGGCAACCTCACCGTGCACAGCTCCGTCAACAAAGGCTCCACCTTTAGTTTCTCACTGCCTTTGAGCGAATCCAAGGGCCCACCGCGGCCGGATCAGGCGGCCACAAGTTATGATCAGCTCGGTCTGAAGGTTCTCGTGGCCGATGATAACGGGACAAATTGCCGAATCCTGGGGCTCCAGCTCGAACGGCTCGACTGCCAGGTTGAAATCGCGACGGATGGGCTTGAAGTGCTGGATCTGCTGCAGAGAAAGGAACTGCCCGATGTGATCTTAATGGATTGTGAGATGCTGCAGATGGATGGCTGGACCACGACGCAAGCGATCCGCGCTTGGGGCTCCTCTCCGGAGGCAACCGCACAGCAGCGTGTGGCATCACAAATTCCCGTGATCGCCCTCACGGCGGCCACATCGCCCGAGAATCGAAAGCGGTGCTCAGAAGCTGGCATGGGTGGATTCTTGTCAAAGCCCGTTAAGCTTGCCGACCTGCAATCCGCACTTCGCGAGGCCTGCATTGACCGCATCGACGCGGAAGGGCTCTGAGCTGAGCGCTCCATTGCTGGGAATTTCCTCCCATCGCAAGGAACATCCACGCCACCACCGAGGGCCATCATCTGCGGATTGATCGACACCCCGCCATAAACCGCCATCGTTCTCAGCGAACGGCGCAAATGCCGCGCGTCCTCCCGAACAGCGTCACCCACCTGAATCGCGAGCTCCCGGGTCGGCACAAGAACCAACGCTCTCACAAACCTCCCACGTGGCTTTTCTTCCTCCTCCAGCCCCTGCAAAATCGGCCACCCATACGCCGCCGTCTTTCCCGACCCCGTCGCCGCCCGGGCCCAAACATCCCTTCCCTGTAAAATCGCTGGAATCACCGCCGCCTGCACGCGCGTTGGCTCCGCGTAGGCACGAGCGGCCACAGCACGCAATAGAGATTCGGACAAGCCGAGCGAGGAAAAGCACATCGCCGATGACACAGTCGTTTTTGTAGCGCACCGTCAATTTTTATCAACCGCACGGCTTGTCAATGCGGGCAGTAGTCCCTCTGTAAAAAAATTGCCGATTCAGAGCCTATCAACTCTCAGTGATCATCCCGAATTTCAGGGTTGCGCGTTGAGTTCTCCGGCCGAAATCGCAAAAATGTTGGCGGCTTCGCCGATCGCAATGAGGTGTCCTGCTCCTTCCATTTCATGCCAGACCGACCCGGGCATCCGGTCTGAAATCTGTTTATTGAGAGCGTATGGGATCAGGTTGTCGTCTGTTCCCTGCCACATGTGGACAGGGCGCTGGATCTTGGTAACGTCGAAGGCCCACCGCCGGTAGAGGATCTCAGCGTCCTCAACGAGTCCAATGGCGCCCTGGGCGAAACACTCCGCCGACATTGCCCCCCAGGCTTCTGCGATGGCTGGATCGCTCAACAGTTGCTGGTCGTAATCGTTGACGGCATTGTAGCACGTCTTCAGGTAGGACTTGTGAAAATGCACGGCATCCAGCGCCAGCATCTCATACATGAGGTGGAATGCGAGTTTGGAATGCATCGCGAGCTTGCCACCAAGGGCGTCCGCCTTGTCCTGGTATTGCGCGGCCCAGTTGTCGCCAAAGGTTCCGAAGTTGCCGCCTGCGATGCTGGTGACGTGACGCAGTCGTGATTGGTCGATATAGAAGGCTGCTGCGATCGGCCATGGGCCACCTTCGGACCAGCCGCTCACCCCAAATTCCTGGTAGCCCAACGCATCGGCGATCGTGGTCAAATCGTCGCACCAGCCTCTGTAGCTGCGCCCTTTTTGCGGACTCGACCGGCCGATGCCGGGCCGATCAACACTGACAAGGCGCAAGCCGTTCTTCGTCGCTCCGTTTGCCAGGAGTTGGCCCTCAAGCCGACAACTGGGGCCGCCATGGTTGTGGATCACGAGTGGGGCTCCGGGATCACCAAACTCGATGTAGGCGAGCTTGCGGCCGTCACTGGTGGTAATGAATTTTGTCTCTCCGACGGGAGGCAAATTGGTTTCGGTCGCTAATAGGCTCATGGCTTTGGCGAGAATGTCATTCGCCAAGCCAGTAGCGATTCTGCATGGCGAATTCAAATCGAATGTGATCGGAAGGAAATAGAAGTTAAGTTTTCGGGGTGCGCGCCAAGGCAGATGAGGGAGGATTACCCCTGGGACGAAAAGGCGAGTGCTTGACCCTCCGACCCCGATCTGTAAGTATTTGTCCATCAATTCGCCTGATTTTCCCCTCAATCTACCGGCCACCATCCCGGAAGGCCGAAAGCGTCACATCAAATAACTGTTACTTCGATGAGCTCCCATCCCTCCTGCGCCCAAGTCCTCGTTCGCATGCTTGAAAACCTGGGGATTACCCATGTCTTCGGCATTCCGGGGGCCAAGATCGATAGTGTTTTCGAAGCCGTGGCCGCCTCGAAAAAAATCCAGCTTGTCCTCTGCCGCCACGAGCAGAACGCGGCCTTCATGGCGGCGGCGATGGGACGCATGACCGGTCGCACGGGAGTGGTTCTGGCCACCTCGGGTCCCGGCGTGGGAAATCTCGTCACCGGCTTGGCCACCGCCACGGCGGAAGGCGATCCGGTTCTGGCGATCGGCGGCGAGGTTCCTCTCGCCCAGCGTGTCAAATCCACCCACCAGTCGCTCGATTCCGTCACGTTGCTCCGTTCCGTCACCAAATACTCCTCCGAGATCACCACGCCCGAGCAACTCGGCGAACTCCTCGGTGAGGCTCTCCGCGCTGCCGAGTCGGGCCGTCCGGGTGCGGCCTTTCTCTCGCTTCCGCGCGACGTGGGGCTGGCCTCCTACGAAGGCGACCCCGACCAGCATTTCGGTCGATCCATTACGGCGGGCCCCGGCGCATCCTCGGAAATCCAGCGCACCGCCGAAATCCTCAATGCCAGCCACAAGCCCGCGCTCCTGCTCGGCATGCAGGCGAGCGATCCACGCATCGCCAAGTCCATGGTGGAATTCGTTGCCTCCAGCGGGATCCCCTATGTTTCCACCTTCCAAGGCCCTGGGGCATGGGTGGGCGAAGCCTGCGGTTCCCTTTTTGCGGGCCGCGTCGGGCTTTTCAAAAACCAGCCCAGCGACACCCTGCTCGCGGAGAGCGATTGCGTGGTCGCGATCGGCTTCGAGCATTTGGAATACGATCCCGGCATCTGGAATGCCGGCCTGAGCCGCCCGATCTTGGCCATCGATGCGATTCCCGCCCGGCAGGACCGGGATTTTCTGCCATCCGCCGAAATCGTGGGAGACATCGGCACAAGTCTGGATTTGCTCCGTGGGCTTCTCAAACCTTCGATCGACCCCTCCCACCTCGCTCTTGCCGGAAAGGGCCGCGCGGAGATCGACAGCATCGTCGCCGGCGGTGCGGCGCATGGCGGCTGCCCCGTCCACCCGCTTCGTATCGTCCATGAATTGACCAAGGTGGCGACGCCCGAGACCACGGTCGCCCTCGATGTGGGCTCAAACTACATCTGGATGAACCTCTATTTTTCCGCTGCCTATCCGCGTCAGGTTCTCGTGAGCAACGGGCAGCAAACCCTCGGCGTCGCACTGCCGTGGGCCATCGCGACGAACCTTGCCCGACCCGGCCGCCCAGTCATTTCCGTCTCCGGCGACGGCGGTTTTATGTTCAGTTCCACAGAGCTCGAAACCGCCGTGCGACTCGGGGCGAGGTTTGTGCACCTCGTGTGGGACAGCGGATCCTACGACATGGTGGCCTTCCAGGAACAGGCCCACTACGGCCAGACGGCGGGAGTGAAACTCGGCCATGTGGACATCGCCAAATTCGCCGAGGCCTTCGGTGCGCGCGGCATCAACATCACCGACGCCTCGCAGATTGCCCCGGCGCTCCAGGAAGGACTCGCGTCCCCGGTGCCGTTCTTCATTTCCATTCCCGTGGACTATTCCCACAACCTTGAACTCATGGAGCAGGTTCACGGGAGCGCCCTGAACTGACCATGCTTCAGCCTGGCTCGCCAAACACGGTTCCGCTGTCCTGCACCGTGCCAAGCGGTGTCCGCGATGCCCTCCGCCAACGCATGGAACGCACCGGGGAATCGCTCGACCAAGTCGTCTCCGCCTGCCTCGCCGAGGCGCTCGATGTCGCGCAGCACTCGATCTTCCAAGTCTCGACCTCCGGTGCGCTTGTTCAGGGCGTTTACCAGGCCGCCACCACGATTGGCGATGTGCGGCGCCATGGGGATTTCGGGCTGGGAACATTTGTGGAGCTCGACGGCGAGGGAATCCTGCTCGACGGCGTGAGTTACCGCGCCGGGTCGGATGGAACCCTCTCCGAGGTGCCCGACTCCACGCCAGCACCGTTTTGGGTGGCCACAAGATTTCGTGCCGATCTCAATGAGACGCTCACCGATATTCAAAGCTGGGCTGACCTCTGCTCACGCCTCACCGCGTTGCGTCCCTCCGAAAATCTCCTTGCCGCCATCCGCGTGGACGGCGTGTTCGATTTCATCCATGTCCGCGTGGCCTGCAAGGCGGAAGCCGGGACGAGCCTGGTCGAAGCCACTTCCCACCAGGCCGAGTTCAAGTTCGAATCACTCGAGGGAACCCTCGTCGGCTTCTTCACGCCCGCCTACGCGCGAACGATCAATGTGCCAGGCTATCACCTCCACCTCCTCAGCGCCGACCGCCGCCACGGCGGGCATGTCCTCGAGGTCCGCGCCAAATCCCTCCGCGTCGCGCTCCATTCGACCGACGACCTCCACATCGTTCTCCCGGAAAATGCCGCGTTCCTTCACGCCGACCTCAATGGCGACCCCGCCGCCGCCCTCGCAACAGCCGAAGGGGCTCACCCTCAGTGAGCCCGCAGGGATGCCTCCGGCTCCTGTCGTCCTGCCCAAACATCCGATCCGGGCAAATCCCCCGAGCTACGCGAGGGCGAGAATGTCCGTAAATTCGCCCTTGGTGAGGGGCAGGACGCTCAGGCGGGATTGCTTGAGGAGAGCGATATTGGCGAGGCTTGGGGCGGATTTGATTTCTTCGAGGGAGACTGGACGTCGGATCGCCCGGACCGGGCGCAGGTCCACGCAGGACCAGTCGCCTTCCGTAGCGGTCGGATCCGGGTAGGCGGGCTTCACGACCTCGGCAATTCCAACGACGGCTTTACCGGTGACGCTGTGGTAAAAAAGCACGCGATCGCCGGCCTTCATCGCCCGCAGATGGTTGCGCGCCTGAAAATTTCTGACGCCGGTCCAGGCGGTTTTTCCATCCTTCACAAAGGTCTCCCACGAGTAGGCCGAGGGTTCCTGTTTGACGAGCCAGTGGTTCATATTCAGGTCCTACTTTAGCCGGGGTGGGGAGGGCCGCCCAACAAAATTCCGGGGTTTTGCATGGAATCTGCCGCAGGAATGCGGAAGACTTCCGGCATGGAGATCTCCGGAGAAAAGCGAGGGGCGTTTATCACATTCGAAGGTTCGGAAGGCTGCGGAAAATCGACGCAGATCCGGCATCTGGCAGAATTTCTCAGAGCCCGGGGAGAGGCTCCTCTCCTGCTGCGGGAACCCGGCGGAACGCCCCCCGGCGAGGTGATCCGCAACCTTCTCCAGCACGCCCCCGAGGGGGAGTCGCTCACGCCCGAGGCCGAGCTCCTGCTTTTTGCGGCCAGCCGGGCCCAGTTGGTTCGGATGGTCATCGAGCCTGCGCTACGAGAAGGACGCACCGTGATCTCCGACCGCTTCATGGACTCGACGACGGTTTACCAAGGAGTCGCCCGCCGGATTCCTCCCGAAGTGACCGCCCGCATCAATGGGTTTGCCGTGGGCCCCTGCCGTCCGGCCATCACATTCCTGCTCGACCTCGACCGCAGCTCTGCCCTGGCCCGGATGGATGCCAGACGGCAGAAGGCTGATCGCATCGAGCGCGAGTCGGAGGATTTTTTTGATGCGGTCCGCAGCGGCTATCTGGCACTTGCCGAGCGCGAACCGCGGCGCATTCACGTGCTCGATGCCTCGCAGCCTGCCTCGGAAATTGCCGCCGTCGTCCAGAGGACCTTGACCGGGTCCGGGATCCTCTCCTGACAAGCGTGGGGCGATATTGCGTTGGGTGGGAAGGAAAATCCCATCGACTTCGCGGGACGCTCGGAGCAGGATCTGCGGCGCAATGGCCCTGTTGAAAGAAGATGCACTTGAGCGCTTGAAGGCGGCTTGGAAAGCCGGGCGACTCGCCCATGCCTACCTGGTGGACGGCCCGACGGGTGTCGGAAAAGACTGGCTGACGATGCGCTTGGCCGCGCTTGTTTTGGAAACCGACTCCGCCGCCGCGCACCCCGACTTTCACAGCGTCGCGCCGGAATCGAAGTCCCGTCGGATCGTGATCGACCAGATGCGGACCATGGAGCAGGCCCTGCAAATGAAACCCATGCGCGGGCGCACCAAGGTGGCCGTGATCCGGGATGCCGACCGCCTCCAGCCCCAGGCCGCCAACGCCTTCCTCAAAACGCTCGAGGAGCCCCCGCCGGGGTGCCATATTTTCCTCCAAACCTCCCTGCCGGATGCCGTGCTCGAGACGATCATTTCGCGCTGCATCGCGGTCCCTCTGCGGGCAGAAGCCGGGGCGGGAGAATCAAGCGGAGGAGGTCCGATTGCCGAGGCCCTCGCCGCCGCGCTGGTCAGGCCGGGCGGACCCGACATCGCCTCGGCAATCCGCTTCACACGCACGGTGCAGAAAGCCATTGCCTCCGTGCGGGAAAATGTCACCGATGAGCTGGGGGCGCAGCTCAAGGCCCAGCTCAAGCATTACAAAGAATCGGCCGGAGCGAAATGGGAGGAAGCCCGAGAAGACCAGATCAAGTCCCAGGCCGAATCGGCGGTCATTCGCGAGCGCGAAGTTTTTCTGCAGCAGGCCGGAGAATTGCTCGCGGCCGCTCTGCGGCACCACCACCTTCCCCACGAAACTTGTTCGAGTGCCGCCCGCGATATTGCGGAGGCCAATTCCCCCGCCGTGCTCCTCAGGCGCCTGGCCGCGCTGGACCGGACCCGCGACCGTCTGGCGCACGGAGTTCAGGAAGGGCTTGCTCTGGAGAGCGGTTTCCTGGAAATGATCGCCCGTAAATAAATGAAACGTCTCGTCATCAAGCTTGGCACCGGCGTCCTCTCCCGCGCGGGAGGTCGCGCCCTGGACACAGCGCAGTTCCGCCGGATCGCGCAGGAGGTCGCCTCCCTCCACAAGAAAGGGATCTCCTGCACGCTCGTCAGCAGCGCCGCCATCGCGGCCGGCGTGCGACTCCTCGGGCTGGGCCGCCGTCCGTCGGATCTCCCCGGCAAGCAAGCCTGCGCAGCAGCGGGGCAGCCCGAGCTCATGCGCCTCTACTCCTCTTCATTTCGCGCACACGACCTCCATGTCGCGCAGCTCCTCCTCACCCATGGAGACATCGACAGCCTCCTCCACCGCGCCAACGCCCGCAATACCCTGGACCGTCTCCTCGAGGCGCGCACCGTCATCCCCATCATCAACGAAAATGACTCCGTCGCCGTCGAGGAGGTGCGCTTCGGGGACAATGACCGCCTCTCCGCCGAAGTCGCCGTGCTTCTCAACGCCGACCGCCTCATCATTTTGACCAGCGTGGACGGGCTACAGGATCCGGAGGGCCGGCGTGTTCCCGAGGTGCGGGATGTTGAAGCCGTCGCCGGACTCGTCCGGCCGGACAAAGGCGAGGAGTCTGTCGGCGGCATGAAGACCAAACTCGAGGCCGTAAAACTCGCGATGGGCGAAGGAATCTCCTGCGCGATTATTGACGGACGCAAGCCCGGGCAGATTGCCGCCGCACTGGCGGGCAAAAATGTTGGCACAAAGTTTCCGGCTGCTTCCCGGAGCTGAGCCGAATGCAGTGAGCCTGTTGGAAGTTCATGGAGAGGCATCAACCGTCGTCACCTGCCCCGAATGGCAACCGATCCTGAGAGTCACCGGGGCACAGCACACGCTGCAATCCTCAACCGTTTCGAAATCGCCCTGCGTGGTGTCCACCTCCACAGTGAACTTCTTCCAGCAATGCGGGCACTCCACCTCGACTGGAACAATGCAATCCATGACTCAAAGTTAGCACCTCTTTGTCAGCTGTCGCAGAGAAATTTGGCCGCGACGTGTCGTCAAGGTGTCCGTCTCGCGTCTTGACGCATTTTTTCACTCTCCGTAGGTGCCGACCATGGCGTCGCAAAGTTCATGGCCTTCCCCGCAGCGGTCGGGGTTAGAGCGGTTTTTGGGGTGATTGAAGGGCGGAGGCAACCGTTGGGAACCGGAAGGTGTAGCCGAGCTTGGTGGCGACGTCGGGGCGCACCCGTGCGCTGTCGAGCATCACCCGGGAAAGCTCACCGAGGAGCAGCCTCAGGGCAAAGGCCGGGGCCGGGAAAATTGCCGGTCTCCGCACGGCGGCAGCGATGGCTTTTGTAAATTCCGCATTCCGCACAGGTGTTGGCATCACGGCATTGACTGCGCCGGAAACGGCCCCCTTTTCCAGCGCCCACAGGATCAGGCCCGCCACATCCTCGACGTGGATGCAGCTCATCCACTGCTTTCCGGAGCCGAGGTTGCCTCCGAGCCCGGCTTGGAATACCGGCTTGATCAGGTGCATGGCCCCCCCGTCCCCAATCACGAATCCGATCCGGAGCCGCACGACCCGCACGTCCACAGCTTCCTCTGCGGCCGCTTCCCAGGCCTTGCAGGTCTCGGCCAGAAATCCGTCGCCTGCCGGAGAGGCTTCGTTGACCTCTGTCTCTCCGGTATCTCCGTAGTAGCCGATCGCGGAGGCATTGATGAGCGTTCGGACCGGCGTTCCCCGCAGGGCCTCGACGATCCGGCGCGTCCCCTCGACCCGGCTTGCCACAATCCGCCGCCGCCGCCCCGCTGTCCACAGTCCGAGAATCGGCTCTCCGGCAAGGTTCACAACCGCACGACAGCCGTCCAGATCACCAGGGCCGCCAAAAACCCGGAACCCCTCACGTTCCCTCCGCGAAAAACACACCAGCTCTATGCCCTGGCGCTGCGCCTCCCGTCGAAGCGCACCTCCCACAAAACCCGATCCGCCAAAAACTGCCAGCCGATTGACACTCATCCCACTAATGTAACGCACGCCAACCGCCGCACGGATGAAAATTTCTGTCGTCAATTTCGATCCCGCTGCCCAGCTTGGCGGGGACCATGGTGAATGACCCCCCGCGCGAGCTCGTTGTGCTGCATTATCATTTTCGTCCCGGCGGGGTCCGGCGGGTCATCGAGTTGCTCTTGCCTTGGCTGGCACGGCATTTCGAAAAGGTGACCCTTCTCGCGGGCGAGGCCCCCGACGCGGGCTGGGCGCAGGCGATCTCCCAGTCTGTGCGCAGCCTGCGGATTTCCATCCATCCCGCCATGAATTATTTTGTTCCGGGCCGCACGGATTTTTCCCGGGTGAGAGGCGAGATCCGCAGGGCTCTCCAGGGCGAAGTTGGCCCACAGGCGCTTCTGTGGGCGCACAATCTGGCCCTCGGTCGAAACCTGCTTCTTGCGGACGAGGTGGCGGCGCACTCGGCCGCTGCGGGGGGGCGACTTCTCAGCCATCACCACGATTTCTGGTGCGACCAGCGCTGGGCACGCTGGCCGGAGATGCGAGCGGCCGGGTTCCGATCGCTCTCAAGGGTCGCCCAAGCGGCCTTCGCGGTTGGCGCACGGGTCGTGCATGGAGGGATCAACTCTGCCGACACCCGGCTGCTTGCCAAACACCTTCCCTCCACCGCATGGCTACCCAATCCCATGGACCCCTCACCACGGCCGTCGGCCCCGAGCGTCCGCGCAGCGCACGATTGGCTCGCCGATCAGCTCGGCGACGACTCCCCGGTGTGGATCTGCCCAACCCGGTTGCTCCGCCGGAAAAATCTCGCCGAGGCGATCCTGCTGACGCGTTGGCTGAATCCGGATGGCTGGTTGGTCACAACCGGCGGAACCAGCTCACCGGCCGAATCCCAATATGCCCAAAAACTTACCGCAGCCATTAAGGCGGACAGCTGGCGTGTTCGACTTGGCCTGCTGGAAAAAGCCAATGGTCCGCAGCTCCCTGACCTGCTGGCGTCCGCCGATGCCCTTGTGATGACCTCCGTGCAGGAAGGCTTTGGATTTCCCTACCTGGAGGGAGCCGGGCTCGGATGCCGCGTGCTGGCCCGGCGGATTCCGAATGTTCAGCCAGACCTCGAGGCGTTTGGGATCAGCCTGCCGGGGCTGTATCATGAGGTGAGGGTTCCCCCGGAAGCTTTCGACGTCGGACGTGAGGTCGCCCGCCAGAAAGTTCTCTATCGGCAATGGCTGCGGCAGCTGCCCGCCGCTGTGCGCGTATTGGCCGGACGTCCGCTCCTGTTGAACTCTCCTTCCAAGCCGGTGTCTTTCAGCCGTCTCACGATCGAGGCTCAGCTCGAAATCCTTGCGTTGCCTCCTGAAAGATCGCTGCGCATGTGCCGCCGGGCCAACACGGGCCTCTTTGAGGCACTTGCCTCCCCCCCCGCGCACCCTCCTGCGGGAACATTCCTCTCGCCAGCCGAGTGCGCGGAGCGCCTGATCGGAGTGAGGTTCGATGCCAGGCCTCCGAGCGGCAACGAAGCTGCGGACACCCAGCTCGGATTCATCCGCGAGCGAACAGGCAGCCGGTTCCTCTTCCCAATCCTCATGCAGGAGTAGCCCGGCCAATAGCCACAAAATCAGCCCAGGTTGTGCGGAGTGATGATGTGCACAGGGGACACATTGCCACCTCGGCTGTCGAAGCAACTTTTTCCGATCAAAAAGAAGGGGGAACTCATGTGCCACCATGATGTTCGGGCACGTCGAATCCCTCGACGACCGCATCGAGCACCTCGACCGCCAGATCCGAGAAACCGGCTACGAGCCCCACCGCGTTATACCGCCTCAGAATCCCTGACATCACGGCGTGCGCTGGTCTGCGGAACCGGGGTCGGAGCCATGATAGGAGCTGGCGCATCGGTTCCTCCCAATTCCCGCGCCAGCGTCCAGGCCACGCTTCCCGGTCTCCTTTTCCAGGCGATCCATGAGTTCCTGGATCATGGGTTACATCGGAATGTTGTCATCCAAGTTCCGCCATCTCTGGAATCGGGCTGAATTGATTTCGCCCACCCGTTTCCATTCTATCGACAGATGGCGTTCGTTTCCCTTGATTGTTCCCCAGATGCCGCGTCCGCTCAAGTAACCGGCCAGCCCGTTGATCTCTGCTGTTATTTTTTCACCTCCGGGCCATCCCCACGCGGGTGGGGAAATCGGGGTTCACCCTCGGCACGAGCTGCGATTGTGCGGGCCATCCCCACGCGGGTGGGGAAATCAATTCGACTTGCCCGAACGCCCATTTTAACGTCGGGCCATCCCCACGCGGGTGGGGAAATCGTTGAGACCCCGCAGGAAACGCAATTAATTCTCGGGCCATCCCCACGCGGGTGGGGAAATCCCAACCGGGCTATTCTGGTCCGCTGTGTTGTCCGGGCCATCCCCACGCGGGTGGGGAAATCGAGATCGCGCTGCCCACCACACAGGAAGTCCTCGGGCCATCCCCACGCGGGTGGGGAAATCAGGGGGAAATCTAATGTTCCACGAAGTCATCACGGGCCATCCCCACGCGGGTGGGGAAATCGGAATGACATCCGCCATCATCGCCGCAAGCGGCGGGCCATCCCCACGCGGGTGGGGAAATCGGGTCCACCCCGGAGCAGCTCATGCAGGCATTCGGGCCATCCCCACGCGGGTGGGGAAATCAGCGGCCCAGAATAGCCCAGTTGGAACTTATACGGGCCATCCCCACGCGGGTGGGGAAATCCGTTGACTGTGAGGTTGCTGGAAATCGTTGGGCGGGCCATCCCCACGCGGGTGGGGAAATCGGAAGGGCGCATCCCCTGATCTTGGGATTTCCCGGGCCATCCCCACGCGGGTGGGGAAATCGCCAAGAAAGTCGGAATCCTATGTTAGACCACCGGGCCATCCCCACGCGGGTGGGGAAATCTTCCAGGTAAACACCATTACAAGTGCGCAATTCGGGCCATCCCCACGCGGGTGGGGAAATCGAGG
>JBGSJQ010000030.1:0-21023 GCA_041741775.1 Terrimicrobiaceae bacterium | reverse complement strand
GATGGGCGTCGAGCTGGCCGTGGTGGTGGGAGGCGGGAACATCTGGCGGGGCCTCGCAGCCAGCCACCGCGGAATGAACCGCACCACGGCCGATTACATGGGCATGCTGGCTACGGTCATCAACGGCCTGGCCCTCATGAGCGCCCTCGAGGGGCTGCAGATCAGCGTCCGGGTCCAGACGGCCATCGAGATGCACAATGTGGCCGAGCCCTACATCCTTCGCCGGGCAATCAGTCACCTTGAACAGGGCCGGGTGGTGATCTTTGTGGCGGGCACAGGCAACCCGTTCTTCTCCACCGATACGACCGCAGCGCTGCGCGCCAACGAAACCGGCGCGGAGGTCATCCTCAAGGCCACCAAGGTCGATGGCGTCTATGATTCCGATCCGGTCAAAAATCCGGACGCCAAAAAATTCTCTCACATCACCTACAGCGAGGCCCTCGCCCGGCGGCTTCAGGTGATGGACTCGACCGCATTCAGCCTTTGCATGGACAACCGGATGCCGATCATTATTTTTGATATGAACCAGCCGGACAACATCCGCCGCGCGATCGTCGGCGAGCACGTGGGAACGCTGGTTTCGGAAAAACCTGAAGATCTCTTATGAATATTGAAGAAGTGCTGTTTGAAGGTGAGGAGTCCATGGAGAAGGCTGTGGAGTTCATGTCACATGAGTTCCACTCGATTCGCACCGGCAAGGCCTCGCCGGCGCTGGTGGAGAACCTCGATGTGCTGGCCTACGGCACCTCGATGAAGCTCAAGCAGCTCGCCCTCATCACCGCCCCCGAGCCCCGCCTGCTCGTCCTCCAGCCGTTTGATGCCTCGACGGTCCGCGACATCGAGCGCGCGATCAACGAGTCCCGCCTCGGGATCAACCCGGTGGTCGATGGGAAAATCATCCGCATTCCGATCCCCGAGCTCTCCGAGGAACGCCGGCGGGATCTGGCCAAGACGGTCAAGTCGCTGGCCGAAGAGGCCCGCGTCCGCGTGCGGGCCTGCCGCCGCGCTGGCATGGAGTCCGCCAAAAAACTGGAGAAAGAGGGCGATCTCACCGAGGATTCCCTCCGCGACACCGAGACCGAGATCCAAAAGCTCACCGACCGGTCGGTCGCAGAGATCGACAAACTCGCCGCCCAGAAAGAGGCGGAACTCATGAAAATATGAAGACTGTTTTTTTTGCCATTTTCCTCGCCTTTGTGGCTCCGGCCCTGAAAGCCGACGTCGTCCGTCCGGCGCCGGAATTTTTTTGGGTGGATTCAACCGGCGCCCGCAAGAGCTCGAAGGCCTTGCTTGGCCGCCCGGTCATCCTTCTGATCGCCGACTCGCCGCGCCAGTGGGCATTCCGCTCGCAGGTGGGCCAGTTGCAGACGATGTATGAGCGGATCGCCGCCGACAAGGCGGTCTGCGTCGCGGCCTTCTCGCAAGCGCCTGGTGTCGTGCGCTCGAATATCCCGTTCGTCCTCGCAGCTGACGGCCCGCAAACTGCCTTCAATCTCCAGATCCAGCGCGGATTCGGGATCGCGATCATCGGTAAAGATGGCAACCTGGACTACATCGGCAGCCGGGTGATCCCGGCGCAACGGATCTACGACATTCTCGACAATTCCTACGACGTTCAAAGAGCGCTTCGCCGGCCCTGAGTGACCTGACGAGCCGGAAGGGATTTACCAAATGGTCGCCGACATTGCCCGGGTCCTCTACCACGAATCAACGATCCTGAGCCGCCTTGATGAGATGGCGCACCGGATCACCACGGATTACCGGGACAAGGACCTGACGGTGATCGCGATCCTGAACGGCAGCTTTATTTTTATGGCTGACCTGCTGCGTCGGATCCCGCTTCCGCTGCAGGTCGATAGCTGGAGCGTTTCGAGCTACCACGGCACGAAGACCACCGGAAAGATCGAGTTCCGCCAGACCCGCGTCGCCGATGTGAGCGGGCGGCACGTCCTCCTCCTGGATGACATCCTCGACAGCGGTCTCACTCTTCACTCGATCCGGGAAAAAATCCTTGCTGAGGCGGGAGCAGCCAGCGTGAAATCCTGCGTCCTGCTGCGAAAAAATGTCTCTCGCGCCCGCGAAGTGGATGCGGATTACGTGGGCTTTGACATCCCGGATGAATTTGTCGTGGGCTACGGCCTGGACTACAACGAGCGCTATCGGAACCTTCCATTTATCGGGGTCCTCAACAAGGAGGCCATCCTTCGCCATGCGAGTTAAAGTCGAATTTTATGATGCGCTGCGTGGGCTGACGGAGTGTCACGAGTGGATGCCCGACGTGACTCCGGGCTCCACGGCAGGAGACCTCTACGCTCTGGCCAAGCGCGCTTTTCCGGCATTGGAAAAGTTCCCCCTCGAGCCGGTGTTCACCGCTGGCCTGGACTACGTGGAAGCGTCGCACGTGATCCGCGAGGGCGAGGCGATTTCGATCCTGCCTCCTCCGCCGCAAGAGCACGGCGCGTGACAAACCGCGCCGTCTATGCGAAACAGGCGGCATGCCGAGCGATCCAGAATCTGAGCGGATGGCGGCCCGTGATGCGGGTCGGGAACCCTGGGGCCTCTGGGGCTCCTATTTGAGCGACCGCCAGTGGGGGACGGTGCGGGAGGACTACTCGGCCGACGGGGATGCGTGGACCTATTTCCCGCATGAGCATGCGCGGTCGAGGGTGTATCGCTGGGGGGAGGACGGCCTGTTGGGCATCAGCGATTCCGACGGGAGGGTTTGCTTTGCGCCCGCCTTCTGGAACGGCCGGGACCGGATGCTGAAGGAGCGTCCTTTCGGTCTCTCCAACCCGCAGGGCAACCACGGCGAAGATCTCAAGGACTACTTTTATCACCTCGCGAATACCCCGACGCACAGCTTCATGCGCGGGCTCTACAAATACCCGCAGGCTGAGTTTCCCTACGACCACCTCGTTGAGGAAAATGGCCGCCGCGCCAGGACCGAGCCCGAATACGAACTGGTCGATACCGGGATCTTCAACGAATCGCGCTATTTCGACATTTTCGTGGAGTATGCGAAGGAAGGCCCCGAAGACCTCTGCATCCGGATCCGCGCCATCAACCGTGGTCCCGATGCCGCCCCACTCACCGTCCTGCCCACGCTCTGGTTCCGCAATACATGGTCCTGGGGACAAGCCGGCATCTCCAAGCCCCATTTGCACCTCGCGCCGCACGGCCAGGCGATCATTGCCCACCCCTGGGGCCTGCCGGAATACCACCTCTACGCCGATGCGGCAGACACGTTCCTTTTCACAGACAACGAGACGAATGCGGCCCGCCTTTTTAACGCAAAAAACCCGGCACCGTATTTGAAAGACGCGTTCCATGAGCGGATCATTGACGGAGCGGAAGGTGCAGTGAATCCCTCGCAGGTGGGCACCAAGGGCGCACCGCTCTACCAGAAGACCCTCGCGCCGGGTGAGGAATGGACGATCCGGCTGCGCTTGTGCCGCCCGCCGAAACCCGAACCCTTCGGCAAGGCCTTTGACGATCTCTTCGCCGCGCGGGAGAACGAGTGCGATGCCTTCTATGAATCCCGGACGCCCGGGCTTTCGAACGACCTCTCGCTCGTCCACCGCAGCGCTCTCGCCGGACTCCTCTGGTGCAAAAAGTTTTATTATTACCCGGTCATCCAATGGTTGCAGGGGGACCCGACCATGCCGACACCGCCGGCGGAGCGCTGGACCGGACGGAACAGCTTCTGGAAGGAGCTTCACGCGCACGATGTGATCTCCATGCCGGATTCCTGGGAATACCCGTATTTCTGCGCGTGGGACCTGATGTTCCAATCGGTCGCATTTGCCGTTGCGGACCCGGCCACCGCCAAGCGACAAAGCATGCTGCTGAGAGGCGAGCGCTACACCTCGCCCAGCGCCCAGCAACCCGCTTACGAGTGGGCTCTATCGGATGCCAACCCGCCCATCGGAGGGTGGGCCAGCTGGCGGATTTACTCGATCGAGCGCGGCATGACCGGCCAAGGGGACATCGGGTATTTAAAAAAGGCCTTCAACAAGCTGCTGCTCGGGTATTCGTGGTGGGCCAACCGCGTGGACCAGACCGGAGACAACGTCTTCGAGGGCGGATTTCTCGGGCTCGACAACATCGGAGTTTTTGACCGCCGGTATCCGCTTCCCGACGGGAGCAAAATCGAGCAGAGCGATGGGACCGCCTGGATGGCGACCCTCTGCCTGAACATGCTCAACATTGCCATCGAGCTGGCAAAAACCGAAAGCGAATACGAGGACATCGCCGACAAGTTTCTCAACGACTTCATCTATCTGGCCGCCTCGGTGAACGCGGTGGGATCGGGCGGGTTTGCCCTCTGGGACGACGACGACGGATTTTACTACGACGTGCTGAAGCGCACCGATGGTTCGACGGCCTACCTGAAAACCCGCTCGATCGCCGGACTCACCCCGCTCTTTGCCGTGGAGAGCTTCGATGCGGCCACGGTCAACCGCTTCCCCCTCCTGCGTCGGCGCATCGAGTGGTTCGCCAAGCACCGCCCCCATCTTCTCGAGCAACTTCACCACATCGGACAGGAAGTGGACGGGCGCCTTCTTATCTCCCTCGTCCCGCCCGAACGCCTCCGCCGTCTCTGCGAACGGCTCTTTGATGAGGAGGAATTTCTCTCGCCCCACGGCATCCGCGCGCTTTCCCGCTACTACAAGGACCATCCCTACACGTTCACGGAAGGCGACAAAACCGAGACGCTATCCTACAGCCCGGCTGACAGCCCGGTGGCCATGTTCGGCGGGAATTCCAACTGGCGTGGCCCGGTCTGGATGCCGATGAACTACCTCCTCATCGAGGCCCTCCAAAAATTTGCGTTCTACTTCGGGGATACCTTCAAAATGGAGTTCCCCTCGGGCAGCGGAAACGAGATGACCCTCTGGGACATCACCCTTGAGTTGGAGCGCCGCCTCGTCGGGATCTTTGCGCGCGGGGACGACGGCCGCCGCGCCTTCAATGGAGGCGTCGAGCTTTTTCAGAATGACCCCCACTGGCGAGACCTCCTGCTCTTCAACGAATACTTCAACGGCGACAACGGGGCCGGTGTCGGTGCCAGCCACCAAACCGGCTGGACCGCCCTCGTTGCCAAAATGGCCCGGCAGCTCCAGACATTCGAGAAGACAGTCTGATCGCCCATGGACTTCAGCACGGAGGGGGGGCTGGTTTTTATTCCGCGGCGAGGAATTTCCAGTTGCCGGTGGGACCGGGATTTTAAAGAT
Source organism: Terrimicrobiaceae bacterium (assembly GCA_041741775.1). Classification (GTDB taxonomy): domain Bacteria; phylum Verrucomicrobiota; class Verrucomicrobiia; order Chthoniobacterales; family Terrimicrobiaceae; genus QYQL01. The sequence goes on along the minus strand of JBGSJQ010000030.1, from coordinate 15,789 downwards.
GCGGGGCTATTGAAAGAGGTCACGATATTTACCGATGGCGGGTGCTTGGGGAATCCGGGGCCCGGAGGGTGGGCTGCGATCTTGCGCTATGGATCAAAGCAGAGGGAGCTCTCCGGCGGTGCGCCGGCGACAACAAACAACCGCATGGAGTTGCAAGCCGCCATCGAGTCCCTCTCGGCCCTCAAGGAACCTTGCCAGGTGACGCTTCACACCGATTCCCAATACCTGCGGCAGGGGATCACGGAATGGATCCAGCGCTGGAAGGCCCGGGGATGGATCACGTCAACCCGACGTCCGGTGAAGAATGCCGACCTCTGGCGCCAGCTCGATGCTGCAACCCGGCGGCACCACGTGGTCTGGAAGTGGCTCAAGGGTCACGCCGGACACCCGGAGAACGAGCGCTGCGATGTCCTCGCCGGAAAGGAAATTGCCAAAATCCGGAAATCCCACTCGCCCGCCCAACTCGAGGCCCTGCTCAAGCAATTTGTCGGGTCGGCGTCTCCGGATCTCTTTGAATCCTGAGACCTCCTGCCACCACCTTCTCCCTATTCCCTGGCTCCGGGCTGGCAGGGACGGGTCAGAACGCTGTCCGGGTCGTAGTTGAGATACGGACGGAGCCATTTTTCGACATCCTCGAAGGACATTCCTTTGCGTTCCGCATAGCTTTCGACCTGGTCGCGCTCGATTTTTCCGACAGCAAAATATTTGGAGTCCGGGTGTCCGAAGTAGAGCCCGCTCACGCTGCTGGCCGGGAACATGGCGAGGCTTTCTGTCAGCGTGATGCCAGTGTGGCGTTCGGCATCGAGAAGCTTCCAAAGGGTCCATTTTTCCGTGTGGTCGGGCTGGGCTGGGTAGCCTGGAGCCGGGCGGATGCCGCGGTATTTCTCGCGGATGAGATCCTCGGCCGACAGGTTCTCTTCAAAGCCCCAGAGGGTGCGGGCCTTTTTATGGAGAAATTCCGCGTAGGCCTCCGCAAAACGGTCGCCGATCGCCTTGGTCATGATCGAAAGGTAGTCGTCGTGGGCCTTCTCGTAGCGGTCGGCCACGTCGTGGACTTCCGCACCAGCCGTTACGGCAAAAGCACCAACGAAGTCCTCGAAACCGGATCCCTCCGGCGCAACGAAATCGGCGAGCGAAAAGTTCGGCTGTCCGGCCGGCTTCTTTTGCTGCTGGCGCAAGCCGTGAAGCGTGGCCAGCACATCGCCGGACTCCGAAAACAGCCGGATGTCTTCGCCGGTCGAGGCCGCCTTCCAAAAGCCCATGACCCCGCGCGGCCGGAACCATTTTCCGGCAACAATCTCATCAAGAAGCCGACGGGCATCGTCATAAAGTTTGCGGGCCTCCGGGCCGACGGTCGGGTCTTCGAGAAGCCCGGGGAAGCGTCCGCGCAGCTCCCAGGTGTGAAAGAAGGGCGACCAGTCGATCAACGGGACAAGATCCTCCAGCGAGGCTTCCTCCACAAAAACACCCAGCCTTTGCGGGCGCGCCGGAGGGGTCCAGACGGGCTGAAATTTGTTGGCAGAGGCTTCCGTCAAGGACAGCTGGGGTCGCCCCGCCTGGCGCCCGGCGTGCTCGGTGCGGAGGCGGTCGTAGTCGGCATGCAGGGCATCGAGGAAATCGGGTTTTTGCTCCGGGCTCAGGAGAGAGCTGACCACGTTGACCGAGCGTGAGGCATCGAGCACATGAACGACGCCCGGAGGGTAATGCTGGGCGACTTTCACGGCCGTATGGGCACGGCTTGTCGTTGCTCCACCGATGAGAAGCGGTGTCGTGAACCCCTCGCGCTGCATCTCGCGCGCAACGTGAATCATCTCATCGAGGGAAGGCGTGATCAGGCCGGAGAGGCCGATGATGTCGCAGTTCTTTTCCCGGGCAGTGGAAAGAATTTTTTCGCAGGGGACCATGACGCCCATATCGATAACCTCGTAGTTATTGCAGGCGAGCACGACACCGACGATGTTTTTACCGATGTCGTGCACATCACCTTTCACCGTGGCCATGAGGACGCGCCCCTGGGCCCGGGCATCGGGGTTGGCAGCCCGCTCCTCCTCCATGAGTGGCGTCAGCCAGGCGACCGAGCGCTTCATGACCCGCGCACTTTTCACGACCTGGGGCAAAAACATTTTCCCGGCTCCGAAGAGGTCTCCGACAACCTTCATGCCATCCATGAGAGGGCCCTCGATCACAAGGAGAGGCCGGCCATATTTCGCGAGCGCCTCCTCGGTGTCGGCATCCACAAAATCCACAATACCCTTGATGAGAGCATGCTTGAGGCGTTCCTCGACCGGGCCTTCCCGCCAGGAAAGATCCGCCGTCGGCGCGCTGCCTCCTGAGGCCTTGTTTTTGATCGTCTCGGCAAAGGTCACCAGCCGCTCAGTGGCGTCCGGGCGGCGGTTGAGGATTACGTCTTCAATGAGCCCGACGAGGTCTTTAGGGATCTCTTCGTAAACCCCGAGCATGCCGGCGTTGACGATGCCCATGTCGAGTCCGGCTCCGATCGCATGAAAGAGGAATACCGAGTGCATCGCCTCGCGCACGGGATTGTTTCCCCGGAACGAAAATGAGACATTGCTGATCCCGCCGCTCACGCGCGCGTGCGGGAGGTTGGCCTTGATCCAGCGCGTGGCCTCGATGAAGTCCTTGGCGTAGTTGGCGTGCTCCTCGATTCCCGTTGCCACCGTGAGCACGTTCGGATCGAAAATAATGTCTTCCGGGGGGAATCCGACCTCCTCGACAAGGATCCGATACGCCCGGCCGCAGATCTCGACGCGGCGCTCGTAGTTGTCCGCCTGCCCCTGCTCGTCAAAAGCCATGACGACGGCGGCGGCCCCATAACGGCGAACGAGCCGCGCCTGCCGTTTGAATTCCTCCTCGCCGACTTTCAGCGAGATGGAGTTGACGATCCCCTTGCCCTGCACGCAGCGCAGCCCGGCCTCAATCACTTCGAACTTCGACGAATCGATCATCACCGGAACCCGCGAGATGTCGGGCTCGCTCGCAATCAGGTTCATGAACCGTGTCATGGCGGCGGCCCCGTCGAGCATGCCCTCGTCCATATTGATGTCGATCACCTGTGCGCCGGCCTCGACCTGCTGACGCGCAACGGTCAGGGCCCCGTCGTAATTTCCCGCAAGGATCAGCTTCGAAAATTTCGGGGAGCCGGTGACGTTTGTGCGCTCACCGACATTGATGAAAGGGATCTCGGGGCGGGCGGTGAACGGCTCAAGCCCGCTGAGGCGAAGTGTGGTTTCGCGCTCGGGAATCCGGCGCGGCGGCAGGTCGCGCACCGCTTCCGCGATCGCCCGGATGTGGTCCGGAGTGGTTCCGCAACACCCGCCAATGATGTTCAGCCAGCCCTCGGCCGCCCACTCGCGAAGCTGCGGGGCAAGCGACTCGGGCGTCTCGGGGAAGCCGGTCGGCGACAGCGGCTCGGGAAGCCCCGCATTCGGATAGGTGCTTAGATGGAACGGCGCCAGATGCGACAATTCCTCAATGTAGGGCCGCATCTCCTTCGGCCCCAGAGCGCAGTTCAGCCCGATCGAGAGAAGCGGGAAGTGCGACACCGAATTAAGAAATGCCTCAACCGTCTGCCCGGTCAGCGTCCGCCCGCTCAAGTCCGTGATCGTTCCCGACACCATCACCGGAATCCGCGGGTGGGTCTCAAAAAACTCCGAGATCGCGAAGAGGGCGGCCTTGGCATTGAGGGTGTCAAAAATCGTCTCGACCAGGAGGATGTCCACGCCGCCGGCGACCAGGTGTTCGACCTGCTCCCTGTAGGCGGCCACGACCTGCTCGAATGTCACGTCGCGCTTGCCGGGATCGTTGACATCGCGAGAAATGGAGAGCGTCCGGTTGAGCGGCCCAATGGCCCCGGCCACAAATATATGGCGGTCCTTGCAGGCATCCGCCGCCTCCCTCGCGAGCCGGGCCGCCTCCCGGTTCAGCTCGGGGACCAATGACTCCAGCCCGTAGTCAGCCTGCGCGATGACCGTTCCGCTGAAGGTATTCGTCTCGATGATGTCCGATCCGGCCGCGATGTAGGCCGCGTGGATTTCCCTGATGACATCCGGCCTTGTCAGGACGAGCAGGTCGTTGTTGCCCTTCAGATCCTGCCCCTTCCAGTCGGCAAACCGCTCCCCGCGGTAGTCCGCTTCCTCCAGCTTGTAACGTTGGACCATTGTCCCCATGGCGCCATCCAGGAGGAGGATCCGTTCAGCCAGCAGCTCGCGCAGACGTTTTTCAATCAAGGAAATCATGAGAACCGAGAACCTTACTCGCTCTTTGCTCGCGGCAAACAAAAAAGATAGCAAGGCACCCGGTATCGCCGGTGCGGTGCCAAACCTCGCCGTCGATCGGGACGTTTGTTTCCCCGCCTCCCGGCCCGTGGAGGTGCGCCTGTTCGACTGCAGCTCAACTGCGGCGGAACGAGGTCTGCTCATTCTGCATTCGGACGTCGCAAGCCGCTCGGCAGCCTCACGGCAAAACGGTGGCTTTCGTGAGGCGGCGATGTCGTTTACGCTGGCGGCCATGTCGACCGAAACCACGGAGATTCCCGCGCTGGCTGATCGCGTACCGACCAATGCAGTTTGGATGACAAGCCTCAAGAAATGCGAACCGCGTGATGCGGCGAACCAGCTGGCCGACCTGCCGGTCACGCAGGTCCGCGCGGTGATGCAGGAGTTGAGCCATGACCAGCTGAGCGACATCATCATGGAATTCGATCCATCGCTGCAGGTTCAGTTGTTCGACAAAATGCGTCTCCAGCGGGTGGCGGGAATCATTGATGAAATGTTCCTCGACGACGCGGCGGACATTCTCGGCCAGCTTCAACCGGAGCGCCTGAATGCGATTCTCAAAAATCTTCCGCCCGAGAGCGCACACAAGATCACCGAGATCCTGGGCTATCCCGAAGATTCCGCCGGTGGGATCATGGACCCGGAGTTCGTTGCCGTGGCCGATGGTCTCACTGTGCAGGAGGCTATCGCAGCGCTTCGGGCGAACCGGGCGGCCACGCGCGAGGGGATGTTTTACGTGTATGTGGTGGACGCCGAGTCGCGGCTGCGCGGCGTGTTGCGCGTTCGAGATCTGTTGCTTTCGCAGGCAGATGCGCCCGTGAGTGATCTGATGATCCGACGCGTGCGCTGCGTGTCGGTGCATGCCGACCAGGAGGATATCGCGGCGTTGTTCCGCGAACACCATTTCGTGGCGCTGCCGGTGGTGGATGATTTTCAGCGGTTGTGCGGGGTGGTCACAAGTGATGACGTGCTTGACGTCATCGAGGAGGAGGCGACCGAGGACATGCAGCGCATGGTCGGTCTCTCGGGCGAAGAGATGCTCGACACGCCGTGGCGGACTTCGTTTCGCAACCGCCTTCCGTGGCTCTTCGTGAACCTTGCGACGGCGATCCTCGCCGGGTGGGTCGTGTCGCTTTTCGAGCCGACGATCGCCAAGTATGCCGTGCTAGCGGTGTTCCTGCCGATCATCGCAAGCCAGGGTGGCAATGCCGGCACGCAGACGCTGACGATCATGGTGCGGGCGATGGCGCTTGGCGGCATCGCCGGTCGGAAGCACTCGCGGATTCTCGGCAAGGAACTCCTGGTGGCGTTGCTGACAGGGCTGGCGACCGGGGTGGCGGTGGCAGTGATCAGCTGGTTGTGGCGGGGAGACATTCTGCTCGGCGTGATCGCATGCATCGCTCTCGTGCTCAACGTCCTCGCCGCGGCGGCCGCTGGCGTGCTCATCCCGATCGGGCTGAAGGCCCTCAAGATCGATCCGGCACTGGCTTCGTCGATCATGCTCACGACCGTCACCGACGTGGTCGGGTTTTTCCTGTTTCTCGGGCTCGCGGGCATCGGGTTTTACTATTTCCCGCCGGTGTAGGGCTGGCAGGGGATGAATTTGACTGACACTTTGGCAGGCTGGCATCTTCCCCCATCGCGTGATACCGTCGCTTCCATGAACGTCACCAAAGTCAAATACGCCTTATGGGCAGCAGACTGGCAGCGCTGTGTGCGGTTCTACAGGGAGCTGTTCACCGGTCAGGTAACCATGGAGTCGGAGGTGTGGAGCGAGGTCGTGATTGCCGGTGCAACGATCGGGATCCACGGCGGCGGCGAAGGGGCGCGGACGTGGACCGGCCTGACGTTCCAAGTCGATGACCTGCGGGCCGGCCTCGTGCGCCTGAAGGCCTGCGGGGGGAGCCTCGTCCGCGAGCCTGTCGATACGCCGGAGGATCCGCTTCATCTGGCCATGTGCATCGACCCGGATGGCAACGAGTTCATGATGACGCAAAAGCGCCCCTGAATTTTTCCCTCTTAAGGAACCTCAACCGATGAGTCACAATCCATCTCCCGAACGCTACGATGCCATGACCTACCGCCGCTGCGGGCAGAGCGGGCTCCTGCTTCCGGCCATTTCCCTTGGCCTCTGGCACAATTTTGGCGGAGTCGATGATCCGGCTGTGGCGCGGGCCATGATCCTTCGGGCTTTCGACCTCGGCATCACGCATTTCGATCTCGCAAACAACTACGGCCCCCCTCCCGGCAGTGCCGAAGAGACGTTTGGGAAGGTGTTGAAGTCGGAGTTGGCCTCGCACCGTGACGAGATGATTATTTCCACAAAAGCGGGATACCGGATGTGGCCGGGCCCCTACGGCGAGTGGGGGTCCCGAAAATACCTCCTGGCCAGTCTCGACCAAAGCCTCCGGCGTATGCAGATCGATACGGTGGATATTTTTTACAGCCACCGGCTCGACCCGGACACCCCTCTGGAGGAAACCATCGGGGCCCTGGTCCAGGCCGTGCGCTCCGGAAAAGCCCTCTACGCCGGGATTTCGAGCTATCCGCCCGAAGAGACGCGCCGGGCGGCCAGCCTGCTCGGCGAAGCCGGGGTTCCGCTCCTCATCCACCAGCCCAACTACAACCTCTTCAACCGCTGGGTGGACGACGGCCTCTCCGAGGTTCTTCTGGAAAAGGGGGTTGGCGGCATCGCGTTTTGCCCGCTGGCCCAGGGCCTCCTGACGAACCGCTATCTCGATGGGATCTCCGAAGGATCGCGGGCCAGCAAACCTCATGGCTTTCTCAAATCCGGCCAGATCACCGAGGAGGTGCTCCACCGCGTGCGGGCCCTCGACGGTATAGCGCAGGCCCGCGGCCAATCGCTCGCCCGGATGGCCCTCGCTTGGGTCCTTTCACGCCCCTGGGTCACCTCCGCCCTCATCGGAGCCAGCCGCGTCTCCCAGATTGAGGACAATGTCGCCGCCCTCAAAAACCTTGAATTCTCCCCGGAAGAGTGCGCTGCCATCGACGCGGCATGTTTGCTCTAGCGCAAGAATTCACGCGATTGCGCATTGACGGCCCCGCAGGCGAAATCTTTAATAGCGTGCCCTTCAGACAAGAAACCAAATCCAACTTAAAAATCCAATTATGATCAAACTCGGCATCAACGGCTTCGGGCGCATCGGGCGCATGGTCTTCCGCGCGGCGGTGAAAAATTTCGGTAGCGACATCCAGGTCGTGGGCATCAATGACCTCCTCGATCCGGAATATCTCGCTTACATGCTCAAATACGACTCCGTCCACGGCCGCTTCGACGGCGAGGTGTCAGTTGAGGGCACAAATCTGATCGTCAACGGCAACAAGATCCGCCTCACCGCTGTGAAGGATCCCTCCACCCTCAAGTGGGACGAGGTCGGCGCCGAAGTCGTCGTGGAATCCACCGGGCTCTTCCTCGACAAAGCCACCGCCGAGGCTCACCTGAAAGCCGGCGCGAAGAAAGTCATCCTTTCCGCTCCTTCCAAAGATGACACGCCGATGTTCGTTTACGGTGTGAACCACGCCTCATACGCCGGCGAGGCCATCATCTCGAATGCGAGCTGCACCACAAACTGCCTCGCCCCGCTCGCCAAGGTCATCAACGACACGTTCGGCATCAAGCGCGGCCTCATGACGACCGTCCACGCCGCCACCGCGACGCAGCGGACAGTTGACGGCCCGAGCCACAAGGATTGGCGCGGCGGCCGCGGCATTCTGGAGAACATCATCCCGTCCTCGACCGGAGCCGCCAAGGCAGTCGGCAAGGTGATCCCCGAGCTCAACAAGAAGCTCACCGGCATGGCGTTCCGCGTGCCGACCTCGGACGTCTCGGTTGTTGACCTCACGGTCGAGCTCGAGAAACCCGCCTCCTACGAGGAAATCTGCGCGGCCGTCAAAGCTGCCTCCGAAGGCCCGCTGAAAGGCGTCCTCGGCTACACCGACGAGAAGGTTGTGAGCACCGACTTCCGCGGCGAGACCCAGACCTCGGTCTTCGACTCCGAGGCCGGCATCGCCCTCGATCCCACGTTCGTCAAGCTGGTCTCCTGGTATGACAACGAATGGGGCTATTCGAACAAGGTCCTCGAAATGGCCCGCGTCGTCGCCAAGTAGAGAACTCGAAATTCGCCATCTGGAATAAAGAATGAATCCGAGGGGAACGTTTCGCTTGAAAAAAGCTGTGCGTTGACCCTCGGGATCATTCGTCCAGGTTCCCCGTTTGTAGTATGAAAGCATCCATCAAAGACATCTCCCTTTCCGGCAAGCGCGTCCTCATGCGGGTGGACTTCAATGTCCCGCAGGACAAGGCGACGGGAGCCATCACGAATCCGCAGCGCATCGTGGCGGCCCTGCCAACCATCCAGTATGCGCTCGAGCAGGGGGCTTCGGTCATCCTGATGAGCCATCTCGGGCGCCCGGATGGCGAACGCGTGGAGAAATTTTCGCTGAAGCCAGTCGCCGACAAGCTTTCCGAGCTGCTCGGTAAGCCCGTGAATTTCCTCAACGACTGCGTTGGGCCGGACGTTGAAGCTGCCTGCTCGGCGATCCAGCCGGGGGAGGTGATCCTTCTCGAAAATCTCCGCTTCCATATCGAAGAGGAGGGCAAGAGGAAGAATGCGGACGGCACGTCCACGAAGGCCGACCCGGAAAAGGTGGCCGCCTTCCGCGCGAGCCTGACCAGCCTCGGAGATATTTTTGTGAGCGACGCCTTCGGAACAGCTCACCGCGCCCACTCCTCGGTCGTCGGGGTCGCGCTCCCGAACAAAGTCGCCGGCTTCCTCATGCAGAAGGAGCTCGACGCCTTTGCCGCCGTTCTGGATCACCCAAAACGCCCTCTGCTCGCCATCCTCGGCGGAGCCAAAGTTGCCGACAAGATCCCTCTCATCAGCAACCTGCTCGACAAGGCGGACGAGATCATCATCGGCGGCGGCATGGCCTACACATTTAAAAAAGAGATCAGCGGCATGGCGATCGGCGACAGCCTGTTCGACCCCGAGGGCGCCAAGATTGTCTGTGACCTCATGGCCAAGGCAAAAGAAAAAGGCGTGCAGATCCACCTGCCGGTCGATTTCGTGTGCGCGGACAAGTTTGCTCCTGATGCCGAAATTCGTGAGTCCGACGACGTGGCGGGGATTCCGGACGGCTGGATGGGTCTCGACGTCGGGCCGAAGAGCCGGGCGTTGTTTGCTGAGGTGATCGGTCGCGCGAAGACGATCATCTGGAATGGCCCGGCCGGCGTCTTCGAATTTGACCGCTTTGCGGAAGGAACCAAGAGCATGGCCGCCGCTGTAGCTGCTTCCACAGCGAATGGAGCGATCAGCGTGGTCGGGGGCGGGGACACCGCCACGGCCGCGAAGAAGTTCCAGGTCGCCGACAAGGTCAGCCACTGCTCGACCGGAGGCGGGGCCTCGCTGGAGCTGCTCGAGGGGAAATCCCTCCCCGGAGTCGCTGCTCTGGACGAAAAATAGTTGATCATCCGGAACGCCAGTCTTCAGCTCAGCGCACCGGACCTGGCGTCCTGCCCCGAATCCACTCGCCCTGAGTTTGCGTTCATCGGGCGATCGAACGTCGGCAAGTCGTCGCTTGTGAACCTGCTCACTCGCGCCCATGGCCTCGCCAAGGTCTCTTCGACTCCCGGCAAAACCCGGCTCATCAACTTCTACACGATCAACGAAACCTGGAGCCTCGTCGATCTGCCCGGCTACGGGTTCGCCAAGGTCGCCCGCGAGCAGCGGGCGAAATTTAGCTCGTTCGTCGCCGACTACCTTCGCCTTCGGCCCAACCTTCGCGGCACATTCGTCCTGCTCGACTCCCGCCTCAGCCCCCAGAGAATCGACCTGGAGTTCCTGCACTGGATGGTGGACGGCGGCCTGCCTTTCGTCCTCGTTTTCACAAAGACCGACAAGCTCGGCCCCTCGGCGGTTCAGGCCAACATCGACGCTTTCCTCGAGCGCTTCCGCGCAATCAGCGAGGACGACCCCGTCGTTCTCCGCAGCTCCTCGAAGTCCGGTGATGGACGCCAGGCCATCCTCGGCCTCATAGCCTCCGCCCTGGCGGAAGAAAACGACGCATGACCCTCGAGGATCTCGGCTGGAATCCGGCCTTTGCCGCAGACTGGGCCGCCTATGCGGCCACAGGCTGGAAACCGGCCCGCCTGATCCGCGACAACAAGATCACCTACGGGGCCCTGCTGGGCGACGGTCGCGAGCTCGAGGTCGTCATGAGCGGGAAAGTCTATCACGAGGCGGAGACGGATGCCGACCTTCCCGCCGTGGGCGACTGGGTTGCCATCGAGGTTGGCGACGACAACAGCGACCACGTCATCCGGGCCCGCCTCCCGCGCCAGACCTGCCTGTCCCGGAAAATGTCGGGCCGCAGCACTGAGGAGCAGGTCATCGCTGCCAATGTCGATGTCGTGGTCGTCGTCACGGATGCCGGCCCCGACCTCAACCTGCGCCGCATGGAGCGCTACTTCGCGATCATCGGTCGCAGCCGCGCCAAGGCTGTCGTCCTTGTCAATAAGAGCGATCTGTTTCTGTCCGCTCAAAACCTGAAGGCCCGGGACCTGATCGCCGGCCTGAACCCGGATGCCGACGTCCTGCTCACAAGTGCGGAAACGCACGCCGGCCTCGATCCCCTCAAGTCATATTTGAAGCGCGGCATCTCGGTCACGTTTGTCGGGTCGAGCGGCGTGGGGAAATCCTCCGTGATTAACCGCCTCCTCGGCGACGATTACCAGTGGACGGATGAAGTCAATGCGACCACCGGCAAGGGCCGCCACACGACCACCGCCCGCGAGCTCATGGTCCTGCGCTCGGGCGGAATCATCATCGACAACCCCGGCATCCGCGAGGTCCACATGTGGACGGATGAGGCGACACTCCGGGAGCGATTTGCGGACCTCGAGGGCCTTGCTGCTTCCTGCCGGTTCAACGACTGTCGCCATGGAGCCTCCCAGGCCGGTTGCGCCATCCAGGCGTCGATCAAGGCCGGCGAGCTGGATCCCAGCCGGCTCGAAGGCTTCCTCAAGCTCGACCTGGAGCTCGCCAAACTGCACGAAAGCCGCCAGAAGCGCCAGATGACGATCTCCCGCCGCGACCGCCGCGACCAGGTGGGCAAATCCCGCAAGCAGGCCGACCGCCAAGCGGCAGTTTTTGACCACGATGACTGACGGGCAGTAAATTTTTTTGAAAAATCCGGTTGTCGCGAGGGGGAGGGCCGTTTATTTGTTTACGTTCCCCTTCCCAAATCCATTTCTCTATGAGCAACAAAGGCAAAATTGTGCAGGTCATCGGTCCCGTGGTGGACGTGGAATTCGACCCCGCGTCGGGCTCCCTTCCAAAAATTTACGATGCGCTCGAAATCACCTTCGAGGCAGCCGGTCATAGCAACCGCCTCACTCTTGAAGTTCAGCAGCACCTCGGAGAGAACTGGGTTCGTTCGATCGCCATGAGCTCCACGGAAGGCCTCTCACGCGGCATGGAGGTCACCAATACCGGCGCTCCCATCTCGGTGCCCGTTGGAGAGGGAGTCCTCGGTCGGATCTTTAACGTAACGGGCGACCCGACGGATGAACGCGGACCTGTTAAATTTGACAAGAAGTATGCGATTCACCGCAAGGCTCCCCCGCTCATCGAGCAGGACACCAAGGCTCAAATCCTTGAGACCGGCATCAAGGTCATTGACCTGATCTGTCCGTTCACGAAGGGCGGCAAGGTCGGCGCCTTCGGCGGGGCCGGCGTGGGAAAGACGGTCGTGATCATGGAGCTCATCAACAACATCGCCAAGGGACACGGCGGGTATTCGGTTTTTGCCGGAGTTGGCGAGCGCACACGCGAAGGCAATGACCTCTACGCGGAGATGAGCGAATCCGGCGTCATCGTGCAGGATGACCTCGCCAAATCCAAGGTGGCACTGGTCTACGGCCAGATGAACGAGCCTCCGGGCGCCCGTCTGCGTGTCGCCCTCACCGCCCTCTCGATGGCGGAATATTTCCGCGATGAAAAGAATCAGGACGTCCTGCTCTTCATCGATAACATTTTCCGGTTCTCGCAGGCCGGTTCCGAGGTTTCCGCGCTGCTCGGCCGCACGCCGAGCGCCGTAGGCTACCAGCCGACCCTCGCCGCCGAAATGGGCGACCTGCAGGAGCGCATCACTTCGACCACAAAAGGCTCGATCACCTCATTCCAAGCGGTCTATGTGCCGGCGGACGATTTGACCGATCCGGCTCCAGCCAACACATTTGCCCACTTGGACTCCACAATCGTTCTCGAGCGTTCAATCGCCGAGCTGGGCATCTACCCCGCGGTTGACCCGCTCGCCTCGACGTCGAAGGCGCTGTCGGCCGACATCATTGGCGAGGAGCATTACGCCGTCGCCCGTGGCGTGCAGAACGTCCTCCAGCGCTACAAAGACTTGCAGGATATCATCGCGATCCTGGGTATGGACGAGCTCTCCCCCGACGACAAGCTCACCGTGTATCGCGCTCGTAAGATCCAGCGCTTCCTCTCCCAGCCCTTCCACGTGGCGGAAATCTTCACCGGAACGAAGGGGCAATACGTGCCGATCTCCGAGACGATCCGCGGCTTCAAAGAAATCCTCGACGGCAAACACGACGACGTGCCCGAGGGGAATTTCTACATGAAGGGCAGCATCGACATGATCAAGGAGTCCTGAGGTCAAAGCCAGCGCCTCCCCCCTCGCCGCATTCCAAGCCAACCAAACTCCTGACAGCCGCCAACCATGCTTCGCCTTGAAATCGTCACCCCAGAGCAGAAGATCTATGCCGATGACGTGGATTCGGTTGTGATTCCCGGTCTGGAGGGAGAACTGGGTATCCTGCCCCAGCACGTTCCGCTCATGACCCAGCTGCTGCCGGGTGAGCTCCGCGTGATGAAGGACGGAGAGGAGCTTCGCCTTGCCGTGGGAGAAGGCTTTGTTGAAATTGGTGCCGACAAGGTCGCCGTCCTCACCGACATGGCCATCAAGGAAAACGAGATCGATGAGTCCGCCGCCGAGGAGGCGATGAAGCGCGCCGAGGAGGCGATGCGATCCACAAAAATGAGCGATGAGGAGCACGCCACCGTAAAGGCCTCCCTTCAAAAATCCCTCGCTCAGATCCGCGTCAAACGCCGCCGCGGCGTCTAGTCCAAAGTTTATTTTCAAGCTGGCCAGCAGCCTGCCTGAGCAAGGACCTCTGGGTTTGCGGCATCCCCGGCCGAACGTCAGATCGTAATCAAATTCCATGCACCGCACGGATTCCCTCACCCATCTTCTCCAGGATGCCGTCGAATCGGGATTCAACAAAATTGGCGAAATCCTCATCGAGCCGGGGCCCGACGGGTTTTCCCTCCGGCACGCCGATGACAGTGAGCGCGAAGGGCTTGAACAGTTTTCCCGGCCGGAAGATGCATCGGCCATCGCCCGCTTCGACGACGCCGGCACCTTTCGTCCGCTGAAATCCGCCCCGACCCTTCGGCACGGCTGGTCCCTGACGCTCGGCACCCTTGCAGATCTTCACCTTGCGTTGGATGCCTTCTACCCGGCCGCGCTCGGCAACTGGCGAGCGTTGCTCTGCGGCGACCTCCGCCCGGTTGCGCTCCGGACAACGGTCAACCGCCAGACCGGCATGTATCGCATCACCGGAAAAATCACCGACGTCCAGGCCGCCGAGTTGGTGGAAGCCGTCTGCGTGCCGGGATGCCTCCGCTGTCGCCTGTGGGCGATTCCCGAGGACGTGCCGCCACCAGCGCCTGGCTTGCCGGCAAAGGAAATTCCGCTGCTCTGCGGCGAGGCCTGCAACCTGCTCGTGGCCGCTGCGCGTCGCAAGGTGAAGGGAATTCCTCTCGATCAGGTCGAGTAGGGAGCGGGCTTCAGGATCCCGGCGAGCTCCTCGCGGAAACAGGTCTCCTCCAGCCGGGTCGCCAGCGTCTTGATTTTCACCTGAGGCCACTCGCTTCCGACAATAACGGTGCGGCAGGCGCCAAGGTTTTCGGCGTCCTGGAACTGGCGGCCGACTTTTGCTGGCTTGAGCGCGTAGTCGGCATTCCAGCCAAGGTCTCTGAGCTCCTGAATGATGCCAAGGGCTTCGCTTCGGCGGGATTCGTCAGCCACGATCACATAGATGTCGCAGGCTGCGGGGCTCGCGTCGCGGAGCTTGTCCGCCGCCGCCGCCGTTTCATCAATGAGGTGGCCAAGCACGACGTCGCCCATTCCAAACCCGATCGCCGGAAGGTCGGCCGCTCCGTCGCTCAGACCCTCGATCAGCCCGTCATAGCGCCCCCCGCCAGCCAGCGCCCGCAGGGACTTCGAACGGTCAAAAATCTCAAAGACCGCCCCCGTGTAGTAGGCAAGCCCGCGCACAATCGAGAGGTCGGGCTCGACGTATGGCCCGAGGCCCCGCGCCTCCAGAGCGGCCAGCACCGGGGCGAACGCTTCCGGGCTCCCGGCGGCGATAAACTCCCGCAGATCTGCCACCGTCAATCCCGACAGAGACAGCCTCGCATCCAGCTTTTCCGCCGGCTCGCGCTCAATCTTGTCCACACAAGCCAGCACAAGCCGCGCCTGTGCGTCGTCGCACCCACGCGCCGCTAGAAATTCTCGCCAGGCCCCCCGGTCGCTCAGCCGCACCACGAAATGCTCCGGCCCGAAGCCAAACCCCCGCAGGAGATCGATTGCCAGCGCAATGATCTCCGCGTCCGCCTCGGGCGAGCTCTCGCCGATAATGTCCGCATTGAATTGCAAAAACTCCCGAAGCCGCCCCTTTTGCTGCCGTTCATGACGGAAAAAGTTTGAGACGCAGAACCACTTCATGGGCTTCCGGTAGTGCCTTTCTCTCGCGGCGACCATTCGGGCCAAGGTCGGCGTCATTTCCGGCCGCAAAGCCACCTCGCGATCGCCGCGGTCTCGAAACGCATAAAGCTGCTCGAGGATCTCAGCGCCTTCCTCGTTCTTCTTCCGATACAGCTCGCCGCCCTCCAGCGTCGGCCCATCGTATTCCACAAATCCGTAGCGCCGCGCCACCTTGCGCCACGTCTCAACCACGTAGTTCCGACGGGCGCAGTCCTCCGGATAAAAATCGCGAAATCCAGGCAGCGCAGGCATTAGCAAATCACCTCCATATCCGCTCAGGTTGCCCGCTTTGCCCGCTCCTGAAAAGAATTTCCATTCTTCTCAGGAATGCCGGAGCGCAGCTCTCGCGGACGCTCGAAGTGATGAGAGGGGGTGCCTGACTCAGCCGAGCATGTCGGCCACCATCGCGCGCTCGTCGGCGAGCTCCTTGTTCGTGGCGGCGATCTTCGACTTGGCGAACTCGTCCATCTCGTATCCGGTGATCACTTCGTAAGCGCCGGGGGAGGTGGTCTTCACAGGGAGTCCGGCCCAAACTTCGGGATCAAACCCGTAGAGGCCGTTCGATTTCACGGCCACGGAATGGATGGCGCCGGGCGTCATGAGGTCATGAACGTGATCCACAAGCGAG
>JBGSJQ010000029.1:0-14645 GCA_041741775.1 Terrimicrobiaceae bacterium | reverse complement strand
CGACCGCCGCGGCCAGGCGGCATTTCGTCCGCCGGCCCCCGTCCGCCCCGCGCCCGTGAAGCCGGAAGCCAGGCGCCTCAGTTTCAGCGAGCAGCGGGAGCTCGATGGAATGGAGGACGCCATCCTCGCCGCCGAAGCGGCCGTCTCCGAACTCGAAGCCCTGCTCAACGACCCCAACTTCTACACAACACGTGCCGCAGAGGCCCCGGAAACGGTCAAAAACCTGGAGTCCGCCCGCGCGAAAGTTGCCCGTCTCTACGCCCGTTGGGAAGAGCTCACCTCAAGAATTTGAACATCCGCATCCGGTCGGGTGTCTCACCTCGTAAGTAAAGTTATGAAAAACTACTACCGGAAAATCAATCGAACCAAATACTCGCTGGGCGACCTCGTGGACATCGTCGGGTCCTGCGCCCGCGACAGCAAAGAAACCCTCGCCGCTCTCGTCGATCTCTTTGAAAGCGGACGCGTTCTGGTAAATACCCACGGCCAGCTCAAACGCGTCAAAGTCGCCGCTGCAAAGGCGTAGCGAACTTTCTCATTTTCCCCGTCACCACCTGATCTCTGGTGGCGGGGCGTCACCGGGAAAAATTCTTTTCCCGGTTTTCTTTGTTCCGCAGGCTTGCTGGTTGCGGGTTGCTCCGCTTGCATGGCGGAAGTGAGCGCGATCCTCTGCGAAAATCTCTCCTGCGCGAGGCCGGGCTGGAATTCGAACGGCACCGGACTCATTGTCGGTTACTCCGGTGAATTCCAGCCGGGCGAATTTGTCGGGTTTTGCGGGGAAGACGGCTGCGGAAAAGGGCTTCTTCTTAACGTGATCGGCCTGCTGGAAAAAGCGGACAGCGGGCGTCTGGTTTTGCTCGGGCAGGAGGCCGCCGATTTTTCCGACGAGGACACGGCGACATTCCGGAACGAGGTCTGCGGGTTTTTGTTTGGCCACCCGTATCTTTTGCCCTCCTTCACGGTCGCCGAAAATGTGGCGATGCCGCTGTTCCGGATTTGCGGGGGTGATGCGCACGAGGCGCGGGCCCGCACCCGCCTGGTCTTGGAATTTTGCGGCATCGGAGCATTGGAGACCGCGCGCGCGGGCATGCTGGATCCGGCCCTGAGCTGGCGGGCGGCATTCGCGCGGGCCCTGGTTCACGAGCCGCGGGTTCTGATCGCCATTTCGCCTCCGGATCCGGCCCTCCTCCCGCTGGCCCGCCTGGCGGCAGAGCGCTTCGGACTGACCGTGCTCTGGGCTGGAGCAAGGGATGCGGTCGCTGCCGCTGCCGACCGGGTGATCACGCTGGAAAATGGAAGGGCTGTGTCCTGATGATCGCACTTGCCCCGGCTTCTTCCGCCCGACGTTCCCACCTGGCCTTTGCACTCCTCTGCCTCCCCGCCGCCCGTCGGCGCGACGCTCTCGTCTTTTTCCGGTTTTGCCGGGCGGTCGATGACATTGCCGACGAGGGCCCGGCCACGGCGGAGGAGCGGGAGGCTGGCTTGGAAGGCTGGCTTCAGGCAGCGCATAGCCTGAAGCTGCCTCAGGAGCTGCAGGATGTCGTGGCACGGCATCGGATCCCAGGAGAGTTGTTGTCGGAGATCATCCTCGGGTGCCTGCAGGATGTCCGCCCATCCCGGTTTGAATCGCTCCCCGACCTGGAGCGCTACTGTTGGCGGGTCGCCTGCGCGGTCGGCTTGGTTTCCATCCGGATCTTCGGCTGCGCAAATCCCGCAAGCGAAGGCTACGCCGAACACCTCGGACACGCGCTGCAGTTGACGAATATCCTCCGCGATGTCGGGGAGGATGCCGACCGGGGCCGGATTTACCTGCCGACGGACCTGATGGAGCGCTTCGGGGTTTCCGGCGGAGAGATTCTGGAGGGGCGTCCAGGCCCGGGTTTCCTGCCGCTCGCCCGCTTCCTTGCGGGGAAGGCGCGCCGCCATTTTCATGCGGCCGTCCCCCCTCCCGGCGACCGGCGGGCACTGCTGCCGGCGGAGGTCATGAAGGCGCTCTATCTGAAAATCCTCGACCGCATGGAGGTGACCAACTTCCCCGTCTTCGAGCGGCGGATTCGTCTTGGCCGCCTGGAAAAAGGGATCCTGGCTCTTCGGGTCTGCTGCCAAAGGTAGCCGGTCAGCCCAGACCGCGGTCCTCGACTTCGTCCTCGTCCCAACCCAGCACATGGCCGATCTCGTGCAGGAGCGTTGTGCGCACCTCCTCGCGAAACATCTCCGGGTCGCCGTCGGAGTAGTCCAGGATGTTCTCCAGCCAGAGGCGGATCCGGACAAGCCCGGCGTCGTCTTCGTCAAAATATCCCAACGTGTCCAGATCGATGCCATGGGCCACATCGTCGCTGAGCGGATGTTTTTCCAGGAGGATCGCGGCCGAGCGGATGTGGTCGCGAACGGCCTGCGGCAGCTCGTCGAGGGTTGCTGTTGTGACCTCGTCTGCTACATTGGTCATCTGCTGCCAGTTCATAGGAGAAACTTTCCCGGTTGAAAGCCATCTGGCAAACCGATAAATACCCGCGACCATGCCGAACACCCTGACCAATCCGCTCCGCGAGGGGCTCGCCAGCCGCGCCATGCCGGATCCCTGCTCGCTGGTGATCTTTGGAGCCACCGGCGACCTGACCCACCGGAAGCTGGTTCCTGCGCTCTACAATCTCGCCGCCGACGGGGCCCTCCCCCCGGCGATCAGCGTGGTCGGGTTCGCCCGGCGCGACAAAACCGACGACATCTTCCGCGAGGAACTCGGCGAGGCCGTCAGGAAGTTTTCCCGCCAGTCGGTCAATGAGGAACTCTGGGGATGCTTCGCCTCATCGATTTCTTACCACCGGAGCGCATTTAACGATTTTGCCGGCTACGAGTCGCTGGCGAAGCGCCTGGACGAGCTGGATGCGGCGCGTGGCACGCGCGGCAACCGGCTCTTCTACCTGGCCGTTGCTCCCGACCAATTTGAAGTCATCCTCGAAAACCTGCGCCGAAGCGGGCTGAACAAGGCGGTTCATGGCGGCTGGGCCCGCGTGATCGTCGAGAAGCCCTTCGGAACCGACCTGCCAAGCGCCAGGCACCTCAACGCTCTCGTCGAGAGCGCGTTTCCCGAGGCGGACACCTACCGCATTGACCACTACCTTGGCAAAGAGACTGCCCAGAACATCATGGTCCTGCGATTCGCGAACGCCCTGTTTGAGGCGATGTGGAATGCCCGCTACATCGACCACATCCAGATCACGGCGAGCGAGCCTCTTGGCGTGGAGGGTCGCGCCGGATACTACGACAACTCCGGAGCCCTGCGGGACATGGTCCAGAACCACCTCCTCCAGCTCCTCTGCCTCACGGCCATGGAACCGCCGACAGGGCTCGATGCGGACGCCATCCGCGACGAGAAGGTCAAGGTCCTCCGCTCGCTGCGACCGCTCGAGGGAGAGGCCGTCTTCCGCCATGTGATCCGTGGTCAATACGGGGCGGGGGCAATCAACGGCAAGCGCGTCGCCGCCTACCGCGACGAGGCGAATGTGGATCCGAAATCCAACACGGAGACATACGTTGCGCTCCAGTTGAATGTGGACAACTGGCGCTGGGCCGGCGTGCCATTCTTTGTGAGGGTCGGCAAGCGGCTCCCGAAGGGAGGGACCGAGATAGCTGTCCACTTCAAAAGCGCACCGCCGGTTCTTTTCAAGGCGACCGGAGAGGCCATCGATGACAACGTGCTGGTGATCCGGATCCAGCCGGACGAGGGCGTCTCGCTCCGAATGAGCGCCAAGATGCCGGGATCCAGCCTGCGCATCGAGCCGGTGAAGATGGATTTTCATTACGGGACGAGCTTTGGCAAGGCGACCCCGGAGGCCTACGAGCGCCTGCTTCTGGATGCCATGAGCGGGGATCCGACGCTTTTTGCCCGCCGCGACGAGGTCGAGGAGGCCTGGAAATTCGTGGATGCGATTCAAGCCGCCTGGCAATCACACTCCGATGATCTGACATTCTATTCGGCGGGATCGTGGGGCCCGACCGAAGCGGACGAGCTGATCAAGCGCCACGGATCGACGTGGAGGCGGCTATGAGCGAGCCGGGCCTGCCGGTCGAGATCGGCCAGATCGACAAGGAGCTCGGGCGGCTGTGGGAGTCGAGCGGCGACACAAAAACCCGCGCCTCGCTGATCAACCTCGTCATCTACTCGGAGGACCCCGGGAGCCTTGAGGCCAATACCGAACTCCTCTCAACGATTGCCGGCCAGCACGCGTTCCGTGCCATCCTGATCCTCGCCAATCCCGCTGCAGAGACGTCCGGGGCCCGCGCCTGGATCAGTGCGCACTGCCACCTCGCAGGCAAGGGTGGCCAGCAAATCTGCTCGGAACAAATCACATTCCAGCTTGACGGGGAGAGTGCCTCCGCCCTCCCCAGCATCGTCTTCTCCCACCTCGATTCGGATCTCCCGCTCTGCTTCTGGTCGCAGGCGGAATTTTCCGAACCGCCGGACGACCAGCTTTGGTCCTGGGTGGACCGCCTGATTTTTGACAGCCGCACATGGAGCCAGCCCGGGGTGCAATTCGGCCTGACGCGGAGGATCGCGGAAGCGGCCGGACCGGTGCTTTGCGACTTGAATTGGACGCGCCTGCAGCCCTGGCGCTTCGCGCTCGCCACTCTCTTCGACCATGCCGCTGCCTTGCAGCGGATCAGGGAAATTTCTTCGGTGCGAATCGCCTGCTGCCCCGAGTCCATAACCACCTCCCGCCTGTTGCTTGGCTGGCTGGCGGACCGCCTGGGATGGACGCTTCAGCCCTTGCTCTCGGTCCACTCTTTCGCGGATGCCCGCGGGCGCACGGTGTCCTTCGAGACGGTGCGGGAAGGGACACGTGGCGTGGCCGGCGTCACGCTCGGAGGCAGCGGATTCTCCTTCCTGCTGCACCGGGAGCCGGATACCGGGTTTTTCCATGCCACCCTCCAGATTGAGGGGATGCCTGAGACCTCGCTCACGCTCGGAGCGGGACGCGAACGCCTCACCAACACCCTCCTCACCGAGCTGAGTCGCGGCGGCCGCCATCCGCTCTACACCCGCGCCATCTCCTCAGTCGCCTCCCTCCTCACCGAAGGTTGAGCCGGACGCATCTCCGCCAAGTGCAATACTGATGGACGACACATGGCCTGAAGATGAAAAATTGACTTTTGCATTTTTCCGAGATGTGGCCAGCCCGCACACGGAAAAAAGTTGATTGGAAAATGTGATTGCCAAACGCGGCCGGACTGCTAGTTTCTCACCCCTTTCTCATGCCAAAATCAATCGCCCGCAGCAAAACACGCAAGTCGGTGGCCAAGAGGTTCCGAGTAACCGCCACCGGTAAACTCGTGCGTTCGAAGGCCAGCCGCCGCCACCTCCTCTCCAGCAAGAGCTCGAAGCTCAAGCGCAAGATGGCCAAGCCGGCCCTCGTCCATAAATCCGACGTGGCCCGCGTCAAAGCCTGCCTGCCCTTCCACTAAGAAGGTAGAAATTTTTTTTGATCCCACGGTCTGCCCGGGAGTTGATCCCGGGATAACGGAGCCGGCGAGTCCGGGGATCCCAACGAAACGAACAGCCGCTCCAAGGAGACCCCGCAAGGGGGTAAGACAACATGCCAAGAGCAACCAATGCTCCCGCCAGCCGCGCCCGCCGGAAACGCGTCATCGACGCGTCGAAGGGCTACCGCGGTCGCCGTTCCAAACTCTTCCGCTACGCCAAAGACGCGCAGATGAAGGGCAAATACTGGGCCTACCGTGACCGGAAGACCCGCAAGCGCAATTTCCGCGCGCTCTGGATCACCCGCCTCAACGCCGCCGTGCGTGCACAGGGGATGACCTACAGCCGCTTTATCGAGGGCCTCAAGGCCGCGAACATCGGCGTGGACCGCAAGGTTCTCTCCGACATCGCCATCCAGGACGAAGCCGTCTTCGCGCAAATCGCCGGGAAGGCCAAGGCCGCCCTCGAGTCCAAGAAAGCCGCCTGAGCCCACCCGGGCTTGGAGCTGCGACGTTCCTCCAGCCTGCGGACACCGTCTCCGCAGGTTGAGGAGCGGTCGCGAATGCCGTGAACCGGGCCGCCTGAACAAGGCGGACCAATTAGGGGGGTGGCCACAAGAATGGAATTTTCCGCTGTGCTCCCCGTGAACTCTGTGGCAAAACCTTCTCACTTTTATGGAGCAGGATATCGAAAATCTTCGGGCTGAGGCGCTGGCAGCGATTGCCGCCGCCTCCGATCGCAACTCCCTGGAGGCCGCGCGGGTGCGTTTTTTGGGTAAAAGCGGATCGGTGACCGCCCTCAGCGAGGGGATGCGCCACGTCGCCAAGGAGGACCGGCCGAGGTTCGGAAAGCTCCTCAACGAGCTCCGCCAGGCTGTCACCTCCGCACTGGAGGAATCCGAGATCCGCCTCCTCGAGCAGGCCGATTCTGCAGCCGTCTCGGGGCTGGACCTCACCCTGCCGGGAACCTGCCCGCCGCAAGGCACGCTGCATCCGCTCACCCGTCTCATGGACCGCGCGGTGCGGTGTTTTCGACGCATGGGCTTTGCCATTGCCGACGGGCCCGACATCGAGACCGAGTGGCATTGCTTCGACGCGCTCAACACCCCGCCCGACCATCCGGCCCGCAACGAGCAGGACACGTTCTATTTGCCCGACGGACGGCTCCTGCGCTCCCATACTTCAACCGTCCAGATCCGCGTCATGGAGTCCTGCCTGCCGCCGGTCCGGATCATCGCTCCCGGTGCCGCCTACCGTCGCGATGAGGTCGATGCCACCCACCTCGCACAGTTCACGCAGATGGAAGGCCTCTACGTTGCTGAAAATGTCAGCCTGGCCGATCTCAAGGGGACCCTGGAATTTTTCTTCCGCGAGCTCTTCGGCCCGGGAACCGACCTTCAATTCCGCCCGCACTTTTTCCCGTTCACCGAGCCCAGCTACGAAATCGACATCCGCGCCGAGGCCCTCGGCAACCAATGGATGGAGCTCGCCGGCTGCGGGATGGTGGATCCGGCGGTCTTCGAGGCCGTCTGCAAACGCCGGGGCGACCGGGTCTATGATCCCGAGCGCGTCACCGGCTTCGCGTTTGGCTTTGGCCTCGACCGGCTGGCGATGAATCTCGCCCGCATCCCCGACATCCGGATGCTCGTCGAAAACGACCTCCGGTTCCTCAAGCAGTTCAGTTGAGATCCCGGCGCGAGCGCCGTTCCATGAGCCACGAGATCGCGATGCAGATCTCGTAGAGGAGATACATCGGGCCGCCCATGAGGAGGAGGGTGATGACGTCGGAAGTCGGGGTGATGATGGCGGCGAGGATGAAGATCACGACGAGGGCGAAGGCGCGCGTGCGCTTCAGGAGCGCGTAGTCCACGATGCCCAGCTTCACGAGGATGAGGATCACGAGAGGCAGCTCGAAAGCAAGGCCGAAGGCGATGACGAACTGTGTCGTGAAGGAATAGTATTCCCGCACAGTCCACGTGGGCTGCCAGTTCATGCTCTTGGCATCCTGGAAAAAGAAGGCGAGCGTCTGGGGCAGGACCACGAAGTAGCTGAAGGCGACCCCGGCGAGGAAGAGGCCGAAACCGAAGGAGGCCGCGGGGTAGAGAAGGCGCTTTTCCGTGGCCGTAAGGGCGGGGAGAACAAACTCGGCGAGGAAGAGCAGCAGCGCCGGGAACGCCAGGATGAACCCTCCGTAGAAGGCCAGCTCAAGCGAGATCGTAAACGAGTCGGCGACCCCGAGGGACTGGAGGTTGGCCGCGCGTTCGGGGTCCACCGTCACCAGCGGCCACTGCACGAGGGCGGCGAGCTCGCTGCGAAAGAGGAAGCAAAGGGTCATGGTGGCCGCGAGCGCCAGGGCCATCTTGACAATCGTGATGCGGAGGTCTTCGAGGTGGGCGAGGAAGGGCTTCGCATCGTCGCCGGATTCGCGGAAATCGAAAAAGCGTCTCATGGGCGCAGAAAGAGCCCTTTGGCCTGCAGCCGGGCGAAGCAGGCAAGGGTGTTGGCATCGCAAATTTCCCCAGAAGCAATGGACAGGCTCAGCTCCTCCGGAGTGAAAAAGCGCACCTCGTGAATCGACTCGTCGGCGTCATGCTGCCGGAGTTCCGGGGCGGGCCGGACGCCATCCGCAAGGAACAGGTGGCAGCATTCGTTGGTGAAGCCCGGCGAGGAGAAGAGGACGCCCAGCGAGATCAACGCGCCGGGGCAGGCGAGGGCGGCTTCCTCGCCAAGTTCCCGCGAGGCGGTGTGAAGGATGGATTCCGCCGAGACATCGCCCTCGACCTGCCCGGCGGGAAATTCCCAGATTTCGCGCCGCACGGGAAGCCTCTCCTGGCGGATCAGCGCGTAATTTCCTTCGGGGGTCCGCGGGGCCACGACGGCGGCAACCGGGCGTTTGGCCACCATCCACTCCACCCCCTGCGGGCGGGTCGGGGTGGCGATGGTTTCGCGGTTGACGGTCAGCCATGGCGATTCGCACAGGGTCTCCCCGGAGATGGTGTGCCAACTGGCCGAGGGGGCGGATGGCATCAGGAAAGTTGGCTGGACCATCGGGCGAGTTCGCGGGCGACGTTTTCCGGCGAGGGGGCTCCGGTGGCTTTGCGGGCGGCGAGGGCGGACTGGAGGTCGAAGTTGGCGCGGACGACTTCCGGGGTGAGGACCGGCGAGGCCGCGAGGAATTCAGCGCTCTCGAGCTGGTCGAGAGGCACTTCGAGCTCGGCGGCACGCGCGACGAGGCCCCCGATGATTTCATGCGCCTTTCGGAATGGTACCCCGCCCTCGACCAGGCGGTCGGCCAGATCCGTTGCGAGCAGCAGGGGGTCCGAGGCGGCAGCCAGTGCCCGGTCCTCGCGCAGGCGGGCGGCAGAAATCATTTCTGCAAAGATGGCGAGCGTGTTGCGGACGGTATCGATGGAATCAAAAACCCCTTCCTTATCCTCCTGCATGTCGCGGTTGTAGGTAAGCGGGAGGCCTTTCATCGTTGTGAGCAGCGCGAGGAGGTTGCCGTAGAGGCGCCCGGTTTTCCCGCGCGCCAGCTCGGCGATGTCCGGGTTTTTTTTCTGCGGCATCAGGCTGGAGCCGGTGGTGTGACGGTCGCTGAGCTCGAGAAATCCGAATTCCGCAGAGGCCCAGAGGATGATGTCTTCGCTGAGGCGTGAGACATGCATGCCCAGGATGGCCAGGCCGGCAAGAAGTTCGCAGGCGAAGTCCCGGTCCGCAACGGCGTCCATGCTATTTGTGGTCACGCGCGAAAACCCGAGTTCGCGGGCCACGGACTCGCGATCAAGGATCAGCGTGGAGCCCGCAATCGCCCCGGAGCCCAGCGGCATGACGTCCATGCGCTTTGAGCCGTCTTCGATCCGCCCGGCGTCGCGGTCCAACATCTCCACGTAAGCGAGAAGGTGGTGGGCAAAGAGCACGGGTTGCGCCCGCTGGAGGTGGGTGTAGCCAGGGATGATCGCAGTGGCGTGGCGGGCGCCAAGCTCCACAAGCGCCGCTTGCAGGCGGCGGATCCCGGCACAGATCTCATCGCAGGCCCCCCGGAGGTGCAGGCGGAAATCCAGCGCAACCTGATCATTCCGGCTGCGGGCGGTGTGGAGCTTGGCTCCGGGTGGCCCGATGCGCTTTGTCAGCTCCGCCTCGATATTCATGTGAACATCTTCAAGAGCCTCGCTGAACGCGAATGTGCCGGCCGAGATTTCCTCTTCGATCCCGCGCAGGCCGGACTCAATCTTCGAAAATTCCTCAGGCGTGAGGATGCCGGCGGAGACGAGCGCCCTGGCATGAGCGATGCTGCCGCGAATATCCTCCCGATAGAGCCGCCAGTCGGTTGTCACGGATTGTCCGTAGGATTTCAGGAGATCCGAGGCATCCTGTTTGAAGCGTCCTTTCCACATAACTCTCGTGCGTGTCAGGCTTGGGGTTCTTCCGTGCGGCGCTTGCAGGTTCCGTGCTGGCTCAGCTCGTCGCAATGCGCTTCGATTTTTACCATCTTGTTGGCCGGCGAAAATCCGAGCCGCCGGGTGATGCAATTTTCAAGGAGTTCCATATTGGTGTCTTCAAATTCAATGATCTTCCGGCAATCGACGCAAACCAGGTGGTTGTGGGTCGGATGCTCGAGGAAGTTGGGGTCGTAAATTTTCGTTTCGCCGCCGAGATCGAGCTCGCGGAGGAGCCCGCTTTCAACCAGGAGCGGAAGGGTGCGGTAAACTGTTGCACGGGAGACCGAATCGTCGATTTTGCGGGCCATGACCAGCAGTTCCTCCGCATTAAAGTGGTCGCAGGTGCTGAAGGCCGCCTCGATGATGGCGTCGCGCTGGCTCGTTTTGCGAAGACCTTTCCCGGCCAGGTAGCCGTATAAAATTTCTCGGGCGCTCTCTCGTGAAGGGGTCTCCATCCTGTGCGCCAGCTTACCTGCGGGCCTCGTTGAGTCAAGGAGGGGAAAAGGCCAGAGAGCTACGGCAATGGGGAGCGGAGTGCCGTTGCTGCATTCCTGCCCTGGCGGGGTTCGTCCGTCCCCAGTCCATAGTCCCTGGCAAATTCAAATTAACCCCCCGGTTCTTCCATGCAACAGAAATATCAAGATTTGTTGCATTTTGACTTGCAAGGCTCACGGTGGATAAGTTATTCACATCCTCGCCGCTAAACCAATCATTCTGCCATGGGTAAAGTTCTCCTCTACGCTTCAATAGCCATCACACTCGCAACAACCGCGCTCGGATTCCTCAACAAGGGAACCCTGACCTCCACCAAGGAGGAGCTTGGAACGACAAAGCAGGAGTTGGATGGAAAAACTTCTGCCCTTGTCAAAGCTGAGAACACCGTCAAAGAGGCGAAGGACACTCTGGCCACAACGACCGCTGAAAAAGAGCAGCTTTCCTCGGATGTGGCGTCGTTAAAATCCGATGTCGATAAGGCCAAGGCTCAGGTCACCGAGCTGACCAGCCAAGTGACCTCCAAGGACGCCGAGATCACAAAACTGACTGCAGACATTCAGGCGAAAGAATCCGAGATTGCGACGTTGAGCTCCTCCCAGACAACGACCGCATCGACGGATGGCCCCAGCGCCGAAGTTCAGGCGCAACTCCAGGAGAAGGAGGCGCTGATCACCAAGCTCCAGGGGGATTTGGATTCCTCCCGCACCCAGCTTGAAGAGCTGCGCAAGAAGAATGCGGATCGCATGGCGCTCAAGATGCGCAACGGTCTCGAAGGCCGGATTCTCGCTGTCAACCAGGCATGGAATTTTGTGGTCCTCAACCTTGGCGACCGCAACGGTGTCGTCGGGAATGCCGAGATGCTCATCAAGCGCGGCAACCAACTCATTGGCAAGGTGCGGGTCACTTCGGTTGAGCCGTCCACCTCGATTGCCGATGTCGTTGCCAATAGCGTGCCTCGCGGCGTCAGCATCCAGCCCGGAGACAATGTCATTTATCAAGCCTCTGCCGAATAAGCTTCTGCTCCTCGCCGTGCTCCTGGCCGGTTTCGGTCTGGGAGGCTGCGCGTCAGACGATGCGCCGGAATCCCAGCAAGCCGGCAGTTCGCTTCCATGGAATCGCCCCGAGAAGTGGGAGGGACCGGGAGTTCTTGGATCCTCGATGCAGGGATCCCGCTAGCCTCCTGATTTCTTTGCAGCTATTTTCTATCCCACTGGTGGATGGGTCAGGCTGCGGAAAAAAATGCGCTGGCCTTTTTTAGTATGACGGAGAGTCGTTCGACCTCCTCGTGGGTATTGTAGAGGTAGAAGCTGGCGCGGCAGGAAGACGGGCTGCCGAGTTTTTGCATGAGGGGCTGCGCGCAGTGGTGGCCGGCGCGGAGGGCGACTCCTTGCTGGTTGGCAAAGAACGAGAGGTCGTGGGCATGGACGCCCTCGATAGAGAAGGTGACGATCCCCGACTGGCGGGTTTCTGGTCCGAAGATCCGGAGGCCGGGGATCTTGCGGAGCCGTTCGGCCGCGTCGTTGGCGAGGGCGATGGAATGGGTCTGGATTGCTTCCAGTCCGATTTCGCGGAGGAAGGTGATCGCCTCGGCCCAGCCGGCGGCCTCCAGGATTGCCGGAGTGCCGGCTTCAAACCGGGCCGGGGGTTTGTGGTACACGCAGGGATTTTCAAACGATGCGCGGTCCACCATTTCCCCGCCGTATTGCCAGGGAGGCATGGCTTCGAGTAACTCATATCGCCCGTAGAGGGCACCGATGCCCGTCGGACCGCACATTTTATGGGAGGAGGTGGCCAGGAAGTCGCAACCCATGGCCTGCACATCGACCGGCTGGTGGCCGACGCTCTGGGCGCCATCCACGAACGTCACCACCCCGGCCTCGCGCGCGATACGGCAAAGCTCGCCGGCCGGATTTTCGAGTCCCAGCGTGTTCGGCACCTGCACGAAGGAAAAAAGCTTCGGGCCTTTTGCCAGGAGGCGGCGGGCCGCGATGAGGTCGAGGGCGGATCCGTTTTCGAGGACCGGAACCAGCTCGACGTGCGCACCGGTCTCGCGCGCAAGATTCAGCCAGGGGAGCAGATTGCTGTGGTGCTCCATCTCGGTGAGCAAAATTGTGTCGCCTGCCGCGATATTGGCTTTTCCCCAGGTGTTGGCGACGAGGTTGACCGCCTCGGTCGTGCCCCGGGTGAAAACAATTTCGTCCGGGCCCGCGGCATGGAGGAGCTCCGCAACAGATTTGCGCGCCGCCTCGAAAACTGTCGTTGCGCGCTCGCTCAGCAGGTGAATCCCGCGGTGGACGTTGGCATATTCCCCCTCCAAAAACCGGCTCATGCGGCGGATCACCCGCTCCGGTTTTTGGGAGCTCGCTGCGTTGTCAAGATAGACGATCCCGTGGCCGTTGACCGATTCCCCCAGAAAAGGAAACTGCTTGCGAATGTCGGCGGTATCCATGTGCGCTGGAACTATAACCCGATTTTCCCCGCGCGCGAGAAGAACCCTTTTCCAAAGACTGTGCCGAATTCCTCCTACTCGGGGGATTCGTGCCAGAATTTTTCGAAGGCCTCCGTCCAGTCGCGGGATTCGACGCGGCCGCGGGCGGCGGTGCCCATGGAGGCGCGGAGCGAGGGATCATCGACCAGGCGGCGGATGGCTTCGGCCAGCTCGGAGGAGTCGAGGGCGCGGGTGACGAAGCCATCTTTTCCGTGGTGGACCAGATCGCGCGGCCCGCCGACGTCCGAAACGATGGCGGGGATCCCGGAGGCCTGGGCCTCGAGGACGACGTTGCCGAAGGTGTCGGTCGTGCTGGGGAAGACAAAAAGGTCCGCCGAGGCGTAGGCGGTGGCGAGGTCTTCGCCGCCGAGGTAGCCCGTGAAAATCGCGTCGGGGAGGAGGCGCTTCATCTCCGCCATGTAGGGGCCGTCGCCGACGATGATCGGGCGGGCGGGGGTCCGGGTCTCGGCGAGCTTTCGGGTGGCGGTCACCAGGACGTCGAGGTTTTTTTCTTTTGAGACGCGGCCGACGAAGAGCATGGCTGCCTCGCCCTCGCGCAGGCCGCGGGACATCCAGAATTCGGGGCTCCGGCGGGAGGGGTTGAAGAGGTGGGTATCGAGGCCCCGGGGCAGGATCCGCAGCTTTTCGCGGGCGATCCCGCGGTCGACCCAGCATTTCCGGTAGTCCTCGGAATTCACGTAGATGACGTCGAGCTGGCTGTAAAACCAGTGCATGAAATTCCATGTGAGGGTTTCCATGAACGAGTCGTCGGTGAGGATGCGCACGTATTGGGGGAAGTCGGTGTGGTAGATCCCGATCGCGCGCAGCCCGAGGGCCTTGGCGGCCGCCAGTGCGCTCAGCCCGATCGGGCCCGGCGTGCTGATGATGATCTCCGAGAAATTCTCGCGTTCGAGGTGGTCGAGGATCTGGAGCGTCGGCGGAAAGCTCAGGCGCTGGAGCTCGTACTCCGGCAGCTCAAACTCGCCGATCGGCGCAAAATTTTTCAGCGGGATCCCGTGGTCTGCAACCTCGGAGCGGCAGGTCATCACCGTGATATCGTGGCCGGCCGCGACCCCGGCTGCGGTCATCTTGCGGATCGTTGTGGCGACGCCGTTGACGTCCTCGAGCGTATCGGTAAACCAGGCCCGCTTGCGGTTGAGGAGGATGTCCGGGATTGTCCCGATGAGCGAGCGCGAGGCCTCGCGGAGGGCGTCGCGCTTCGGGAGGCGGAACGCGTGGATGTAGGGGCTGAGGATGCCGACGACAGGAGCCAGCGGGATAATCGTCTGGATGCCCTCAAGAAATTTTCCGGTGGAGAGCTGCTGGATGAATTGGGTGACCATCCGGTAGCCGAGCTGGTTGGCGATGAGGTTCGCCATGAGGAACGCGCGGCGTTCGGGTTCGGCGACGCCGGCGGTCTCTTTTGCCAGGGCCGCCCGCATCTCGGGCTTTCCAAAATAGGCCGCCAGGTCCCGCCAGACCGAGCTCTGCCCAGCTTTCGCCATCTCAAAAATTTTTCCTGTGGCGATCCCTTGGGCGAGGAAGCCGAGCTTGTCGCCGAGCGAGAACTCCGTGGGATCCTGGCCCTCCATGAACCGCGAAAAGATTTTTTCCATGAGCCCGGTGGCGGGGTCGCCGGGTTTGAGGGCGAGCCGGGCTTTGGCGTATTGGAAGGCGGTGCTGTAGGTGCTGTGGGCGAGGGTGAGGGGGGTGCCGGGCTCGCCGGCTGCCGAGCATCGTCCGCCGCG
>JBGSJQ010000028.1:0-9087 GCA_041741775.1 Terrimicrobiaceae bacterium | reverse complement strand
TCGCGATGATCACCGGACCGACCGGCGGCCAGAGCCCCCTCCAATGCTTTCGGGATGGAATCTGAACGTGACCCCCGATCCCCGGGGTATCGACGGGCTGGCGAAACAAATTCGATCCAGCGGCAAGGCGTATCCGCTTTTTGACCTGGCCGTTCTGGTTCTGGAAAAGCCGGATCGCTACCGCCTCGCCCTGAAAAAAGAGTCCGACAAGGCTCCGACGATTTACCAGCTGAGCCTGGACGGCAGCCTGTGGCTCACCGAGAAGGAAGCCATCCAGCACGTCCTCGCACGGCACCTCGAGAAATTTTATAAAAGGGAGCAGATCGCCGTGGATCCGCCGAAGGGATCCTTTTCTTGTGTGGCGGTTTGCGGCGACATCGTCCTCGGTCCGCCGAACCACCACTCCTATCAGACCCGTCTCCGGGAAGTGCATGCCGCCCGCTTCAAGAATTTCCCATTCGAAGCCTTCAAGGGCCGGATCCAGATGGTGAGGGATCCGGAATTCATCGAAAAGTGGAAGGCCGAGCAAAGTTTTCGCGACGAGTTTTCCCAGGCAGAAGTGGCGGAGGGCAGCGAGCCAGCCCGCTTTGCGGATCTGGCGGCGGTGGAAGCCGACTTCCGGGCAACCCACGCTCCCGGCCTGATCTCCGTGGTGGAAGGACCATTGGAGCTTTCGGGAACGGCCGTTACCGGGGCCTCTTCCCCATCGATCCGTAATCTCGTTCAAGCGGCGGTCAACGACCTGCGCCGGTTTCCCCTGCCCCTCGCCCATGTCCTCGGCCAGGCATTTGCCTCCGCAGGGCTTCAAATTTTCAAGGCCCACGAAAACATCACGTATGTCTCTGTGGCGCGCCCGAGGTATTTGGACCGCACGGCCTCACCGGTCGCCGATGGGCTCTCCGGAATTCTGGATTATTTGGAATCCGCCCCAGCGGCACCAAGGCCCGACCAGTGGAAGGCCCTGCTCGCCCTGCGCCCCGCCGGGGAAGACACCGGAGCCCGCGAGGCGGCCTTGGCCTCCGACCTCTCCTGGCTGATCCACCAGGGGCACGTCATGGACTACGCCAAGCGCGGACTCGAAGCCGTAAGGAAGCCGCGGCCGCCACGCGAGCGTCTCTCAGGGAGTTGAAAAACTTTGTCTGGATGGCGCGTTCGATTTTCGCAGCGGCCTTGGGCTCGCTGGAAAGGAAGGGTTCAAGAGGGGAGCTGATGATTTTTGTATTTGGGCACCGCGCTTATTCGGACAAGGCCTTTTTGAGAACCTCGAGATTTTTCCGCATGGCCGCGAGGTAGGCATCGATGGCTTTGGCGGGCTCGCGGGGACCCGTGACAACCGGGTCGAGGACGCTCACGGGAACCCCTGTTTCCTTTTCGATGACCTTGGCGCACTTGGAGGGATACTGTGGTTCGGCGAAGAGGGCGTGGACATGTTGCTTTTTGACGATTTCAATGGTTTCGGCCAGTTCCCTCGCGTTGGGCTCGGAGCCGGGCTCGCGCTCAATCACCCCGGCGATGTTCAAATGGAACTCGCTGGCAAAATACGGGAAGGCCTCGTGGAACGTAATGATGTTGCGGTCCTTCAACCCATCCAATGCGGCATGCATTTCTGTCCGGAGGGTTTCCAGCTTAGCCACGTAGGCCGCAGCATTTTTTTGGTATTGATCGGCGTGTTCGGGATCGGCCTTGGCCAGCCCGTCGCTGATATTTTCCACCTGCTTGATCGCCCCTGAGATCCCCACCCAGATGTGCGGATTGTCTTCGAAGGCGAGCTTGATCCCTTTGCTGGCCTCCACCACCTTCAGGGACGGAGATTGCTTGACCGCCTTGTCGATGAACGATTCCATGCCGGCCCCATTCGCAACAAAGATGTCCGCCCCGGCCAGTTTTTTCATATCCCCCGCCGTGAGCGAGTAGTCGTGCAGGCACCCTACAAAAGGTGGCGTAAGGCAGGTGACATCAACTCCGGGCGTGTCGCCGACGACGTTGAGCGTGCTCACATACATCGGGTAGAATGAGGTGAGGATTTCGACGGGCTTTGCTTTTGCACCGCAGAGGCCAAGCAGGGCCACTGCGACGACGGCCGATGCGTTTTTCAGGTGGTGTGTTTTCATTATTTAATGCTGTCAGAAGGTGATCGCAGCGCGGCCGCCGATGACGAGCGCATTGTTGAGATCGGTGGCTCCTCCGGGATTGATAATGTATTGGAGGTCCGGCTGCACGATGAGCCAGGGCGTGATCTCGGCCTGGTAAGTGAGTTCGATGACCATCTCGGCTCCGGTCGGCGAGGCTCCTTCCTCCTGGAGCGAACTCCGCGCTCCGTTGCTGAGCTGCGCGTAACCGAAGGCGATGCCGATGGTGTCATTGTCACGCGTCGGAATGAGCCCCTTGTAACTCAGGCCGGTGTCGAAGTAAAAGTTCACGAAGTTGCGGTCGGCCGGCGTGAAGGCCACGCGACCTAAAAACCCGAGCCCCTGGTCGGACTTTTCCATCCCCACCGGAGATTTGAAGCTCTTGCCGCTTTTTTCGTCCACAACCGACTTTCCGTCTTTTATCAGGCCCGCTACCGATGGCTCGCCCGGCTCGCGGTAGAGCATCTGGTCCAGAATGACATAAAACCCCGCGTTGCCGGAACTCGTTGAGTCCGCAAGCACATCTGCATTTTGTCCGGTCTGGAACCAGACGCCTGGTTTGAGCTGACCGGGCAGGCCGCTCTCCTCCTCGCGGTGGTTCCAGCGGAAATGCGCCTCGTTCAGGAATGTGTATCCGGTCTGCGCATCGAGCCGCCACCGGAAGCCGTGGCGGTTGACATCCTGCGCGAAGACGTTGCCCTGGAAGACCGCCGTCTGGAGCGTCAGCCAGTCCACCGGGTTCAGCGCGAGCCTCGCTCCGAGCGTCCCCATCGGGTATCCAGGGCCGCCCTCGGGAATGTTCATGTAGGTGAATGCCGGCCAGCCGAATGTGCCGTTGATGAACAGGCCGGCGTAGTCGGAAATCAAAAACTCCGAGTCCGCCGAGAGCTGCCCAAAGCGGATCGAGATCGTGTCATCGAGCAGGTTCTGCTGGAACCAAAGCTCGAACATCCGGAGCGTGTTGAACCCGGCGATATTTGAGATCGTCAGGAAATTGCCGACCAGATCCTCGCTGGCATCCCGCCCGCTCAGCCACAGCCACGTCGTGCTCAGGCTCGCACCCTGCCAGCCCATGGCCTTTTCCAGATCCACCTCGGTGCCAAAGTCCAGCAGCCCGGTGTAAACCGTCCCGGTCTTCACCCCCCCCGTCGTATTCCCCCAAACCTCCACGGTATAACCCCCGAAGATTTCAATCCCCTTGTCGGACAGCAGCGGACGGGTTCCCATCCCGTTCCCGATGACCTGATTCCTCTCCAGAAAAGGAGCAGCCTCCGGGTTGTCCGCCTGCTCGGCATGGAGCGCGACGGACGAAAGAAGCACCGTGGCTGCGACGCAAGACATGCGACTCACGGTGGCAAATGGATTTCTCATAAATGAGAGGGAGTTATCGTTCGGGATTTATTGATAGTCAAGTATCATTTTCTGAAAATCGGTTTTTTTTGGACCCTTCGACAGACCTCTCTATTGAAACGATAACGACTTCTCCTATATATTATGTCTATCAAGATGGGACCCCCGCACCGCCATGGGCATGAACAATCCCTCGCACGAGCGAACGATCCGTGGTAGAAACAGGATGATGAGATTTTGGCTCCATTGCTCCGCCCTCCTGCCCGTCCTGCTGCTGGCTTCCTCCGGGCTGGGATATTCCCAGACCCAGGAGCGCAAGCTCATGGACCGCATGCTGAAGCCGGACATGGAGCTGCAGAATCCCCTCCAAACAAAATCCTTTGGCAAGGCCAGTTCAGTAACCCTGCGAAAGGCCAGCGAGTCGGTAGATTCCTACGCCGGCGTGCGTGACGCCTACATCAAGGAGTTCCCTTACACGCGCTCGTTCCTTGGCATCAAGAACCCATGGTTCGGAGGGAAGGTCTATGATAGCAAGGGGGCATCCCTGCTCACGAAGTCGGCCATCGTGAATGCGGACCGTGAGGTGCCGGTCAAAAAAGCCGAGGCCGCCAACTACTCCGACGCGACGAAGGGGGCCTACTTCGGGTCGCCCGTTGTGCCGGTCCAGCCCTTTATTCCGCAGCCCGCCGCGCAGGGCTCCGTGAGCGGGATCTCAGGAAAAATCAACGAAAAGATGACGATTGACGAAGTCCGGGAATTGCTCAACAAACCCCATTGATGTCCATGTTATCCGATCTCACCCGGGGCTGCGCAAAAATCCACAGCGAGGCCGAACTGGAGGCAAAGCTCAAGCTGGGCCGTCCGCTGAAGATCAAGCTGGGTGTGGATCCGACGGCACCCGACATCCACCTCGGCCACAGCATTTCGCTCTCGAAGCTTCGGGATTTCCAGGATGCCGGCCACGACGCGATTTTGATCATCGGCGACGTCACGGCGATGATCGGGGATCCCAGCGGACGCTCGGTGACCCGGCCGCAGCTCACGCACGACCAGGTGCTTGCAAATGCCAAAAGCTACCAGGAGCAGGCGTTCAAGATCCTGAACTGCGACCGGGCGCGCATTGTTTTTAATGGCGAGTGGTTCGAGGCGATGAGCTTCGAGGAGGTCATCAAGCTCAACAGCCGGGTCACCCTCCAGCAGATGCTCGTGCGCGAGGACTTCCGCGATCGCCTGGACAAAGGCCAGCCAATCCGCGCCCACGAAATCCAGTATCCCATCATGCAGGGCTGGGACTCGGTGATGATCAAAGCCGATGTCGAGCTCGGCGGGACGGACCAGCTTTTCAATATCATGGTGGGCCGTGACCTCCAGCGCGAGGAGGGCCAGCCCCAGCAGGTCGCCATGACAATGCCGATTCTCGAAGGGCTCGATGGACGCCAGAAAATGAGCAAGAGCCTCAACAATTACGTCGCCCTCAACGACTCGCCCGGAGATATGTTCGGGAAACTGATGAGCATCAGCGATGAGCTCATGGCCAGATATTACGACATCCTCCTGCGCGAGCCTCTCCCGGCAGGGATGCATCCGATGGATGCCAAGAAAGCGCTCGCACGGAAGATCACCGCGCGGTTCCATGATGAGGGAGCCGCCGGGCGGGCGCTCGAGGAATTCAACACGCGCTTCAGCGCCCGCGACCTCGACGCGGCGGAGTTGCCAGCCTTTCAACCAGGGGACGCCCGGGAATTTACGAGCCTCGTTGTCGAGGCCTATGCGCAGTGCTTTGGGCTGGCGCGGTCGCGCTCCGACGCCCGCCGGCTGATCGAGGGCGGCAGCGTCCAGTGGGGCGGCGAAAAGGTCTCCGATCCCAAAGCCACCCTCCCGCCGGGCGAGGCCGGAGTCCTCAAGCTCGACAAAACCCGGGCTGTTCGCATCGCGGGTTAAACCCCGCACTGTTCACCTAAGTGGCATGGGCATCCTGCCGATGCGTTGATTGCCGATTCACGGGCAGGATGCCCATGCCAGTGCGCAGCGAAGGGAACAGCGTTGGGGGCAAACGGGGGCCGTCAGCCCGTCACGCGTCCGGTTTCCCGGACCTTCTTGCCCGGCGGGCCTGGGTGCGCGCAGAAAAGAAGTCCCAGAGAACTAGGCTGATGGGATAAACGATGAGGGAGAGAATGGCGGCTGCGGGGAAAGCTCCGACCAGAAATGGCACCGGGGCCTGCTTCAGCAAGGCAATCAAGTCGGTGGTGGGAATATCCGACGGGCCGTGCCCGAGGATCACGCAGCCGAGCCGGTATTGAGCGTAGATGAACGGAGCGAACGTCAGCGGGTTGCTGATCCAGGTGGCTGCTATGGCGGCCGGAACATTCACCCGCGTGAAGTAAGCGATGAGTCCGGCGGCCAGCATCTGGAATGGGGCCGGCATCAGGGCAAAAAAAGCCCCGACCGCCATCCCGCCCGCAAAGCGCCGGCGGGTCGGGTGCCAAAGCTCGCTTTGAAACAGCCGGTCCCCCAGTCGCCGATGCAGCCAGGTGCCGCGGATGTGCTTCACCCGGGGCATGTGGCGGAGATATTTGCCGAGGGAAGAGCGGCGCCAGTGGATGGGTTTCATACAGATTTCACGATCAGGCTTGCCAAGCGCCGTTGGAATGGCTCTTAATGCCAGCCCTATGAAGAAGATCGAGGCCATCATCAAACCCTTCAAAATGGAAGACGTAAAGGAAGCACTCGCCGAAATCGGAATTGAGGGCATGACGGTCACCGAGGTCAAAGGCTTCGGTCGCCAGAAAGGCCACACCGAGATCTATCGCGGGAGCGAATACACCGTGGACTTCCTTCCCAAGGTCAAATTTGAAGTCGTCGTCTCTGACGAGATCGTTGATAAAGCCGTGGCCGCGATCTCCGCATCCGCCAAGACCGGAAAAATCGGCGACGGCAAGATCTTCGTGCTTCCGATCGAGACGGCCGTCCGCATCCGCACCGAAGAAACCGGCGACAGCGCCATCTGATTTTTCCGATCTCCCCTCTTGCATGAACCAAGGGGAGAGCGGGAGGCACTCCATATGGACTGGTGGCAATCCCTGATCATTGGCATCGTCGAAGGCCTTACGGAGTATCTGCCGGTCAGTTCGACCGGCCACATTCTTCTCACCCAGAGAATTCTGGGCATCGACAAAACTGTAGCTGCTGACGCATTTGCAATCTGTGTGCAGGGCGGAGCGATTGTGGCCGTGCTGGGACTGTATTTCCGAAGGGTCCGTCAAATGCTTGAAGGAGTGATCGGAAAAAATCCCGAGGGTGCCCGATTAACCGGAAACATCGTTGCCGCATTTTTGCCGGCCGCGGTCATTGGTTTGCTTTTGGAAAAACCCATCAAACACTACCTGTTTGGGGGAGATTTTGGCTTGTGGCCGGTCGTTGCAGCGTGGTTTGTCGGAGGCGTTGCCATTCTGGCGGTTTCCGCCTGGAAGAAGCCGCGCGGGCCGGGAGCAGCCGGCAAACCTCTTGAGTCGCTCACATGGAAGCTGGCTCTGATTGTTGGCACGGCGCAGTGCATTGCCATGTGGCCCGGGGTGAGCCGGAGTCTTGTGACCATTGTTGGCGGGGTGATTGTCGGTTTGAGCCTGCCTGCCGCCGTGGAGTTCAGTTTTTTGCTTGGGGTTGTGACGTTGGGGGCAGCAACGGCCTACGACGCCCTCAAGCACGGCCGTGAAATGCTGGAAGCCTTCGGTCCCGCCCCGCTCGCCGTTGGATTCCTCGCCGCATGGGTCTCCGCCGTCCTCGCCGTGAAGTGGATGGTCGGCTACCTCAACAACCACGGCATGGACATCTTTGGATGGTACCGCATCGGGCTGGCAGTCATCGTCGCGATCTGGCTGTTGAAGTAGATTTTCCCGGATCCTCCTCCCCCGCGGGTCAGCCTGTGTTATCCTTGCCGCGCTCCTCTCCATGGCCGTGATGGAAACAGGAGAGATCCCATTTTGTCGGCACCAGTGCCGCTCCCGGAAAACAGGCCGGCATCTTGCGCTGCCTGCTCTCCGGCGGAAAAGGAGCCTGCCACGCCCGGACGGAATTCGGGTTTGCTTCCCGACCGATTTGGGGCGATCATTACCGCG
Source organism: Terrimicrobiaceae bacterium (assembly GCA_041741775.1). Lineage (GTDB taxonomy): Bacteria > Verrucomicrobiota > Verrucomicrobiia > Chthoniobacterales > Terrimicrobiaceae > QYQL01. Next base: position 1,493 of record JBGSJQ010000028.1, on the reverse strand, counting down.
AACTCAACCGAAAGGAGACAATTATGGAAATTTCCACCCCCGTCGGCTCCATCCTCGACAACAAAGGCCACCAGATCTGGTCCATCGCATCAGACGCAACTGTCTATGAGGCCATCGCCCTGATGGGCGAAAAAAATGTCGGTGCCCTTCCCGTGCTGGATGGCAAGACCCTCCTCGGAATGATCTCCGAACGCGACTATACCCGCAAAGTCATCCTTCAGGGACGCGTGTCCAAGGAGACCCGCGTCGTGGATATCATGACCCGCAACGTGATCACGGCCTCGCCGGATGACTCGGTCGAGGACTGCCTTGAGACAATGACAAAAAACCATATCCGCCACCTTCCCGTGATCACGGATGGCGAACTGACCGGTCTCGTTTCCATCGGCGACCTCGTGAACTGGATCATTCTGGCCCAGTCCACCCAGATCGACCACCTCGAGCGCTACGTCACGGGCTCCTACCCCGCCTGAGGTTATCTTTCAACAGCGCCTATGAACCTTGCAGGTTCTCAGAGGTCCGCTGCGCAAACATTTCCTCGATGACGGGGGCGTAGCGGTCGGTGATCACGTGGCGTTTGAGCTTGAATGTGTTTGTCAGCTCGTCGCCGACCTCGAAGGATTTCGGCACGAACCGCCAGACGCAGATGCGTTCGAAGGGTTTGAATCCGCGCTCCGCGCTGATGAGGCGGCGGATTTCGGCCTCCGCGAGCCGATGGGCGTCCTCCCGGACGACGAGGTCGGGCATCCCGGCGGCTTTGAGTCCGGCCGCGCGGAATCCCTCGAGTGACGGCACGATCAGAGCGCCGAGGGATTTTTGGTCCTGGCCGACGACCATGCACTGCTCGATGAGCGGGGAGCCGGTGAGCCGGGCCTCGATGGGCACGGGCTCGATGTTCTCGCCGCTGAGGAGCACGATGGTATCCTTCGAGCGGCCGAGGATTTTCAGGCAGTTGTTGAACGTGACCATCCCGATGTCGCCGGTATTCATCCATCCATCACGAAGCACGCGGGCGCTGCCTTCGGGGTCCTTGTAATAACCCTTCATGACCTGAGGGCCGCGCACGTGGATTTCGCCGCGCAGGCCGCGCCCCCGGCCACGGCGCCAGGCGCAGGGGTAGAGGATGTCGCCGGTGTGGAGGTCGATGATGCGGATCTCGGTCTGGGGATACGGGTGGCCGACCGTGCCAATGACGAGGTTTTTCCAGGTTCTGACCGCGAGGACCGGGGAAGTTTCCGTCATCCCGTAGCCTTCGAGGACCGGGATGCCGATAAAGTTGAAGAACTCATCGACGTGGGGCTGGAGGGCTCCGCCGCCGGAGATCGTGCCGCGGAACTCGCCGCCGACGAGGGCGCGGAGTTTGGCGAGCACGATCCGGTCGAGGAGACGCAGGGGGAGGAGGGATGCGGTCCAGGCCACGGCGTGCCGGAGCGCGCGGCCGAGGTTGTCCGCGAAGCTGCGCCGGTGCATGTCAAGCTCCTGCCCGAGGAAGA
>JBGSJQ010000027.1:0-2332 GCA_041741775.1 Terrimicrobiaceae bacterium | reverse complement strand
GTCGTGGCGCCGGGGATCCGGCGGGGCCAGCAGGAGGGCCTGACGCATGCTCGACAGGGCGCGCGGAAAATCGTTTTCCTTGAGACGGATCTCGGCCAGGCGGTCGTAAGCCCGGAGGCTGAGCGGATCGGCTTTGATCATTTCTTCCAGCAGCACGGCAGCGGCGGCATCGTCCCCTTTCTCGAGGAGCAGGCCCGCCAATTTTTCCCGCGCACTTTCCATCGAGGGGCGCAACACGAGGGCCAACTGGTAAAGCGGAATCGCCCGGTCCGGGGCATGGATGGAAGAAAAATAATCTGCCACCCGCAAAAGGGTCTCGGGGTTGTCACCCGCCATGTTCTGTGCGCGTTCGAGGAGCATCTGAACGGATTCGAGGTCGGCCCGTGAGCGGTTTCTGAGCCGCAGGTCGGCCAGATCCAGCCAGAAACCAGCGTTTGCCGGCGACCGCTTCAGGGCTTTGGTAAAGAGGGCTTCCCTTTTGGCAGGTTCGCGGGAAGTCGTGTAAACATCGTAGAGAACGATGTAGGGAGCTGAGTCATCGGGGTTCGCCCCCAAGGCCTGTAGCGCGAATTTCTCCGCCAAGTCAGGCTTTTCGAGCTGCTTCAAATAGATCCCGGACAGCGCGACCGGTGGTTCCACGCGCTTGGGCGAGGCCTTCGCGGCGTCTTTGAGCACCGAGATGGCGTCCGGCACCTCTCCCCGGCGCAAGTATTGATGGGCGACATCCATCGCGAGATCAGTGAACCCGGGATCAATCTTGAGCACCTCGCGCTTTGTCACAAGCGCCTGATCCGGCCCGAGAGTCTCTTCTTCCAGCACGGCTTGAAGGTAACGGGCAAGGCCTTCCACGCGCCGTTCGGCTTCCCCGCGCAAGACCGGACCGGCAAGGATCTCAGGAACATCCTCCGGCACGAAATCCGCTTCCAGGCCCTCTGCGGTGGCGCGGCCCAGCTGCAGCGTTGAAAAAGCCGCTGCAAGGAAAAGCCAATGCAGGCGAGCACCGGAAAATGGGATGCCGCAACGCGAGTTCATGGCAGATTCTTGAACCATCCGTTCCGCTGCGGGGCAAGGCATGTGTTGATTTGCTTCACCTCGGTGTAGGCCTCGTAGCCGTAGGTGCCGAGCTCTCGTCCGATTCCGCTCTGCTTGTAGCCGCCCCACGGGGCTTCGTTGAAGGTCAGGTGGTAGGTATTGATCCAGGTGATTCCGGCCCGCAGACGGCGGATCACGCGCTGGGCACGGGCGCCATCATGGGTGAACACCGCTCCCGCCAAACCGTAGGGCGTGTCATTGGCCAGCCGGATCGCCTCGTCCTCGGAATCAAAAATCTGCACAACCAGCACCGGCCCGAAAATTTCTTCGCGGACAATTTTCATATCCGGACGCGTGTTGATAAAGACCGTGGGCTCGACAAAATTCCCCGCTGCGCGAGCATCCGCATACGTTCCGCCCCCGCAGAGCAACTCCGCCCCCTCGCTCCGCCCGGCACGGATCCAGCCCAGCACTTTTTCCTGGTGCGCCCGGGAAATCAGCGGCCCCATCTCGGTCCCCTCCTCCATCCCGTTTCCGACAACGATCTTCGGGCACGCAGCCGCGAGCCGCGGTAGAAAGGCCGCAGCCATCGCGCGGTCGAGGATCAGCCGGGATCCCGCACTGCACACCTCGCCCTGGCCGGCGAAGATCGCAAACATCACCATCTCGAGCACGACGTCGGGATCGGAATCCGCAAAGACGACAACCGGACTCTTGCCTCCCAGCTCAAGGGAGATCTTCTTCAGATTTCCTGCGGCAGCGGTGAGGACCTTGCGACCGGTGACAGTGCCTCCGGTGAAGGCAATTTTATCGACACCGGGGTGCGCCGCCAGCGCTGCCCCCACCGGGTCCCCTGCTCCAAGCAGAAGCTGGGCGACTCCAGGCGGAAATCCCACCTCGTCCATGAGCTCAAAAAGCCGGACCGCCGATCGGGGGGTCAGCTCGGAGGGTTTCAAAATGCAGCAGTTGCCCGCGGCGAGCCCCGGTGCCAACTTCCAGGCCGCCATCAGCAGCGGGTAGTTCCATGGGATGATCTGACCGCAGACACCGATGGGCTCGCGCACCGTCTGGCAGGCAATCGCGGGATCCCCGACCTCGAAGGTCTGCCCCTGCGGCTTCGTTGCCAACCCTGCATAGTAGCGGAAACACCCGGCGGCGTCGGCCACGTCATAAGTGGCCTCACGGAGAGGTTTTCCATTATTGAGGGTTTCCATCTCCGCCAGCTCGTCCGCATGCGCCTCGATCCGGTCGGCCAGTTTGAACAGCCTCGCCGCACGCTCAGCTGCCGGGGTCCACCGCC
>JBGSJQ010000026.1:0-40045 GCA_041741775.1 Terrimicrobiaceae bacterium | reverse complement strand
CGGAAAACCACACTCCCGCCGCCGTCGCCCGACTCGGGGCCTCCATCGAGGACTTCTGCGCGCGGCTGGCTTCGGAAAACCAGCTTTCCCACGATCAGGCGCTACGGTTGCAGCGGCTTCGCGCCTGGCTGCATACGGTGCGGCACATCGCTGAGGCCGTCGGGGAATTTGCCGATGCGCTGGCGGCCCTGTCCCCGGATGCCCGCCCGTCTGCCGGGGGGCTCAGCCAGTGGCTGCAAAATAATATCGCGCTCGCCGCTGCCGCGACCGCTTCGATGGCCCAGGACGACATCGAAAAATTCCACGACTCCTCCAAGCCCCACAGCGATGCGGTCCATAAGCTCCGGGAGGACTTTGCCGCCGCCATCGACAAGTCCCCCGCACCGGACAAGCTGGCCCTCTCCGTGCTCCTGGATGATTTTGACATCGCAGCCTGGCTGATCCACCGGATCTCCAAGCTGGAGCTCCGCTCAGTCAGTTGATGGGGGCGGAAGCCCCGCCAGCGCCGGTCTGATTTTCTTCGCGGACCAACTCTTCGAAGGTGACGTCCAACGGAGGATAGTCCTGCCAGTTGCTCAGGTCGTAGTGCCACCACTCAAACGGGAATGCGACAAAGCCGTGTTTGGTCATGACCGCCTCCAGCTTGAGGCTGTTCTTGCGGGCCTCAATGCTCCAGTCCGCAGAGTCACGGTGCGCCTTCTCGGTGAAATCGTCATACGGCGTCGGCATGGGCAGCTCATTGCCCATGCGATCGACGAGGGTCACATCGACCGCCGTCCCGCGCGTGTGCTTCCCCTGGCTTTTGGCCGGATCCGAGACGTAACGCTCGTCGGGAACGATCTGCCACATCCGCGCCTGGACGGAGAGCGGACGGTAGCCGTCATAGATTTTGAGTCCGAGCCCCTCGGCGGCGAGCTCGTCCTGCACTTTCTGCAGGGCCGCAGCCGCATCGCGGTGCAGAAAGACCGCCGGGAAGGGGTAGAGGACATGCCCTGTGAAATTGTAGGTCGTGGCGTAGCGGACCTCCTCGAGCGGCGGGGGATAAAGGGTTCGCGCCCGCACCAGGCCGTGCATCGGATCGGCCGTCTGGGAGTAAAGGACCGAAGCCCCGGCGACAAAAACCATCAGGCAAAGGCGCAATTTCATTCCGAAATCAATCCCCACCGAGGGCCCGGCTGGCAACGCTTTTTTGCCCGTCCCACCGCATCGCCTTGACAAGAGGACATTCCTTGCCACCGTTGCGGGCTGATCCGCGGGCGGATTTTTCAGAAGATACACCCCGGATCTTCCACAACACGATGGGCAACGGAATCATTCTCAGTATCGCAGCGGTCTTCCTGGCGGGCTTCGTCTCGCCGGCGGCCTTCCGTCTTCTGGGCGGGCGGTTCGGAAAACTTCTCGCGCTCGTTCCGCTGGCGGCCTTTGTTTTTTATGCGTCCCTTGTCCCTTCGGTCGGTGGCGGACGCGCGGTCCATGCAGCGATTCCCTGGGCGGACAGCCTCGGGATCCCCCTCACCTTCCACGTGGACGGGCTCAGCCTCCTCTTCCTCCTCATCATCTCGCTCGTCGGGACGTTCGTCGTCCTCTATGCCACTGGATACCTCCACGGCAGCAAGAGCCTCGGAAAATTTTTCCTGTATCTGATGAGCTTCATGGGGGCCATGCTGGGAATCGTCTCCTCGGACAACCTGATCCTCCTCTTCATCTTCTGGGAGCTGACGAGCATCACGTCGTTCTTGTTGATAGGATATTATCATGAGGATGCCGCCTCGCGGCGCTCGGCCCTGCAGGCATTGCTGGTGACCGGGGCCGGAGGCCTTGCGATGCTGGCGGGATTTATCCTGTTGGGCGTGACGGCGGGAACATCGGAGATCAGCGAGCTGAACGCGCTGCCGGCCGGGACGCTGGCGGCGGCCCCGGCCTTCTCGTGGATCCTCGGCCTCATCCTGCTGGGGGCCTTTACGAAGTCCGCCCAGTTCCCCTTTCACTTCTGGCTGCCGAATGCCATGGCCGCGCCGGCGCCGGTGAGCTCGTTCCTGCATTCGGCGACCATGGTCAAGGCCGGCGTCTTCCTGCTCGCCCGCCTGCACCCCTGCCTGTCGGCGCATGAGCTCTGGGTCGGCATCGTGGCCCCGGTCGGAGCCGCAACCCTGATCACCGGCGTCTTTCTTGGGCTCCGCCAGACCGACCTCAAAAAAATCCTGGCCTACACGACGCTGGCCGTGCTCGGCACACTGACGATGCTCCTCGGGATCGGAACCGAGCTCGCGATCAAGGCGTGCCTGGTTTACCTCCTGGCCCACGCACTCTATAAAGCCGCGCTCTTCATGTCGGCGGGATCGGTGGACCACGAAACCGGAACCCGCGAGATAGCGGAGCTCTCGGGCTTGCGGCGCACGATGCCATTCACCGCCGCCGGAGCCATTGTCGGGGCGTTGTCCATGGCCGGAATTCCGCTTCTTCTCGGTTTCGTGAGCAAGGAGTATTTCTACAAAGCCCTGCTGGATGCGGATGGCCCGCTGTTCCTCTGGGAAGCGATCGGCGTCGGCACCAGCATGCTCCTCTTCGCCCTGGCCGTGATTGCGGGGGTCCGCCCCTTTCTGGGGCAGCTCAAAGCGACACCGAAGCACGCCCACGAGGCCCCCTGGACGATGTGGATCGGGCCACTGGTGCTCGGCGTGCTGGCCATCAAATTCGGAGCGTTTCCGGGCTGGGTTGGCGAGCATTTGATCACGCCCGCCTCGCAGGCCGTCGTGGCAGACGCCTCGTTCCATGCCCACCTCAAGCTCTGGCACGGATGGAACACCGCGCTCGTTCTGAGCATCATTACGGTTGTCGGCGGCGTGCTGGCCTATGCCGCAGCACCCGTCTGGCGGCGGATGTCCGCCGGGCTCTACCGCGTCCTCTCCGCCATCGGTCCCGAGACCGCCTATGATCGCCTGCTGGATGGCGTCCTCGGCTTCGCCAAGTGGCAGACCAGGACACTCCAAAACGGAAAGCTCCGGAATTACATCCTGACGGTCGGCGGGTTCGCAACCGTCCTCCTGATTTTCCAGATTGTCCGCGTGCCATTCGAAATCGACCTGGCGCGGATGTCGCCCCCGTCGCTCCTCGGGACCACGGTCTGCGGGCTCATCATGGCGGCGGGGATCTTTGCCTGCTTCGCCAAATCCCGCTTCACGGCCATCCTGACCCTGGGCGTGGTCGGCCTCGGGGTGGCGATCCTCTTCTTCCTCTTCAGCGCTCCGGATTTGGCCATGACGCAGATCCTTGTCGAAACCCTCACCGTCATCCTCTTCGTGCTCGCGTTCTATAAGCTGCCGCTCCTGCGCGAGTTCTCATCCAGCGCGATCAAGGCTCGCGATGCGATCTTCGCGGCAGTCTTCGGGATCGTGATGGCGGCGCTCGTCATGATCGCGTTCCATTTTGAGCAGACCGCCGGGCCGATCTCCGACTACATGTCGGCCAACAGCCTGCCACTGGCCAACGGAAGAAACGTCGTCAACGTCATCCTCGTCGACTTCCGCGCGCTCGACACCCTCGGCGAAATCACCGTGCTGGCCGTGGCGGCGCTCGGGGTCTTTGCCATGCTCCGCCTCAGAACGCCGAAGCCATGAAGACACTCATCCTGCAAACCACCAACCGCGTGATCATGGGGATCCTCCTCGTGTTTTCCGTCTTCCTGCTCCTCCGCGGACACAACCTGCCGGGTGGCGGGTTCAGCGGCGGCCTGGTGGCGGCGTCGGCCTTCGCGCTGCACGCCCTGGCCTGTGGGGTTCCTTCAGCCCGCACCATGTTGGTTTTCGATCCCCGCACGCTCATCGGGCTGGGCCTCGCCATTGCGCTGCTCAGCGGTGCCCCCGCGCTGGCAGAGCACCTGCCCTACCTCACCGGCCTCTGGGACAAGACCCCGTTGCCGGTCATCGGAAAAATTGGCACGCCGCTTGTGTTTGATGTCGGTGTCTATTTCGTCGTTCTCGGTGTCGTTCTGCTGCTTGTCTTTTCTTTGGCGGATGAGGAGGGCTCATGGAGCTGATCCTTGCCATCACCATCGGCGTGCTCTTTGCCGTCGCCGCCTACCTGCTGCTGCGGCGGAGCATTGTCAAAATGATCCTCGGCATTGTCGTAATGAGCCAGGCGGTCAACCTCCTTATCCTCACCGCCGCCGGGTTGACCTCCGGGGCTGTTCCCTTTGTGGCCGACGGGCAAACCGGGCTGCCCTCGACGGCTGCCGATCCCCTCCCCCAGGCGCTCATCCTCACGGCCATCGTCATCAGCTTCGGCGTGCTGGCCTTCACCCTGGCCATGAGCTTGCGGGCGGACCAGACGGTCGGCACCGATGATCTCGACGCCATGAAAGGAACCGACGAGTGATGGATCCGCTCGTGTCCTGCCTCCTGGCCCCGTTTGCCGCCGCCATCGTCTGCCTGCTCTGCTGGCGTTGGCCGGCCGCCCACCGCGCGATCACGGTCCTCGGCATGGGCGTGTTTCTGGCGGCAGCGGTCCGCCTCTTCCTTGCGGTCGATGCCGAAGGCGTTGTCGCGGTGAACATGGGGAACTGGCCCGCACCATTCGGCATCACTCTCGTGGCGGACCTCACGGCGGCGATCATGGTTGTCGTGACCGCGATCATCGGCATCGCGGTCGCGGTCTATTCGATCGCCGACATCGACCCTCGCCGCGTGAAGTTCGGCTACTACATTTTTCTCAACCTCATGCTCATGGGCGTCACGGGCGCCTTCCTCACCGGGGACATCTTCAACATGTTCGTGTGGTTCGAGGTCATGCTGATCTCGTCGTTTGTGCTGATGACCCTCGGCGGGGAACGTCCGCAAATGGAGGGCGCGATCAAATACGTCGTGCTCAACCTGATCTCGTCCGCCTTCTTCCTGGCGGCCTGCGGGATCCTCTACGGGAAAACCGGCACGCTGAACTTTGCCGACCTGGCGATCCGCACGAAGGACATGATGCAGCCGGAGCTCCTGACCGTCACGGCGATGATGTTCCTCGTTGCTTTCGGGCTGAAGGCGGGGATCTTTCCTCTCTTCTTCTGGCTGCCGGCCTCCTACCACACCCCGCCGGTTGCCGTCTCGGCGATTTTTGCGGGGCTGCTGACCAAGGTCGGCGTCTATGCGCTCATCCGGGTCTTCACGCTGATCTTCATCGGGGACACGCCCTTCACCCATGGCCTCCTCCTTGTGCTGGCCGGCCTCACAATGGTCAGCGGGGTTCTCGGGGCCGTCTCGCAATTTGATTTCCGCCGCCTGCTTTCCTTTCACATCGTCAGCCAGATCGGCTACATGATCCTTGGCCTGGCGCTCTTCACCCAGTGGGCGCTGGCCGGAACGGTCTTCTACCTGTTCCACCACATCATCGTTAAAACGAACCTCTACCTGATCAGCGGGATCACACACCGGAAGACGGGCACGTTCGACCTGAAGAAGATGGGAGGCCTCTACGCGGCGGCTCCCTGGCTGGCCCTCCTGTTCTTCATTCCCGCCATGTCGCTGGGAGGGATTCCGCCGCTCTCCGGCTTCTTCGCCAAGTTCGCCGTCGTGAAGGCCTCGCTGATGGGGGACACGATGTTCCCGCTCGGAGCGCCGATCCTCGCCGCAATCGCTCTGGCGGTCGGCCTCCTCACGCTTTTCTCCATGACAAAAATCTGGAACGAAGCCTTCTGGAAAGCCCCTTCCAGCCGGGCGGAGGCATCCCCGATGTCCCGGTCCGACCGCTGGCTCCTCTACTCGCCGGTCGTCCTCCTGGCCACGCTCACCGTCTGCATTGGGCTGGCCCCATCGTTCTTTTTCGACATCGCCCTGCGCGCGGCGGACCAATTGCTCAACCCAGATGCCTACATCCAGGCTGTGATGCGGAGGAACTGACGCATGCTCATCGCCATCAACCTCACCCTCACGCTCGTCTGGGCCGGGCTCTTCGGAACCTTCGACCTGCCCACCCTCGCGTCCGGATTTTTCCTGAGCTACTTCTTTCTTTGGGTCATCTACCGGGGGCGCGGCACCACGCCGGACTACTTCACAAAGCCGCCCAAGATCCTGGGCTTCCTGGCCTATTACCTGAAGGAACTTGTGCTCTCGAACCTGATCATCGCCCGCGACATCCTCACCCCGACGCATCACATGCGGCCGGGCGTTGTCGCCATCCCCCTGCGGGCCGAGACGGATTTCGAAATCACCCTCCTCGCCAACCTCATCACCATGACCCCCGGCACGCTAAGCCTCGACATCTCGGAGGACAGGAAAACCCTCTACGTCCACGCCATGTATATCCATGACCCCGACGCGCTCCGGGCCGAGATCACCAACAACTTCGAGCGCCGCGTGCTCGAAATCCTCCGCTGATCCCATGGAAAACATCCTTCCCTTCTCCTGCTGGCTTGCCACCGTCATTTTGATGATCGGGATGGTCGCTGCCTTCGTCCGCCTGATCCGCGGCCCCTCGCTTCCGGACCGCGTCGTCGCCCTCGACGTCATGGCCACAATGGCGGTCGGAGCCCTCGCCCTGGTCTCGATCCAAACCGGCGAAAAAATCCTGCTCGACGTCGCCCTGGCGATCGCCCTGATCACCTTTCTCGGGACCGTCGCTCTGGCCATGAGCCTGGAAAGGGGGATCTTCAAATGATCGTCACCCTCGCAGTCTGCCTGCTCGCGCTCGCGGGAGCCGGGTTCATGGGCCTGTCTGGGCTCGGGATCCTTCGCATGCCCGACCTCTTCACCCGCATGCATGCCTCGACGAAGGGCGCCTCGCTCGGGGCTGCCCTCCTCCTCCTCGCCGCCGCCCTGTTCTTCCAGGACCTCTCGATGTCCACCAAGGCGTTCCTCACGATCGCCTTCATCTTCCTCACGGCCCCCGTCGCCGCCCATATGCTCGGCCGCGCGGCCTATGCCAAAAAAATCCCCCTCTGGAAAAACTCCGTGATTGATGAAGGACGCGGAAAAATTGCCAGCGGGGACAAGGGGGGCCATACTCCCTGACTTATGTTCACCGGACTTGTTGAGGAAATGGGCGTGTGCCAGTGGCTCCGCCGCACGTCGGAATCCACCCAGCTCACCCTGCAGGCCCCGCACATCGAGAAGCGCATCCGCACGGGCGACAGCATCGCGGTCAACGGCTGCTGCCTCACCGTCACGTCCCACAGCAAAGGCAACATCTCCTTCGACCTCCTCGAAGAGACCCTCAACTGCACGAACCTCAAAAGCCTCCGGCCCGGCAGCGGGGTCAACCTCGAGCGCGCGATGGCGGCGGACGGCCGCCTGGGAGGCCACTTCGTGCAGGGCCATGTCGATACCACCACCACCCTCCGCGCCGCCACGCCAAAGGGTGGCGACCTTCGGCTCGACTTTGACATGCCCCCCGACTTTGCCCGCTACATCGCCCACAAGGGCTCCGTCGCGATCAATGGCGTGAGCCTCACCGTCGCCGAACTCGGCCCCGATTCGTTCACGATCTGGATCATTCCCCACACCCGCAAAGCCACAAACCTGGGAGCCCTCGAAGCCGGCGACGAAGTCAATTTCGAGTGCGATATCCTCGCCAAATACGCCGAGCGCCTCCTCGCTCCGAAGTAAGGCACAACGGGGCCCGCGACCTCCCACCATGCCTGATGCCTCCTCTCTGCTGACTGCGGACGCTCCCGACTCCCCCCTGCGCCTCTCCCATGCCGTCGGAACCGCCGGATGGCGGCTCTATGAATACGGAACCGTGCGGTCCACGAATGACCTCGCCGATGCCCTCCCCGCCTGGAGCGCGGTCCGCGCGGACTTCCAAACCGCCGGACGCGGACGCTTCGGGCGGGTGTTTGTCTCCGACCCCGGCGGGCTTTGGATTTCCGCCGTCCTGCCGTCTGAGGGCGGACCGCAGAAGTGGGCCGGATTTTCCCTCATGGTCGGGATCCACCTCGTCCGCATGCTGGAGGACCTCAGCGTGCCCGGAGCCCGCCTGCGCTGGCCGAACGACCTGATGGCCGGACGCAAAAAGCTGGGCGGCCTCCTCATCGGTCAGTCCACCCGCGACACCCTCGTCGTCGGCTTCGGCCTGAATGTTTCCAATGCCCCCTGGGAAACCGACCCCGCCCTCGCCGACATCTCCACCAGCCTCGCACAGGTTCTCGCAAACCTCCCGCCAAACTCCGCCCCCACCCCGGAGGTCTTCAGCCTCGCCGTCCGCACGCTCAACGCCCTCGCCGATGCCCACCAGGAAATGCAGGAGGGCGGCATGGCGTCGGCCATCCGCCACCTCAACGAACGCTGGACCGAGCCGGTCGGCGTCCGCATCTCCCTCTCCCAGGGCGGAGAAACCACCGGACACTTCACCGGCTTGGACCCCCACGGCCACCTCCGGCTCATCGATGAAGCCGGACGCCAATTTCTCGTCCCCCACCACAGCGTTGAGAAACTGGTCGAAATCTATTAGCTGACCGCGCCAGGGCTAAGAATCGAGCCTCAAGGGATTCTAAATTAAATCTGCGCAAAGCCGCATTGCTTCACTTCTGCGCCTGCAGGATACTGGTCACGCTAATAACACAGCCTAAACGTAAACAGATTCAAAACACCCCCGTATCGTAATGAAAAAAACAACACTCCCTCTCGCCCTTCTCTTTTTCGCCGCCAACGCCGCCATTGGTGCCACCCTTGTCGATTTTAACTTTGCTGGGCAAGCTGGCGACCAAGCCAGCCAAGCGCCCAGCACGGTAGCGCTTGGACTCACGGCCTCAGAACTGGCGCGCGGCGCTGGAATGCGAAACAATGCTAATCCCTCCTATACAGCTAATGGTTTTAGTACCCGCACGCCTGCGGGTTCCTCCACTACTTCGAATGACACATTGAGCGAAGCAGTGACCCAAAACGTCTATGCCACATTCAATATTACAGTTGGTGCAGGCCAGGAGTTAAACCTCACATCTCTGGATTTCGGCTGGGCTACTCAGAATGCGTTGAGCCGCACATTTTCGCTTCTTGTCGCATTCAATGACGCTGCGTTCACCACAGCCAACGAGGTGAGCACCCCGGTCACAATCACAACGGATTTTGGCGTGGCGGCCCCTGCCATCCGGTCTTTCGACCTCACAGGGGTTTCGAGCCTGCAAAATGTCTCGGCCGGGACGAAAATTGAATTCCGGCTCTACTTGTATACTCAGCATGACCAATACACAAACGATGCCTTGAGCAGCGGGGGCAGTGCGCCCGGGCTGGATTTGAAGGGCACGGTTTCAGCCATCCCCGAACCTTCGACCTTCGCCATGCTCCTCGGGGGACTCGGAACCCTTGCCCTCCTGCGCCGCCGCCGCGCGTGATCAGGGTCCCGGCTAACCATATTTTGGGTTGGACGCCCGTCGTATTCTGCGACTAAAGCACACGCTACCTTGGGTTTAGCGCAATTTGAACATGAAGGATTGTGAATCATTTCTGCGCAAAGTCGCATTGATCAAATACTGCCTCCACGGAATAGTTAAGCCATTGACTCCCTGCCAATGAAAACCCTCACCTCCTCCCTCTTAAATTCGATCGCAGCAGCAGTTTGCATCGGAGCAGCCCTGCATAGCTCCCATGCGGCCATCATCGCTTACGATGGATTTAGTTCGAGCGATTACACCGCCGGACAGCTGTTGGGCCAGAATCCTACAATCGCCGGGTTTACGGGAGCTTGGGCGGGCGGCAGCAATATTTACGAGGGGGGTGCTGGATCAGCGCTTACTTATGCAGGAGTCGCCAGCGACAACACCGGTGGAGCCTTCAGTAACGTAGCCGGCAACCGCGCAGGGCGGGATTTTAATCCCACTCTTACGGGATCTAATGTCTTTTATTTGAGTCTGATGATGAAAAATACCGCAGTGAACGCGACGGACTACAGGGCATTCGAACTTTACAATTTTGGCAATCGGTTATTGCAGGTGGGCGCAAACGGCGACAATGGAGATAGCGGTGCGAACTGGGGCATGCGAGCAATCGACAACAATTCCTACCGGGTGACGACCTCTGTGGCAGCCGTTGCCAACGCAACGGTCTTCGCCGTCATCAAGATAACACTTTCCACGACGGCCGGAGCGGATTCCGTACAACTTTGGATTAACCCGACCGATTTGAGTAGTGAGACATTATCAACCAATTCTGTTGCGCTGAGCGGGTTTGATGTTACGAACAACAGCATCACGAACTTTCGACTGGCTTCTTTTAACGGCACTGCTGTGAGCTACTGGGATGAGATTAGGGTGGGGACAAGTTGGAACGATGTCACTCCCATCCCCGAGCCTGCCACCTGGGCGCTGCTCGCCGCAGGCCTGACGGCGTTTGTGGTCTTTCGTCGGCGCAGGCTGGGCTGAAATCGACCTTGAATTTTTGGGGGGTAGCACCCGGCTGGATGCCAGAGGAGGCATTTACGCCGGGTGTTCGTTTTCGGGGAGCCTTCCTGCTTTTGGAGGGCAGCCCTGGCACGGGTATCGCGCAAAACGCTCGAGTGCGGAGTCCCCTTGGTTGGCAATGGGGTCCACCTGCGGAGGTTGTGTGAATTTCCATAAGAATGATGCGGGAATACGCATTGCGACTGAGGGAGCCGCTGGCATCATATTCCGGTGAACCAATTTGCCTTTCCTTGTGAGCCGATGGCTGATCCGCGCACTGTGGTGACTGTGAAAAACCTGCGGGTTTCGGTGCTGAAGCCCGGGATCATTCGCGTTGAATCGGGGGAGGAATTTGAGAATCGCCCGAGCCAGCACTTTTGGAACCGCCTTCAACCGGTGCCGGAGTTTCAATCGTATGAGCGCGATGGAGATCTTTTTGTCGAGACGGAGAAGATGGTCTTGTGCCTTCCGCTTGCAGGCGACCTGTGTGCGGATTCCGTGAGGATTGCGGTGAAGCCGGGAGCGGCGGCACTGCGTCCTCTGGGCGATTCAACAGCGAGCAATCTTGGAGGTTGCCTGCGGACACTGGACACGGTGCGTGGGCGGTGGGATTACAAGGCGAACGCGCAGGTGTCCGTCGCGCCCGGGCTGATGTCCAGGGACGGCTGGACTTGGATCGATGACAGCTCAAGCCTGGTTTTTGATGAGAAGGGGATTCTCCAACCCCGCTGCGGCGGCGGGAGCGACTGGTATGTATTTGTGCATGGGAACGACTACGCGGGTGGCCTTCGGGATTACTACGATGTCGCCGGCCGGGTGCCGCTGCTGCCGAAGTGGGCGTTGGGGATTTGGTGGAGCCGGTGGGAGGCATACAAGCAGAGCGATCTCGAGCGGATTGTCGGAGAGTTTGAGGCGCACGGGGTGCCGCTTTCCGTGTGTGTGGTGGACATGGACTGGCATCTGCCCGGTTGGACAGGCTATACATGGAACAGGGAGTTTTTTCCGGATCCGCGCGGATTTTTTCAGGGGCTGCACCGGCGGGGCGTGCATGCCTGCATGAACCTGCATCCGGCGGAAGGTGTGGCCGCCAAGGAGGCGGCCTACGAAGCGATGGCGCGCCACCTGGGGATTGATCCTGCCACCCGGGAGACGGTGAGGTTTGACATCACGGATCCGAAGTTCATCGAGGGTTATTTCAATTTCCTCCACCATCCGCTCGAGGAGGACGGCGTGGATTTTTGGTGGATGGATTGGCAGCAGGGCACAAAGACCACGATACCCGGGCTTGACCCGCTCTGGTATCTGAACCACCTGCACTCGCTCGATCTGGCTCGGGAGGGAAAGAAACGGCCGCTGACATTTTCGCGCTGGGGCGGCTGGGGTTCTCACAGGTATCCGGTCGGCTTCTCGGGGGATTCCTCACGCACCTGGGACACGCTCGACTTCGAGGTGGAACTCACGGCGCAGTCCGCGAACACCGGCTTCGGATGGTGGAGCCACGACATCGGGGGATTCTGCGACGGGTTCCCCGACGATGAGCTCTATGTGCGGTGGGTCCAGTTCGGGGCGCTCAGCCCGATCTTCCGCTTTCACAACTGCGGCGATCCGACGCTCGATTATCGTCCGTGGAGCAAGGAGGAGAAGTATCGCGAGGCCGCGCTTGCGGCGCTTCGCCTGCGCCGCGCGCTGGTGCCGTATCTTTACACGGCCGCCCGCGCCAACCACCTCGGCGGCCCACCTCCCTGCACGCCGATGTATTTCGGCTGGCCGGACCACGAGGAGGCTTACCATTGTGCGGGCCAATACCTGTTCGGACCGTCCTTGCTGGCGGCGCCCTTTGTCACGCCGGCAGATGGCGAGACCGGGCTATCCGGGAAAGCCGTCTGGCTGCCGCCGGGAGACTGGTATGATTTTTCCAACGGCACGCACCACGAAGGCGGATGGACGGCCGTCCACGGACAGCTCGGGGACATCCCGCTTTTCGTTCGAGCCGGTCGTGCGGTGCCGATGGATGTGGAAGGCATGATCGAGTGGGTTGTCTTCCCCGGCGAGGGGGCTTCGGAACTTTACGAAGACAGAGGCGAGGACATGGCCTACGGGCAAGGCGACTTCAGCGTGACCAAATCCCGGCAGCGCTGGGAAAGCCCGACGCGCTTTGAAATCCGCATGGAGCGCGAGGGACGATTTGAGTCCGGACTGCCAATCCGGATCCGGCTGCGTGGCTTTGGAGCACTCTGCCCGGCTTCTTCGCAAGTCACGTTCACCAAGGACGGGGATGACTGGGTCAGCGGGCCTTATGGACCGGGATCCGGCGTGGTCATTTGCTCGTTTGACGAGGCCCCGCGCGCGAAACCTCGCTGGTCAGCAGAGCGCTTCTGGCAGCTCATGCACACATTCAAACTCAATTGCCATGCTGTCCGCCAGATGAAGGAATCCGGCATCGATTTCGCAGCAGACATTCAGCGAGTCGCCCCCTACCGGCTCGAGTTTACCGAGGCCCAGATGCGTCTCCTCGTCAATGAGGCGTTGGGATGCGGGATCCACTGGCGCAAGGAATCTTCCGGACAGGATTTCCTGGTGTGGTGGAACCGGGATAAAAACCCGCACTTCACCGTGCGCCTCAGCCGCTGTGAATGGCTGAAATACCATGAGATCTTTGATCGCGGGGAGACGCATGGCCAGATGCATATCATCCCCCACAAGCAGGCGATGCGCGGATGGACATTCCGTGCGAACTTTGCCGACCTCGCGTGGCTGGAGGGCGGTCACAACAAGACCGGGCGTTGAACTCAAAAGCGGAAATTGAAGGATTTTTTGACAGGATGACAGGATTTTCAGGACTGGCAGGAGAAGGAGAGAAATGCCAGGTGGGGAGTGCGTGCCAAACGGAAAGTGGAGGGGCGACCTCCACCCGTAGAATCCTGCCTGCCCCAAAACACCCGCTCTCGGGTGGGCATAAATCGATTCCTGTGAAATCCTGAAAATCCTGTCTGAAATCTCTTTCAGGCTGGCCGCTCAAAAAGCCAGCGTTCCACCGCCGGGGATCGAGCGAAGGGTCCCGTCCCGCAGCATCCATACTTTCGTGGCGGAGGGGTTTTGCACGACATCAAGGTCGAGCGTCCAAACCAGGCCGCGCCAGGCTTGAACGTAGTCGTAAATTTCGCGATTGGTGGCATGCCAGACCGGCGCTTTTGCCAGCCGTCCGGCCATGGATTCCAGAAAGCCCCATTCCTTGCGCGATTCAAACTCGTGGCTGTGCCCGCGGATGAAAAACACCTTGTCATGCACGGGCATGGCCTCGAACTTTTTCCAGGGTTCCTCAAAGTCGCTAAAATGGCAGGACACCCCCCAGCGGAGCCAGTTCGTCGGCGGAGCAAAATTGCCGGTGATGTTTGAGGCGCGCGCGTAGCGGAATCCCGCGCGGCGGGCCAGGGCCTCGAGCCGTTCGTCGTCGCCCCCACGACCGCACGGAAAGGCCAGTCCGGCTACCGGATACCCTGCCAGGCGCTCGAGTCGCCGCCGATCCTCCAGAAGCTCATAAAAAACGAGGTCGTCGGAAAGCGGCCAAAGATTGGGATGGGTCATCGAGTGGGCAGCAATTTCCTGCCCGGCATAGAGGCCGGCAATTTTCTCCTCCTCAAGGTAGAACGGATCATCGCGACCATCCCCGCGCAGGAGCCCACTGTTGATATGAAACGTTGCGCGGAGCCCATGCGCACGGAAGGTTTCAAGCAGCCTCAGATCATGGATGCATCCGTCATCCCAGCTGGATGTGACCGCGCCGGGAATCCCCTCCGGCCAGACAAAATACGTTCGCGGAATCACTGTTTTTCGACCGCCCACTCAGCAGTTCCGGATGTAGGAAGTGTTTCCTTGGAGGGGGTCAGGTAAATCCGGATATACATGTTGTCTCCGAGGATCAGCGCCTGGACCTCCGAGGGGTTGCTCATCGAGACGTTCAACATCTGCCCGGAAACCGGGCCGAGAAGGAATTCTGTGGCATTCGAGAAGTTGTTCCTCGTCGGAATTTTCTGCGCCATTTTCTCAAACGAAATATCCTCCTTGCCCGAGACCATCGTTGCCCCCTCAAGCTGGTCCATCGGGATGATATAGCTCAGGAGGAGAAAGACGGAAGGGATCTCCGACTCGGCCTCCCACTTGACTACGCCGGTCCACTTTGCTCCATCCTGCTTGATTTGGCTTTCGAGTTTGATCGCCTTGCCCCCGGGCCCGACGAGAGATCCTTCAAAGCCGTCCTCCATCTTCTGGAGATTTTGGTCGATCGGCTTCCATGTGCCTTCGGCATTGGAGATGGCTCCAATCTGCCCGGAAAGCTCAAGAGCGGGATCCACCGGCATCGAGAAGGTCGTCGCGTCAGCAGCGTGAAGAGAGGGGATCAGCACTAAGGAAAGTGCGGCCATGGTCGGGAGGAGCATTTTCATAGGCGAATACTGACATCTTGCGGTGCCCCCTGCAAGCCCGCGGCAAAGCGCATGCGGGAATGTGAAAGTCTTCTGCGCGATTCTTCATGCAACCCTTGCTTGCTCTTCACCCTGCAACGACTCGCCTGCCTATACTTCATTTTAGATGGACCATGCGCAAATGCGCATTGCCGCAACGGGTATGCAAAACCTAAACTGTTCAACCTCGGTCCTCCCGTTCTTTTCCCCCAACCCTCCTATGAATATCAAAGCGGCACCCATTATCCTGGCACTTTTATCGAGCCCCATTGCGGCGCAGGATTCGCCCGCAGGGGCTGTGGACCACTTCAAGGTCACCGATGAGATCCTGCAGAAATCCCCGCCGAATTTTTCGACGAACCTGCAGTTCGGCGGGTTCGCCCCATGGAATCAGGATGTGAAAGTCAATGTCTGGAACACCCCGTTTGCCTCGGGGCCGATTCAGTTTCAAACGCATGGCCAGGCGGACGCCGGAGGAGAGGATTGGCTGCAGCAGAAGGCGGCCCCGAAGATTTCGTTCTGGGACAGCGCACGGTCGGGCTTCTGGGACGGTGCGGACGTCTATGTGTATCGGATCGAAAATGGAAAAATGGGCCTCCTGCGGAAAACCAAAGTGGCAAGAAGTTCCCTTGGCAAGGATCCTGCGACGCTGGAGCCAACCGAGGAAAAAATCTGGTTTGCCGACAAGGGACCTGCCGTGAGAAGCGGTGACTTTTACGTCCTGCGAATGCAGCGGGACAAGATGCCGCCGCAATTCCGGCCGGAGTTGATCAAGCCCTCCGAGAGCCCGATTCTCAACGGCTACTGCACAATCACCGGCAAGGCGGAATGGAGCTTTGACGAAACCAACCCCGCTCCCGAAGGCGGGAGCCGTGCGAGCCTCCGGCTGGATGTCAAGGAGGCCTCTCCGGCATCCCCGGCTGGACCGTGGCACTGGTTTGTAGCGCACAACGAGGCGGAGTCGAAGGTCCGCTTCAAACCTGGAAAAACCTACAAGGCACAGGTCTGGCTGAAGCAGGACGGGATGTCCGACCCGCGCGTTCAGATCCAGTTCGGCACGGTGATGACCCGGATCGTGGACGTGACCCCGGAGTGGCAAAAATTCGAGTTTGACCTGCCTGTTGAGGCCCCGGAGAAGCCATATGCCTCATCGCAGAACGAATCCACACGGATGTGGATCGGAGCGCTCTCGCCCGGCACGCTCTGGATCGATAACTTTGTCATCTGGCAGACGGATTCGGAGCCCTATGCGATTATGCCTGAGGAGGTCGCGATCCTCAAAGACTTCAAACCGCACACGCTGCGGATCTGGGGCGGACTCGACGCGCCGACGCTCGACTACTGGCTCAGCAAGGGGTTCTCGCAACCGATCCGCGGCGGCTATGGAAAAACAGAATCCCCGGTCTTCGCCTCGCTCGGTGAATCACTTGAAGTCTGCAAGGAGACCGGCGCCGATCCCTGGCTGATCCTCAACCCTTGGTTCACCGCAGAGGAAAACGCAAACCTCATGGACTATCTTGGCGGCCCCGCCGACAAGGGCTATGGGAAGCTGCGCGCCGAACACGGACACCCGGAACCCTGGACGAAAACCTTCAATACCATTTACCTGGAATCCGCCAACGAAGCATGGAACCAGATCATGCGCTACGCCCTTCCCGGCCAACCCGAGACGTATGCCGCCGTCGCCGACCGCCAGTTCCGGGAGTTCAAGAGTTCCCCGTATTACTCCCGCGACAAATTCGAGATGGTCGCCAACGGCTGGGATAACCAGATGCAAAAGGACGGCTGGTCGCGCCGCGTCGCGCTGGCTTCAAAGGAATCCGACCGCGTGGATCTTGCCTATTATTTTGGAGGGTGGGAAGCGAACGCGACCCCGCTCGCCTCTGAGGCCGAAGCGGAGGGCGAAGTTTATCAGGACAAGCTTTTCGCCGCGGCGACGGAATTCGCTCCAAAGATCCTCGATGCGGCGACGTTCGACCCGGAATACCTCCAAAGCTTCGCATCCGCGCTGCGTGCCGAACCCGAACTGCTCGCGGCCGGGCTGGCCGCGATTCCGGATGGACAGCTCCAGCTGACCCCGGATCAACTCACCGCACAGGGCGGAGATATTTCCGCGCTCTGGGCCAAGGACGGGAAATTCACCGAGAGCATCAAAAGCCTGGTCGCAAGCCGCCGCGCCGTGCTGGAATATCCTTTCTGGCATGCCGCCTACCGGGCGATGGCCAAGGACCCTGCGCTCCAGCCACAGGCCGTCCAAGCCCTCGAACTCGCTGAACCCGCGATTCTTGGAGAACTCACTGAGGGGCTGATCGACTTCAATGCCCCGTCCCGCTTGGTCCCGTTGTTCAAAGCGCATCCGGAGTCCGTGAAGGCGTGGGCGGCATCGCCTTCCATGCCAAAGGAAGCCCGCGACGAGCTTAATGAATTCCTCAAGACCGGCGAGAAGCTCTCCTACGGAATCACAAACCAGCTCAACTATCAGCTCCGCAGCGCCATCCTCGAATCGGCCCGCTCGGGCAATGCCGAATTCCTTGCCGCGCTCCGCCGTGAGGCCACTCCGGAAATCATCAACGGGAAAATGAAATACTACCTGAATTACGTCGTCGGCGGGACTCTCAGGGAATCCCCGCAGCGGCGGGTCGATCATCTCATGCGGGCAATGAAGGCCGACCCCAACTATGCAGCCGCCGCCATGGAGGCCATCGCGTCAAACCCCCGGGTCTTCCACGAAGAGGCGGCCGGCATCGCGGCAGCCATGTCAGAGGATATCGTCGCGCTGCACGGCGGTGCGGAATCCTACAAGCCGGACGAGGAGGCCCGACTCCTGCTCCCCGCACTGCCGCCGGATGTCCGCAAGGAAATGTGGACGCGTCTGGGCGAGGCGGTTGAGAATTCCGGCACGGACCTCAGCCCGGAGAGCGCACGCCTCATGTCGGTCATGATCGCCGCCCAGCTCGGCGACACGGAGCCCGCGAAGTCCCTCGCATCCGATCCCGCGTTCGTCGGCATCCTGGAGTCCCGGATCACGGAGTCGATTCCCGGCCCCTTCCTTGAAGCCGCCAAGAACGATGCACGGATCGGAGACAAGCTGGCCGCCTATTTCGCCCGGAACCCGTCAAAGACGGGAAAGAAGATCGCCAATTACGAGGGGGGGCCCGGCTACAGCCTCCCCGGCCCGGGCAAGCAGGCGCCGGAGGAAGATGAAAACATCGGAAAGTCGCTTGCGCTGGGCACCGCCACGCTCGACGCCTCCATGGAGTTTCTCTCCGCCGGCTCATCCCCGGTCGCCTACTACGACTACAAGACCGGCGAATACTGGTCGTCGCACAACAACCCGCTCGACCGCGTCCCGTATCCATCGTGGCTCGCCCTTAAAATGCGCAACACCCTCTGCCCGGGCGACCTCCTCCGCGTCGATCCGGTCGAAATCAAGCGCGTGGATGTCCCCGACAAAAAAATCGTGAAGACCACAAACGACGGCAAGGGGCACGAGCAGACGGTGAAGGGCCGCAAGGGCATCGCCCTCGTCACCTGCCATGCGTTCCGTGAGGGCAATGACCTCACCCTGATGCTCCTCAACCGATCCCTCACCGAGCCCCGCACGGCCGTCCTCGACCTGCCTGCCGATTTCTCCGGACCCACGACCCGGTTTGCGCTGACGAACCCGGATCCGAAGGCAAACAACCGGCACGAGGAAGTCGTGAAGATCCAGGAATCCGCCGGGCCGGAACTCAAATCCGGAATGCAGGTCGTCGTTCCACCGGCCTCGGTCATTGTGATCAGCGGAAAGAAATCCTGATGCTCACTCCCTCCCGCTGCAGGATGACATCGCGTCGGTCGCGTTCTGGTATCAGGCGGAGCCCCATGCGCCGTTTCCTCCTCTGCCTGAAAAAGATGCCCTCGAAGTCATTTAACCTCGTGCCCACGGCCTTCTGATTTTTCGCACATGCAAATCTACTTGATCCGTCATGGAATCCGCCGCGACTTTGAAAATCCCGCATGGAAACTGTCCGCCGAAAATCCGGATGATCCTCCGCTGGCCGCAGCGGGGCTCGGGCAGGCGGAGGACATTGCCCGTGCGCTGGTTGGAAGCGGAATCGGCGCGATCTATTCCTCGCCTTTTCTGCGTGCGCTTCAGACTTCTGCGCCTTCGGCCGCCCTGCTGGGCGTTCCGGTGCGCATCGAACCCGGTTTCGGAGAGTGGCTGAGCCCTGGCTTTTTCTCTGGCCCGCCCCGGCTGCTTTCGCCGGAAGAGGCTGCTGCCATCTGCCCGCAGGTCGAGCGCTCCTACGTTCCGGCTCATGTTCCGGGAGGATTGGAAGCCGACGAAACGGTCGAGGTCCGCGAGCGGGTGAAGTCCTCCCTCGACTCAATCATGCGGCGTGCGCCGGAGGAATCCTTTGCGGTCTTCACCCACGGCTCGCCGCTCGTGCAGGCCGTGGTGGGAATGCTCGGCCGCCTCGAGGACGTGGACACCCGCATGGGATCCATCACGCGCATCGCGTGCGATGCCGGAAAATTCACCCTCGTTTCCAGCGACTGCCACCACCTCCGCCAAACCGACACGCATCTCCGCTTTCACTGAATCTTCATCCATGAACAATCAATCTTTCGGCCACTTCGACGACCCCGCCCGCGAATACGTCATCACGCGTCCCGACACCCCGCTTCCGTGGCTCAACTATCTGGGGCAGGACGATTTCTTCGGCCTCTGCACGAACTGCGCCGGCGGCTACACGTTCTGGCGGGATGCCAAGCTGCGGCGGCTCACGCGCTACCGCTATAACAACATCCCGATGGACCTTGGCGGGCGTTACCTCTACGTGCGCGACGGCGATACGGTCTGGAACCCGATGTGGAAACCGTGCCGAACGCACCTCGACCGCTACGAATGCCGGCACGGGCTCGGCTACACGCGGATCATTTCGGAGAAGCATGGACTTGAAGTCGAGATCCTCTTTTTCATTCCTCCCGGTGAAACCGCCGAAGTCTGGCAGACGACGGTGCGCAACAAATCCGGGAATCCAAAATCCGTTAAACTGTTTTCCTTCGTCGAGTTCTGCCTGTTCGAGGCCCTCAACGACATGACGAACTACCAGCGGACCTACTCCATCGGCGAGGTCGAGGTCGAGGGATCGTGCATTTTCCACAAGACCGAATTCCGCGAACGCCGCAGCCACTATGCGCTTTTTGCCTGCACCCGGATGGTCGACGGCTTTGACACCTCGCGCGACGCGTTTGTCGGCGTTCACAACGGGCTCCACGATCCGAAAGCCGTTCTCGCCGGGGCCTGCACAAACAGCCTCGCTCACGGATGGAATCCGATCGGCGCACACCAACTCAACCTCGCACTGGCTCCCGGTGCCTCGGAATCATTTTCGTTTGTCCTCGCCTATGTCGAGCAGGCCGA
Source organism: Terrimicrobiaceae bacterium (assembly GCA_041741775.1). Taxonomy (GTDB): domain Bacteria; phylum Verrucomicrobiota; class Verrucomicrobiia; order Chthoniobacterales; family Terrimicrobiaceae; genus QYQL01. The sequence goes on along the minus strand of JBGSJQ010000026.1, from coordinate 19,821 downwards.
CCGCGCAAAATTTTGTTCGCCCGGGGTGATGGATAAAACCAAAGGACGTGCTCTTATGGAACAATACTCGGTGCCCGGTGCCGTGGAGACCTCCTTCGCGGCCCTCGGGACATTCTGGGCCGGCCTGTTGGACGGTTTCCAGGTCGGGACACCGGAAGAAAGCCTCAACCGCATGGTCAACACATGGAACCAATACCAGTGCCTGACCACGTTCAACCTCTCCCGCTCGGCGAGCCTCTTTGAAACGGGTATCGGGCGGGGCATGGGATTCCGCGACAGCAACCAGGACATCCTCGGCTTTGTCCACATGATTCCGTCGCGTGCCCGCCAGCGAATTCTCGATATCGCCGCGACCCAGCTCTCAGATGGCACGTGCTTCCACCAATACCAGCCGCTCACCAAAAAAGGAAACGCCGAGATCGGAGGAGACTTCTACGACGACCACCTCTGGCTCATCCTCTGCACCTGCGCCTATATTCGGGAAACCGGGGACACCTCGATCCTCGATGCCGCAGTCGGCTACACAAACACGCCGGGTTCGGCAGAAAGCCTGCTGCACCACCTCGAGACCAGCATGGCCTACACCATGCTCAAGCGCGGACCTCACGGGCTCCCGCTCATCGGGCATGCCGACTGGAACGACTGCCTCAACCTGAACTGCTTTTCGACAGAGCCGAACGAATCGTTTCAGACCGCCGGAGACGTTGAAGGATCGAGCGCGGAGTCTGTGATGATCGCAGGATTGTTCCTCTATGCTGCCCGCGAGCTGTCCGAGCTTTATCGCGCGACCGACCGCCAGGCGGAAGCCGTCCGCATCGATGGCTTTCACGCGGAGATGCTCTCCGCCGTGGAGGAACACGCATGGGACGGGGAATGGTATCGCCGCGCCTACGACGCTGCGGGGAATCCCGTGGGCTCGGCGCTCTGCGAGGAGGGAAAGATCTTCATTGAGAGCCAGGCATGGTGCGTGCTGGGCGGGGCCGGAGCCGCCAACGGCCGCGCAGCCCGCGCGCTGGAAAGTGTGCACAAGCACCTCTTCACTCCCGACGGAGTGATCCTCCAGCAGCCCGCCTACGCCGCCTACCACAAGGAACTCGGAGAGGTTTCCAGCTACCCACCGGGCTACAAGGAAAACGCGGGCATTTTCTGCCACAACAACACATGGATCCATCTGTGCTGGTGCCTTCTCGGCCGCGGCGACCGCGCCCTGGAATACTATCTCAGCATCTGCCCACCCTCGAAGCCGGCCGCAACCTATCGATGCGAACCCTATGTCTATGCCCAGATGATCGCCGGCCGCGACTCGGCCACGCCAGGCGAGGCAAAGAATTCCTGGCTCACCGGCACGGCCGCCTGGACCTTTGTTGCCGCCACCCAGGGCATCCTCGGAATCCGCCCCGGCTACCATGGCCTTGAGCTCGATCCCTGCATCCCGCCTGCCTGGCCGGAATTCCGAGCGACGCGGAAATTCCGCGGCGCCACCTACAACATCCGCATCACGAACCCGCGCGGGCACTCGAAGGGAATCTGCGCGCTCAAAGTTGATGGCAAAAACGTTGACGGTCGCATTCTCCCCATCGCCCCTGCCGGCGCGACGGTCGTTGTGGAGGCCGAGATTCCGTGAGCACCGCAGGCCCGCTCTCGCTTGTCGGCATCGGCTGCGGCGGACGCACCCGCACCTACATGGGCCTGGCCTCCAAGTGCCCCGAGCTTTACCGGATTGCAGGTGCGGCGGACCCGGTCGCGGACCGCCTCGACCTCCTTGAAAAGGAATGCGGGTTTCCCGCCGGGTTCCGCCGGTTCGCCTCGGACAAGGAACTGCTCGCCGCCGACCGCTTCGCCGATGTTGCAATCATCGGCACCCAAGACGCCTACCACGTTGAGCCCTGCATCGCCGCGATGGAAAAAGGATACGACATCCTGCTTGAAAAACCGATCGCGACGGACGTGGACGGCATCCTGCGCGTGCAGTCCGCAGCGGAAAGACTCGGCCGAAAAGTCCTCGTCTGTCACGTCCTTCGCTACACGCCGTTTTATAGAAAGGCACGAGAGATCGTGACGTCCGGCCGCCTCGGGGAAATTGTTTCCATCAATGCCACGGAGGGCGTTGGAACTTTTCATCAGGCGCATTCCTACGTGCGGGGGCACTGGTCGGTTGCGGAGCGCGCCACCCCGATGATCATCGCGAAGTGCTGCCATGACCTGGATATCATCCTCTGGCTCATGGGGGACCACTGCACGAGCGTTTCAAGCTTTGGCGGACTGCATTATTTTACTTCGGCCAATGCCCCCGAGGGCGCTCCGGCACGCTGCACCGATGGATGTCCCCATGCGAAGGACTGCCCCTACGACGCGCACCACTATGCCGGAAAATACCGCAGCTCCTGGCTCAGCTATGTCTATGACAAAGCGGCCACGGCATCGGATGAGGACATTCTGCAGTGGCTTTCCCGGAGCCCGTGGGGCCGGTGTGTCTATCATTGCGACAATACCGCTGTTGACCGCCAGGTCGTCGCCATGGAGTTTGCGAGGGGAGGAACCGCCACTCTGACGATGACCGCCTTCGAGAACGGACGCCATCTTGAGATCTTCGGAACCAAAGGCGTGCTGCGCGGAGGAGAGGCTGTCCGCGCGATGACCGGCGCGGACATGATCGTGCGTGAACACGGCAGTGAGCCGGAACCCATCCATCTGCAAACTCTGGAGGGAGGATACGATGGTCACGGAGGTGGCGACATGGGCCTCGTGCGAGCGCTGCATGAGGAGATGAACACGCGGAATGCGATGACTTCCTCGTTGGCCGCCAGCGTCGAGAGCCACCTCATCGGCTTCGCCGCCGAATTGGCGCGCAGGACCGCGTTCGTGCAAAATTTGTAAATGCAGCTCATGGCAGCGCCTCCACGTCCCCCGATCGCCCTCTCATTGCGTGTCCGTGTGCTTCATACAGGGGCCTGGGGGGGCGTGAACGGCGTGCCGCGCCTGCCGAGGTTGTCTGCAACACACGCGAGCAGTGCGGTCTTGCTCACGGGCTTGGTCAGGTAGTCATCGGCGCCCGCTTTGAGGGACTTCTCGCGGTCGCCGGCCAGCGCGAAGGCGGTCTGCGCAATGATAATGACCTGACGGTTGAATTCCCGGATGAGGGTTATTGCGCGATAGCCATCCATTATGGGCATTTTGATGTCCATGAGCACGACATCCAGGTCGGGATTGCTTCGGCAAATCTCTACCGCCGCGGTGCCGTTGGACGCGGAAAGGATATTGCGGGAAACCCCATGCAACGCAGCTGTCAAAAATCGGACGCTTCCCTCGTCGTCATCCACAATGAGGATTTTTAAAGCCTCCCCTGCGGCCTCGCCGCCGGGGCGCGCCGCCGGGGCGGACGGGGATGCGGCGGTTCTGTCGGGAGCACTTTTCGGGATGGTGAAGCTGAAGACGGCACCCTCCCCGGGCTTGCTCTCGACGCGGATCGTGCCTCCCAGCAGCTGGACGTAAGCCTTGGTGATCGACAAGCCAAGGCCAGCCCCCTGGAATGCCCGACTGTCGCCGATGTCGGCTTGCACGAACCGCTCGAAGATCGCCTCCTGGCGCTCCTTCAAAACGCCGATCCCGGTGTCCTTGACGTAAAAGAGAAAACCTTGAGTAGAGGCTCCGACGTTGCGCGCAGACTCCATGCGGCACCCCAGTTCAATCACGCCGCTCGGCGTGAACTTGACGGCATTTTTCAAGAGGTGGCCGAAGCACGCCGACAGCTTCTCGCGATCGCTGAAAACATTGGCGCCAGTCCCGGCCAGTTCATTGTTTAAGCGCAGGGCCAGCCCCTTCTCATTCGCTATTGGCTGAAACAGTGCGTGGGTGCGCTCCATCAGTGAGTCGATGTCCACCGCACCGAGGTCAGGCCGGGCCAGACCCGATGCGATGGTCGAGATATCCACGATGTCGTTGATGAGATTGAGCATGCGCCCGCTGCTGCGCTCGATCTCGGTGATGTATTCCTGCTGCTCGTCGCCGGTCAGTCCCGGTTCTTTGAGAAGTTCCGCAAAGCCGAGGATCCCGTTCATCGGAGTGCGGATTTCATGGCTGAGATTGGCCAGGAACGCCGATTTAAGGCGGTCGCTTTCCTCGGCCTTGAGCTTGGCCTCGTTGAGCTCCGCGGTCCGTCTTGCGACCTCGTCCTCGAGATTGTCCTTGGCTGCGGCCAGCTCCTCGTTGATGTCCTCCAGCCGGGAGGCCGCATTCAACTCGTTGACCCGGCCATCGTAGTTTCGTTTTGCCAGGGCGAGAGCCACGACCGTAAAGGGAATCATCGTGAACAGCATGGTAACCGTGGCCTTGTCGGGGTGACCCCATGCAAGGACTCCGCCGACCAGCGCGGCGTTGACCCCGATGAAGAAGAAAACAGAAGTGGCCAGGCTGAACCTCAGGAACAGGATGCCGATCAGCGTGATCGTGACCAGCGTGGAGAAGCCGATGGAGGTGAATTCGACGGACGTGACCAGTCCCGACCAGACAAGCAACAGAAAATACACGCCCACGGTGACGAAATGCATGACGACGTGGTTGCCGCCCTTGTAGAGCCAGAAAAACAGCAGTGAAGCGACCGCAAACACCGCGAAAACCGCGTCCAGAACGCGGTAGATTCCGATCGCCTCGCTGCTCCACATGCCGCTTATCGCGTAGTCGGTGAAAAGTGAGTAGGCACCGAAGGCCACAAGCATGATGGCGAGATACTTCATCCTCGCGAAATTCTCGCGGACGATTTTTTCGGAGGCATCCGATTTCATGCTTAGCCCACTATGGCGGCTTCGCGTTTTTGGGCAAGGAGGGACTGGATTTCCTCACAGCGGGTGCGGGTCAGAGGCCAGTTTCGGACTGCGGCAAGGGCGAGGAGGCATACGGCGGAGGGAATGATGCTGAAGCAGAGGCGCATGTTGAAAAACACGCCGTCCGCCTGTGCTCCGCCGAGTTGGACGTCGAAGCCGGTCCAGACAAGAACCCAGCCGGAGAGGCCGATGGCGATGGCGCCGCCGACCTTCATGATCCATGCGGGGTTGAGTCCGAGGATCATATTGAAGACAGGGAGCGTGAGTGCCGCAAGCACGCCATTGGCAAGGCCGGTGGAAGCGACGCCCGATGCGTAGAACGCCAGTTCTTTGCGTGATGGCGGGGTGGAGTCTTCGGAGGTTCCGGCAGGAGATGATAAGGTGTGGGACATGGGGTGGGTTATACGGGTATGATTTCGATCTCAGGTGCGCGGGACAGGCCGGTCGCCGCGAGCCGGTAGTCACCACCGGGCGGCTGGGTTGGCGGGCAATTTTCCCAACTCCAGGCTCCCGGCAGGCCATCGCAGAAATGCGGGCCCAACAGGTTTTTTAGATTTCCGCAGAGAAGGAGATCAAGCTGGTGAGCGCCCGCAGCAGCAGGAATTTCGACCAACTCCCCGGGCACAAACCTCCAGAGCGTCGGGGCCTTGTCGAGTTGCACTCCAAGCGCCGAGCCTTGAAACTCGGGCAGAGTGATCCGCACCAATCCGGCCGCGTCGGTTCGCAAGCCATACCGGTAGACGGCACGCCATGGGTAAAACGGATATCCTTCCGCCCGCCAGTCGCCACCACTCTGCCAGGGCAACGGAACATCGATCAGAAACCCGCGCTCCTGCGGGACAAGCCGGAAGTTTCCTCGCAGAAAGACCGGCATGATCTCTGCGAGGACATGAAACGTTTGAGCGCGGAGTTCGATGACATTTGCGCCCGCGACCAGTGCGCCTCCTATTGGCAGCAAGCGGGCCTCCTCGTCAAACCAGGGAATCGCGTTTTCCTGGGATAGCCGAACACCGTTGCAGAGGACTTCGTAGAGCCAGGGCCGCTCGATGGCCACATGCATTCCGCCCGCCTCCGTGGACGCGACAAACCCCTCGAATGCGTGGAAAACATAACGAACACTGAAGGCTGAATCCTGCGGGATTTCCGCCTCAACAAAGGACCTCCGGTATTGGATGGAGACACGCCAGAGGTTTTTATCGAAACCCTGCGCGGGCCAGTTCGTGTTATCCGCATGGATGGTGTTGACGTCGCGGAGTTCAATCTTCGGCCCGCTGTAGTCGCAGTAGTCGAGTTGGATGAGGTTTTCCTCGGCCGGTGAACAGCCAAGAAATTCGATCCGTGTGCGGCATCCGTTTCGTGGATCTGCTGCCGGCGTCAGTCGTTGGCAGGCCCTCTGCTCCACATGCCAGAGAGCATGTCCGCCGGGAGCCAGCCCGAGGTGGACGCCACCGTTGTTGGACGCCAGGCTTGATCGCTGTCCCGTGAATGTATCGAACGCAGTGACCGGTCCAATCGTGATCTCCGCGGAGATCGGCGAAGTCGTCGGATTCGAGAAAAAGACGATGGCTCCGCCATCGGGTAGCGCGGAGTAGCGCCAAAGGAGATCGGGAGGCAGTGCGGAACCATCAGCGCGCGCGAGCCGGGGGGGATTACGTTGTCTCAGGCGGGTGATGATCCCGTCGCCGACGGACTCGCAACTGGTGAAACCCGCAAGTGGAAAGTCGGAGGGCCTGCCCTCAATAAACGAAGGGGCCGCTCCGGCACAGAGGACGGTTCCGCCGGCCTCAAGAAACTCGCTCAGGATTCGGACGGTGGAAGCGAGAATGTTTTGCATGCCCGCCGGGATGACCACGGTCTCATAGCTGCGGGAGCCGATGCTGAGGGTTGGAGAGGAACCGCCTTCGGCTCCGCCCAGTTCGGCCATCACACATTCATCGCCCAGATCGAAGTCCACACCGGCCGAGTAGAGATCGCATAAAAACGTCGAATAGGACTCTCGCAAGGATTCCAACTGCGCGTGGGGCGACTCATCCGGCCAATGGAAACAGTCGGGGCGGTAGTGAAGCCAGCCGGTAGTCGTGGGGTGAAGAACCAGCGTGCGGCTTGATCCGGTGCCCTGGGAAAGGAGGTAGTTGGCCCGCGCGACATGAAGAGCGTGCGTTCCAAATGCGTCCCACCACGGCGAGTGGTCGCTGAGCGTCTGGGGCCAGTCATGTTTCCGGGCCCCGGCCAGCGATTCGTGGGCCAGGTGCGGGACAAGGCGGTTGATGCCCAGGGCCAGTAGAAAATCTTCCAGAGGCTTCATCTCAGCAGGCCCGTAGCCGTATCCCCCGCCGCCGCACGACTCACAAAGAACTTCTGTGCGCCCGCACTGCGCGGCTATACTGGTGGCTTCCTTTACTGTCAGCAACCAAAGCGCGTTGTCACGCAATGTGCCCCGCGCGAACTGAAACCCGAGAAGATCAATCCCCGGCGCATGCATCCAGCGCTGGGCCGCCATCGTGCTGGGGCAACCCTGCGGAAATGGCCATTGATTTTCAAGATAGTGCCCCGTGAACGCCAGGCCGTGCGCGCCGCACCATTCCGAAACGCCTTTTGAAAAGTTCTTTGTAAAGAGGCGGTTGAGCGTCGAAAAATAGTCGTGTCGGACGGCAGGGGAAACCGGGAGGGTGCCGCACAGTTCCGCGAGGCGGGAGGTGAGATCATACCCGTGCTCCGCGAGAAAATCGCGAAGAAACGCCCTGGACATATGGAACCCCTTCTTCGATGTCCCGGTCTCCGGTTCGTCCGTAAAGACGTAGCGGATGGCTTTGCCAAACTCTCCGGAAAATCGCGCCGCATAGGCCGCGTGGGTTGAGTCAAGAAACAGCCGGGTGACTTCCGCCCGGCACACATCGGCCATGGGAAACCCGCCATGCCAAAGGTCAGCAGGGACCTTTTCAAGATCCACGGAAAGCAGCGGAAGCCTCGCGGTGCGCCCGGGCTCACCAGTGGGAGCAAGCAGCCCCATATTGCTTCCATTGGGGCTCCTGTCGTGCGGGAAAACCAAGTGCCCCGTCAGCCGTGAACCTGCCGCAAGAGGATTCGCCCCCACAACATGGCCACCGCCGAAGCCGGATGGAAATGAGTTTTCATCGTAGATATGACATCCGATGCCGTGCCGCTTGCATTCCCCCAGGGCCAGTTCCCACAACGAAAACCATTCCTCCGAGAGATACTCGGTCACCAGGCCCGGGCGCGGGTGGATGAAGACCCCTCCAATATTCCGCAGGGCAAATCCTTCCAGCATTTCCCTGATGCGCGCGGGCGACATGTTGCCGTTCCATGACCAGAGGACGGCCGGCCGAAACTCTGCGGGCGGACAGTCCCATGCAGGGAAATGATCGGGTCGGTGGATCGTGGATTTGCTCATATTTCTGTCCGGCAGCCCGCCGGGGACGCTGGCCCGTCCTTCCCGGCCGGAAGTCTCAGTGCATCCGCTTCCGGTATTCGCCGGGAGACAAGCCGGTGATTTTTTTGAATTCAACGCCAAAGTGACTTGCGCTTCCCCATCCGGTCACGTCGGCGATGCTCTCCATCGTATCTACCGTCTCTCGAAGAAGCTTCTTGGCCTGCTCCACCTGAACGCGCCGGATCTCCTGAAAAATCGTCCGGCCAAAAGCGTCCCGGAATTTCGTTTCAAGGATCCTGCGGCAGTAGCTCGTCTGCGCCACAACGTCTGCGACCGAGACGTTTCCCGCATGGGCGTTGGCCCGGATAAACTTGAGTGCCTTGACAAGCTGCGGGTTTTCCATGGCCAGCAGATCGGTGGATTCCCGGCTCACGACTTTTTCCGGCGGAAACAAAATCCGTTGGCACTTCGTCTTGCGAGCGGATTCCATAATCCGGTCGAGCATCTTCGCGGCCTCATATCCGGCCTGACGCACGGGAAGGCGAATGCTGCTGAGATGTGGCACAGCAGAAATGCAGTGGACGTCATCGTCATCGACGCCAAGAATCGAGACGTCATCGGGGACGCGCAGTCGGAGGTTGTGGCACTCGACCGACACCCACTCCGCGCGCATGTCGTCGCAGCAGAAGATCCCACAGGGCTTCGGCAGGGTTTTGATCCAACCGGTAAAGGAGAGCTCATCCGTGACATACACCATGGGGGTGACATGCGGATCAGGGTAGGATTTGAAATATTTGAAGGCGTTGGGCCGGAAGCCGTGCTTTTTCAGCTCGCTGCAATATCCAGCCCACCGTCCATAGGAAAACCCGCGCGCCTTCAGGCCGAAATAGGCGAAGTTTTTGTGCCCTTGCTCCATGAGGTGGCGGGCCGCCATCCGGCCGATCTCCCGATCATCGACCCCCACCGTCGGAAGACCAGCGAGTCCGCGTCCACCGTAAAGGCTGACAACCGGAAAAACCGCCTTTCTCGCTGCAGCCCAAAGGTCCGGCCGCCCGAACTCACCGATGCCCCCGTCGAAAAGTCCGTCTCTGCGTGCGAGATCGTTACGAATATTATCTTGTCCACAGTGGATAAACGCCCAGTCCTTCGTCGGGCGAGCATACTGGAGAATTCCAATCTTAAACTGCTCGACTTCCCGGTCGTAGGAGTTGAAGAGAAACGCAATGACCTTGCGCTTTTTTGTTTTCATGGGCGTGGGGAAGGAATAGCTGGCTGGAGCATAAATAATTCCGGTTACTTGGTGCGAAGGTGGGTTCCCGTTGCAAACTGCAAGGCGATTTTTCGGTCTGCGGGAAAGATCTGCGGCTCCGTGCCGCCCCAGGCCGATGTGTGGATAACGATCTGCCGGCATGGCCGCTCAAGCGGTTCTACTCGTATTTGGATTTCCGTTGCCGAGACATCCAGGCTGGCCGTAAGAGGACCGAATGCCGTGAGGATGCCGCAGAGGGCCGTCCGGGCACCCGGGCGGATCCACGACCGGGGGATGCCCTGGAAAAGGTGCAGCTCGTCGCCGCGCTCCAGGGCGACAAGGTGGACGGCAAGGCGGACGAATTCCGCGCTGGCCCAATTGTGGGGCATATCGCCGACCTCCTCGTTCCCGCAGCCGGCCGGTTTCTGTTCCTCGCGCCAGACAAGCACGGGCGCGGCATGGTCTGCGAAGGCTTCCAGTTGGGCTAGTGCAGCGTGCGGGTGGCCCTGCCAGAGGTGGGCATGACCAAGGAAGGAAGCAAAATACGTCCAGAGCCCGTCTTTCATCCATCCCGTATCGAGAACAAGCCCCTCAACCCGCGCCGCATCGAGCATCGCCAGCATCTCCTCGACGAATGGATCGCCCGTTGGAAACAGATGTCCCGGGTGGACCGCGTGGCAGAAGGCCCACTGGGCTTTCTGGGGTGTGTCCGTGGCACCCATGCGGATCGGCAGGTAGCGGTGGCCCCGGGCGTCTGCGGTCATGTCACGCCGGGCGGCAGCATGGAAGGCAGCGAGGAAGCTTTCGTATTGGCCCGACCATTCGCGGACATCTTTGCCAATCATACGGCCCGCCTCGCAGGCGGCTTTGAGCCCGATGAGGAGCCAGTAAGTATTCGAGTATTCGGGGAGTCTTTCGTTCTCCTCCATGTTGCTGATCCCGCCGTCGATATCTCCGTAGGGAACAAGGCCGAACTCCGGGGCCTCCGGGTTCGCAGCCCGCCCGCTCGTGCGCAGCCGCCGGATGAAGTCCACCGCCCGCTCAATACGCGACCAATGCGCCCGCAGCCAGTCCGCATCGCCGGTCAGCACCGCCTGGCGCACAAGCGCCCACAGCACAATGCCGGTTTCCTTCCAGTAGCGAGCCTTGAGCTGAAACCCTCCATCGTCCTCCTGAAAACCCAGCAGGTAGGACATCCCGGCACGGGCCTCTTCCGGGCGTCCGAGCATGGTCACCAGCTCGAGCAGGAATGCGCCGTCAACGACCCAGAGCTGGCGGTAGCACGTTGGGCCGACATGGAAGGCCGGGAGCCCCCCTTCGATATCGCGCGCCTGGTAGATGTTGCGGATTGAGGAATCGATGAGGGACTGGATGCGATCGTCGGGGATCACGATTTTTCCATAGGGCAGGTCGAGCGATCCCCAGTGCGAAACGGCCGTCCGGCGGGCCTCCTCGAAGCCCGCGCCGTCCACGGCCGAACCCTGATATCCGTTGCGATCGAATGCCAAAACAATTTCCTTCTCTCCGGAGGGGGGTATCTCGACCATCGAGAGAGCCACCGTGCCATCGGAACGCGCCTGAAAATCCGTGCCGGCAATAACCCTCGTGGCGTGCCCCACCTTCAATTGAGGTCCTGCGCAGACCATCCTCTCAAGAGTGCGTATGCGCAGGGAAGGCACGAGGCTGACCGGGCGGGAAGTCCAGTTCTTGACGACCAGGCGCATCAGAAAGCGACGCCGGGGCAGGGCCGGACGCCCGCAGTCCACAAATTCAGCCGACAGGGCGCGTCCGGAAAAAATCTCCGCCTCCGAAGGCATCGGGCCGTCGAATAGCCACATTGCATTGACAAATGCCGCCCGGTCCGGCGACTCCGGCGCGGCGGAAACCCTTACCCGCAAAATACCATCCCCATCGGCATCGCGGGCCTGCACACGGCAAAGGCCCGCCTTTCCAGCGCCAAATGCTGCAACAGGGTCGATCACGAGGGGCCGGGCCCCATCGGCTTCGATTCGCAAAATCCTCCGGCCCGCCTCCGTGTGCTCTCCTTCACCAAGCCCGATAGCGACCCAGCGCTCAGCGCCAATGGGAACACGGAACGCGTAAACAATGTCCGCCGTGCTCCATGCCACAGTCCGAAATTCCGGCCCCCATTCACCCCCGGCTTGAAAAAATTCTCTTTTCACACGCGGAATTTTCGGGCCGTCCCAGCCAGCGGTCGCCTCTTCACCTCCCTCTCGCTCCGCCACCGGCGGCACTGTGAATTGCCCGTCAGGAGGGCACGCCGCAAAGACTTCAGTCTGAAAGTCGATTTCGGGAGTGGTCCATCTGGATCTCACGATGGGCACCTTGGGGTCCAACAGGTCCTGCCCGCAAAATTCCGCCCCCTCCGGCGGCAAGGGTTCGATCACCGTTCTGAATTCCCGGCGACCGCGCCCGCCGCGCTCGTAGTCAAAAAGCATGCCGCTCTCCCGCCCGACAAGCACCTTGTCGGCCTCGTCAGGCAGCGACAGACAGCACTGCCACCAAGGGGGAGAAAAGGGAAAGGGAGTCATTTGCCGGGGGTAAAGACTCAACGTCTTTTCACCAAACTAGCCGAAATCAAACATCCGACAATGCGTAAAAACGCATAGACTATCAGGAATACTGCATACTTTGGCTCGCCAGGTGGCACTCCTCACCACCAGCGGGCGAATCCTGCTCTGCCCACAGAAAATTCGGCGATGTTGCGAAGGAAAGCTTTCCCGCTCGCGGGAAGAATGGAGCAGCCACAGTCATCCCAAGACGAACGTGAAGTCCTCAGGGTTCTGTGACGCGCACCCGGAGAAAGCGCCGGGGGTTTGCCAGACTCACATCGACACTGTCAGAGACACTTTGAATTTCGCCGGGTGGAGACGGCACATAGGAAATGGTTTCCCATGTCACGAGGTCCGAAGAGGATTCCACGGTGTAGGTGAGATCCGATCGCGCTCTAAGAAAGGAGATTTGAATCCTTGATCCGGGAAGCTCGAGCACCGGATAAGGAGCCGCCGATGGGGAAAGCGGGTCTCCACCGAAGGCGAACTCAAGAAAGTTTGACACGCCGTCGGCATCGGCGTCGCCTGTTGCCGTTTGGTCGGCCCCGCTCCACGAAATTTCCCCGACCCAGCCTGTGTAGCCCGATGGCGCGGTGACTTCGAGAGCGACCTGCGCCGCGCCGGTGGCTGCTCCGTCGTTTGCGGTGAGCCTGAGGACATACGTTCCTGCCGCGTCTGCGGTGACCATGGTATCAACGGCAGACGCATTTCCGAATGTCACGTTGCCGGGGCCGCTGACTTTCTCCCAGAGCGTGGTGACGGCAGCGGGGGGATTCGGGAGGCCATCGTCCGCAACCGTGCCGTCGAGGGTGGCGGGCGAACCGGCCAGCACGGACGCAGTCGCGGCAATCGAGACGAGCGGCGCGAAGTTGGTCGAGTCCGCTGCGTAAAGTTCGCCCACCTCGGTGGTCGAGATCGCGCGGTTGTAAATACGAAAGTCGTCGAGCTGTCCGCTCCAGGAGTTGTATCCTGTGGAAAGGCTTCCAACCCACAGGAGTCCGGAGGTGACGCCTCCGCTGCCGCTCGGCATCTCGACGTAGGATCCGCCATTGTCGTAATAGACGCGGAAATACCATGTCCCGTCCCTGTTAAAGTTGGTGAGTGTGACGAGGTGCCAGTTGCCGTCGTTGAAGGCAGGTGTGGTGGCGGCAAATGTCTTGGCCGTGCCGCCCGAGTAACCCTCTATGTTGGTCGCAGAACCGGTGACCCATGCCCGGTATTGGGCGGTTGCGCCCGTCTTGTCGAAAAGCGTTTTGTAGGTTCCGGTGCCGGTGGATTTTGCCCAGACCGAGATCGTGAACTCCTCCGCGCGCGGGTCGAAATCGAGATCCTCCTGGTTGCTCGGCTTGAAGCTTCGCCCGCCCGTGCTGCTGATGTCATAGGCCCCGCCGGATTTTCCAGAAGCCGTCCAGGTTGCGTTGCTGACGCCGGTGACCGTGTGGTTGCCAACCGAGTCGGTGATGGTCGTTCCAGTGCCCTCGTCGAACTTGTAGCGAAGAACGAGTCCTGCGGTCGGGCCCTCGCCGCCGCCCGGCGTGCCGCCCGCGATGATGGTAAATTCGCGGATCGCTGTGAGTTCGCCATCGTCGGCGGTGAGCCGCACAACGTATGTTCCGTCCGCCGGAAACGACGCGTCGGTGGAGGCCGAACCCGCCGGGGAGAAGACGACGGAAGCCGGCCCGCTGACCGTTGTCCAGGCAAGCGTGACCGGCTGCCCGGAAAGCCCGTCATCGGTCACCGACATTTGAAAGAACAGGCCTGCCGCACCTGCGGCGATGCTGGTTTGTGCTTCGGTCGGCGAAAGAGCGGCGATTTGCGGGGCGGTATTGACTGCCTCGTTTTCGACAATGGTGACTGTGGCGGCGGCCGGGCTGCCAAGCAGCGAGCCGGCAACATTGCTGAGGGAGACTGTGAATGTTTTGTTGCCGCCATAGACGGCATTGTCGAGGACGGGCACTGTGATGGTTTTGTCACCCGACTCGCCATCGGCCCAATGCAGGGTGCCGCTGGTGGCCGAGTAATCAACGCCTGCTGCTGCCGTTCCGTCGGATGTTTCAAAATCCACCGAAGCCGCGCCGACGGTGCCGATGGTGCGGCTCACGGTCAATGTGACCGACCCGGCGTTCTCGGCGACGGAGGCCCCGCTGGAGGCAAGGGAGAGCGTCCCCTCAGGCGTGACAACCACGCCCTGTGCGTAGAGCGCGTTGATTGCTGCAGAGTCAAGCGTGCGCTCGTAAAGGCGGACCTCGTCGAGCTTGCCAAGATAAAAATCGGCAGCATCGGTTGCCGCACCGGTGGCATTCCAGGCATCCTGCTGGAGGCGTGCGCCGGTGGCCGAGGCGAGGCTGCGCTTGGCGATGGATACGGGGAGCCCGTTGGTCGTGGCCACGCACTGGCCATCGATCCAAAGCTTCATTGCGCCCGCCGCGCCGTCATAGGTGAACGCGACGTGCGACCACTTTCCGGCGGCGGGCGCTGGGGTCTCCACCGTGTAAAGCGTGCTGCCTTGATAGATGCCGGCCTGGAGACTTCCGTTGTGGAGGCGCAGGGTGAACGAGCTGTCCTGCGAACTGCCCCCCTCCTCGTAGAGCACCTGCGTGCCGGTGGCCGGGGCGTCGGGGTTCATCCACATGGCCAGTGAGTAGTTGGTGAATGGCCGGAGGAAGAGCACGGAACTGTCCCAGTGGCCCTTGTTGTTTTTCAGATACGACGAACCATTGAAAACCGCACATCCGCTGCCGACGACTGCCGACGACGAGGAGGTAACTCCCACATTTTCCTGCTCGGGTTGCGTCTCGTTCATTTCCGGAAGAAGATACGTCGGCTCCTCAAAGCTCCACCGCGCGGAGTAGTCTGGGAACGCGGCCCCGTCGGTCCCCACCAGCACCGGCACGTTGATCCAGCCGCTCGCATTGCCATCCGACCGGGTGGTGCCATCGGAAATCTGCAACCGCACGACCTGCGCGCCCGGCCAGGTGAACCGCACGGTCGGGTTCACGGCGGACGACGAATCGATGACCATTTTTCCCTGACCGAAACGCTTGGTCGGATCGGTTGTGGACTGCTGGCTCCATGCATAGGTGAGCACATCGGAATCTGGATTCATAACATTCGGGATAAGGGTGACTGGCGCACCCGGACGCGGGGCGTAAAACAGCGGAGCCGATCCGTAGGCCGGAAGGTTTTCGCCAGCGGCGAGCACATACATGTTGACCGTGGCGGCATGCCGGAGTCCTCCGTCGGTGGCGGTCACCTGAAACGAATAGGTGCCGGGGTCGGTGATGGTCACGTCTGTCGTGAGCGAATTCGGGGATTCAATGGTGGCGCTTCCGGTGCCGGCGACCAGTGCCCATTCCACCGACTCGGGACTCGCGGGCCCTGAGACCACGGAGGCTGTGAGTGCATGCGTGCCGGGATGCACCCATCGGTGCGGCCCTGCCTCGAGTTGCAGTTCGTTGCCAACGGTGGCATTGAGCAGGCGCCCGAGCGCACGGCCTATCCGCTGCCCGAGGGTGATCTTCCCTGGAGCTCCCGTCGGAAAATGAAAATAGTCCACCGTCGGCAGGTCGTCGGCATCCGCCCAGGCCGAGTGCTCATCGGACAGCGTCCACCCGACCTGCGCCGCCCGAACGGAATCACTGTAGCCCTCGTAATAGGCATGGCCGCGGAGCACAGGTGAGTTGATAAACTCGGAGTCCGCCCCGTAGGGACGGTAGCCTGGAGCACCTATGGCCAGGGGTTGCGGATACGGCCGTGCATCTCCATTCCCGTCCGAGCGAACCGTCGATGGTGCGTAGATATTACTCGTGCGCCCGAGCACGATGGGCAGTTCGGGCGTTTGCGTAAGCCCCCGCACCAGCGAGGTTAGCGATTTCAGGTCGCGAAAATAGAGATTCGTCGCGTTTGTGTTCCACGCGTCCATTTCCTGCTCGCCCTGCATCCAGAAAAATCCCTCAAACGAATACCCGAGGATTTCGCCTGCCGCCTTCTGCGCCTCAAGGCGCGCGATGAGAGCCGGGATCCGCTGGGTCAACGCGATGTAGCCCGCGCTACCGGGATCGTTCGGCGTCATCCAATACGAAATCGCCGTCGAAACCTGGCTGACCTTGAAAATCGCGATCTGATCGTCGGGGAAGAGACTTTGCATCTGCTCGGCCACGCCGGCCTGAATGCCGTCGCCGCCCTCGGCGATGGATTTGAGCCCTCCCCAGTCGGAATTGGCCGCGCCCGCTGCGGTCGAGTCGTCAAACCACGCCTGCGGCCATGCGGTGAGCGTGACCATGCCGCTTCCCCCCGCCATGTTCGACTGGCCGCTCAGGACCGCAACGCGCACCATGCGGGGTGCCGCCTGCGCCACCGCTGCCATAGAACACAATGCAAGCACCCCCGTAAGGACGCAGAGTAGAATTCTCGAGGGAAAATTGATCACTGCCGGAGAATATCCGGCGCGTTCGTCACCGCACAATGAGGGTTCCCGCAGACTTTGTCCGGAAAACCTCATGGCGGCGTGAAACAGCGTTGAGAAACTGGTTGAAATACATTAGCTCATCTAATACATTGCCACTTTAACCAACCTTTCACCAAAACTTATTCTCACAAAACCCATGGCACTCCGGGACAAATTCATGACCGCTGACGAAGCGGCGGCACTCATTCAAAACAACGATACGATTGGATTCAGCGGGTTCACGCCGGCCGGGGCAGCGAAGGCGATTCCGACGGCTTTGGCGAAGCGCGCGAAGGCCGAGCACGAAGCAGGGCGTCCGCTCCAGGTCGGCGTCGTGACCGGGGCTTCGACCGGACAGTCGCTGGATGGCGAGCTGGCCCTTGCGGAGGCGATTTCCTGGCGCACCCCCTACCAGTCGAACAAGCACCTGCGCGCCGCGATCAACTCCGGAAAGACGCGCTTCTTCGACATGCACCTCTCCACGCTTCCGCAGCAGGTCCGCTACGGATTTCTTGGAAAATTCCAGTGGGCGATCGTCGAGGCCTGCGATGTGACGGAGGACGGCGAGATCGTTCCGACGACATCGGTTGGAGCGTCTCCCACCTTCTGCGGCGTCGCGGACAAGATCCTCATCGAGCTGAACCGCAACCACCCGGCGGCCCTCCGCGGCCTGCACGACATTTACCAGCCGCTCGACCCGCCCCACCGCGAACCCATCCCCCTCAAAGACTGCTCCACCCGCATCGGCAAACCCTACATCAAAGTCGATCCCTCGAAAATTGCGGGCATCGTCGAGACGAACCTCCCCGATGAAGTCGCCCCCTTCGACCCCTCTGACGCCACCACCCAGAAAATCGGACAGAATGTCGCCGAGTTCCTCGCGAACGAAATCCGCATCGGCCGCATCCCGAAGGAGTTCCTGCCCCTCCAGTCGGGCGTGGGCAACATCGCCAATGCCGTCCTCGCCGCCCTCGGTGACAACCCCGACATCCCGGACTTCGAAATGTTTTCCGAGGTGATCCAAGATTCGGTCATTGCCCTCATCAAAAAGGGGAAATGCAAATTCGTGACCGGCACGTCCCTGACCGTCAGCCCGGACGTCCTGAAGGAGGTTTACGCAAACCTCGACTTCTACAAAAAGCACATCTGCCTGCGTCCGCAGGAAATCACGAACAACCCGGAAATGGTGCGCCGCCTCGGGATCATCACGATCAACACGGCGATCGAGGTGGACCTGTCCGGCAACGTGAACTCGACGCACGTGATGGGCTCGAGCATGATGAACGGGATCGGCGGATCGGGGGACTTCACCCGCAACGGCTACATCTCGATTTTCACGTGTCCGTCGCTGGCCAAAGGCGGAAAGATCACGCCGATCGTCCCGCTGGTGAGCCACATGGACCACAGCGAGCACTCGGTGCAGGTCGTTGTGACCGAGCAGGGCGTCGCGGACCTCCGCTGCAAGACCCCGCACGAGCGCGCCCGCCTGATTGTTGATCAATGCGCCCACCCGGACTTCCGCAAGGAACTCCACGGGTATTTCGACAGCGTCACGAAAGGCCAGACGCCGGCCACCCTGAGCGCGGCCTTCGCCATGCATGAAAAATTCCTACAAACCGGCGACATGCGCAACGTCGATTGGAAGGCCGCCGGTCTTCCCTGAGCAAGAAACGCGGTCTCAGGTTTTTTTCAGCGATCGCCGAGAGGAGCCACGATAGTGGCTGCGGCGGGCGGCTGAAAGGTGAAGTCGATGTCGCCGGGGGCGAGGAATTTCTCGTTGGAGTATTTGGTTTCAATGACGTTGCCATCCCGGCCGGTGAGGGTCGAGGCGCGGAGGCGGAGCGAGGAGTCGAGTTCGAGGGCGAGGCGCTGGATCGTGCGCCGAAGCATGCCGGATTTCGGTGTGAGCTCGATAAGAAAGCCGTCTGCCAGAGAGCTCGCCGAGACGCGGAAAATCTGATCCAGATCCTCAAAGCGCATCGCCTGGCCGAGGGCTGCAAATATTTGTCCGGGGCCCTGGGCGGACACGGGGTATTTTTCGACCTGCTGAAATTCCGGGTAAAACATCCAGAGCATCTTCCCGTCGCAGAGCATGAGATTGCTCGTTTTCCGGAGGAAGCGGTCCGGGGGCTCGAAGGCAATGGTGCCGGATTCCACGATGGGGTCCTTCCAGAGGGGGAGGGTTTTTGTTTCCACGAAGTCGGCCTGGACGGTTCGTCCGGCGCGGGAGGCGGCAATTTTTTTGAGGAGAGCCGCTGTTTCGGGTGCCCCCAGAGGATCGGCCAGGAGGCTGACCGGCAGCAGAAAAAGCAGGAGGATGGGCTTCATGGGCAGAGCGGGACAAAGTGATACCATTGGAGCGGATCGCAAAGGAAATCCTCCACAAGGGCGCTGGCAACGGCCCGAGTGCAGGCGGCGAGGGCTTCATCGCGGGGAAGGGAGCGGTCGGCGGTCACCGGGTTGCCGGTCCGGAGGAGATACTGCCTGGCGGGAGTCCGGCGGACGCTGACAGGAATGACAGGGCAGCCGGTCATCCAAGACAGGATGGCTGGTGCCATGGAGAACGGGATGGCCCCGCCGGGAAGGGTGATCGCCAACGTGCGCTCGCCCGCCGGGCGGTCCACAAGCATGGCCGTGAGCCTTCCTGCGGAAAGGGCCTCAGCGGCGCGCAGCGAAGAGAAGGCGTCCTGGCCGAGCTCGATGGTTTCTGCGCCCCAGCGCCGCCGGTAGCCGGCGCGCCAACTGGTCAGCTCCGGGGATGGCTCGGCGTCAGTCACCACGCTGACCGGTTTCCCCCGTTGGGAGAGCGCGAGAGCACCGAACTCAAAGAACCCAAAGTGGCCCGTTGCCAGGATCGCCCCCGATGAGAGAGCGGGAAGAGAGCCCTCGATCTCAGCGAGATCAAAGGCTTCCTCTGGCGGCTTGTCAGCGAGCCAGAAGTAGTCCCCCAACGTGACAGCAAAATTCCGAAAAACCTTTCTGGCAGCCGACGTTCCTCCGGGGTGGCCGAGGAGGCGAAGGTTGTCGGAGACGATGCGGACCACACCCGGCTGGGTGGCGCAGTATGTCCCTGCAACGGCTGAGGCCACCGCCCAACTGAACCGACGCCCACCCGCTCCCGCGATCCTTCCCAGCAGAGAAAAAACAGCGCTGGTGTATCCCACCCTGTAGGCGAGGCGCTCGGTGTGCGGCCGGGTCGGGCTCATCCCACGTCCGCGGGCTCCGGGATCACGCACTGAAAGCCTTTGGCATCCAGGCCCTGAAGCAGCAAATCCAGAACCTCCGCGCTCCGGCGGCCGGGGCCTTCATGTATCAGGAGGATTGCTCCGGGGCGGACACGA
>JBGSJQ010000025.1:0-13962 GCA_041741775.1 Terrimicrobiaceae bacterium | reverse complement strand
TCGAAAGCCCACTGGCTGGCCGACCTGATCAACTTCTGCCACAGCGAAGACGTGCCACTGGATTTCATCAGCACCCATCTCTACCCGCAGGATGAATTCGTCGAGTTCACCGACCGCGCCTCCAGCCCGCATGCGCCCGGGATGTTTTTCCAAGACATCGTCCGCACTGCCCATCAGACGGTTGCCGACTCAATGATGCCGCATCTACCGATCCATTGGACCGAGTGGAACACCCAGCTCGCCACTAACGCCAAGGATGTCACCTGGGGCGATAATCGTCATGTGGACAGCCTGCACGGCGGCTCCTTCGTCATGCGTCAGATGGTGGAACTCGACGACGCGGCGGATACGTTCACCTTCTGGGTGGCGAGCGATATTTTTGAGGAGGGACCCATTCCCAACGCGCCATTCAGCCACACCTACGGGCTGCTTACCGTGCACGGGATTCCCAAAGCCACCGCCAACGCCTTCCGGTTTCTGGAGCGCCTACGCGGCCCGCGCCTCGCCCTGGAAATTGAGAATCCACCAGCCTTCTGCGGAGGTGTGGCCACCATGGAAGGAAATTCGATTCATCTGGTGCTGTGGAATGACGCGCCGCCGGAAATAGCCGCGCCTGCCCGGTGGAGCGACACCTTGAAAATCCATCTTCCGCAAGGGTCGGGCAGCGATTGGGTGGCCACTGCCAGCCAGGTCATGGCCGGAGCGGGCAGTGCCTTTGAGACATGGGAGGCCATTGGCTGTCCGGTGAACCTTTCCGCGAGTCAACTCGGACTGCTGCGCCGTCACGCGGAACCGGCCTCATCTGCGGTGATTCTTGCCGCCGCAAATGGCACGGTCGAGTTCCCTGTCGGTCTCGCAGGCAACGAATTTTTGCACATTGAACTCCGGCCTCGTGAATTCTCGGGCGGAAATAAAAATGCCCAGCTCAGCCGAGAAGAAATTGAAAAAATCGAAGCCCAGCTTGGGGAGAAATCGCGCGATTGATCTAAACATGAACCTGCCATCAAATTCCAAACTCCTCTTCATCGGCGACTCCATCACTGATGCCTCACGCGGGGCGTCGGGCGAAGTCTCCCCTTGGGAACCCAACTTCGGCCTTGGCCAGGGCTACGTTTCCCTCGTTTACGCTCATCTCGGTGCCACCCACCCGGAAGCTGCCATTCGCGTGATCAACAAGGGAATCTCCGGTCAAACCGTGCGCGATCTCGCCAACCGCTGGGAGACTGACGTGATCGCCGAAAAACCGGAAACCCTCTGCATCATGATCGGCATCAACGACGTCTGGCGACAATTCGACTCCCCCCTTCGCCCGGAGATCAGCGTGGGCCCGCAAGAATACCGGGAAACCCTTGCTAAGCTGATCGCCGCCGCAAAGCCACACATCCAGGCACTTCATCTCGCGACTCCTTACTTCATCGAGTCCAATCGCACAGACACCATGCGCGCACGGATGGATGAATACGGCACTATCGTCCGCGAACTGGCGGCCGAATCCGGCGCCTCATTCATCGACACCCAGGCCGCGTTCGACCGTGTGCTCGAACACCAACACCCGGCATCCCTCGCGTGGGACCGCATCCACCCCAGCCCTGTCGGCCACATGATCATCGCCAACGCGTTCCTCGAATCCTTCGGCTGCCAACAAGCCTAATAAAAAAATCATCCTGCCCAAAATCAATCTGCCTACTACCATGAAACACCTCATCGAAACCCATCAGCGTCAGATCCACCTCGACTTCCACACCTCGCAGCACATTCCCGGCATCGCTGCGGACTTTGATGCCAAAGAATTCGCGGCGACGATGAAGCGCGCCCACGTCAATAGCGCGACGATTTTTGCCAAGTGCCACCATGGCTACACCTACTATCCGACCAAAGTAGGCACCATCCATCCGGAGCTTATCCCTGCCGGACGCGATTTATTGGGCGAACAGATCGAAGCACTCCACCGCGAGGGCATCCGCTGCCCGATCTATCTAACGGTCGGCTGGGACGCCTTGCTCGTGGCGCAGCACCCCGAGTGGCGCGCCATGTATAAAAACGGCCTCTTTGGCGATTGGAACAGCGGCAATCCCGGACAGTGGAAATTTGTCAACTGGCTGCACCCGGATTTCCAACAACACCTCGAAGACCTCACCAGCGAGGTGATCGCACGCTACGGCAAGGAAGTGGACGGATTTTTCTATGACATCTGCTTTTTCCCAAAAGGAGCCTGCTGGTCTTCGGAATCTCGCAAGTTCCGCGAAAAGCACGGCTTGCTGGATGAATCCCTCGCCGGCCACGAACGATTCATGGCCAAGGCGCAGGAGACTTTTTCCAAGCGTTACTGGGACGTGATCCGCGCCTCCCGTCCCGAGGCCACGGTCTTCTTCAACGCCGGTTCCGACACCTTCCTCGAGCCAGGCCTCGGCGGACGCGCCCGCTACGGCTCCATGAGTCACATGGAAATCGAATCCCTCCCGAGCGGTTTCTGGGGATATTATCATTTCCCCCGCCTTGCCCGCTCGACGGCCCATTGGGGCAAGCCCTGGCTGGCCATGACCGGACGCTTCCAGACGCTGTGGGGCGACTTCGGCGGCATCAAACCGCAGCCCGCGCTTGAGTTCGAGTGCTTCCGTCCCCAAGCTCTTGGAGGAGGTAACTCCGTGGGCGATCAACTTCCGCCGCGCGGCAAGCTCGATCCTGCCGCCTATGATCTGATCGGCGCAGTTTACGGACAAGTCGCCGAAGCCGAGCCGTTCTACCAGGGCTCGACATCCCTGCTCCAGGTCGGCATCGCCACCAGCGGCACGCCCGGACTGGAAGGCGACGAGACCGCCAAGTCCGACGAAGGCGCGATCCAGATGTGCGAGGAAGCCCACTACGAGTGCCAACTGCTCGATGCAGACAACGAACTCGACGGCCTCGAACTCGTCATCCTGACCGACAGCACCACACTCACTCCGGCCTTCGTGGAAAAGCTGCGCGCTTTCTATCAGGCCGGCGGAAAGCTGCTCATCTCGCATAAGGGCGGCTGCGATGCCTCCGGCAAATGGGCGCTCGATTTCCTGCCTGTCGAAGTCCACGGCGCGGTCGAAGAATTCCCCACTTACTGGCGCACCTCTGCGGATTTTTCGCCGGAGCTCGCCCGCACCGACCGGGTTTTCTACGAGCAAGGACTCATTCTCTCCGCGCCGGGCTGCGAGACGCTCATCGAGCGCGTGCTGCCCTACTTCAAGCGCGACGACGTGCGCTACTGCTCGCACCTGCAAACCCCGCCGCGCCCCGAGGGCAGCGGCCAGCCTGCCGTCCTCGCCGGAGAGCGCTTCGTCATCTTTGCCGATCCGATCTTCCGTGAATACCGCACGGCCGGGAACATCGCCGCACGCGATGCGTGGAAACTCGCCATGCAACGCCTTGTCGGTCCGGCCCCATTCGGCCATGGACTCGCCTCCACCATCCAAGTCTATCCGCGCCGCCGGGGAAACGATCTCATCCTTACCCTCCTCCACTACGTCCCCGTGCGCAAGGCACTCAACATCGACATGATCGAGGAGCGTGGTTCATTCGCAGGTCAGATTGTGCATCTGCCAAAAGCCGCCAAAGAAGTTCGGATTTTTGGAGCGAAAGAAAACCTACAGCAGGACACCGAAGGAGGGTGGCAACTGCCCGCATCGGCGCAGGGACGGCTGCTCATCGAGGTTCCGGGATTTTTCGCATAAGGGTTCGGATTCTTCACAAAAGATCGACCGGCTTCTCCATCGGATAAATACTCACAGACTATGACCGATCCCACGCCCCTTGTTTGGCATTTTCCTTTGCCCCGCCCGCATGCCGGGCTGCCGCTTGGCAATGGCAGGCAAGGCCTGCTCGTCTGGGGCTCGGACACCCTTCGGATCACTGTCGCCCATGCCGGGTTTTGGGATCGCCGCGATGGTCAGGACATCCCGGAGGGAACAACCTTCGCCGCTGTGCGACGTGCCCTGCTCGACGAGGATGACAGTGCCCTTGCCGCGCTCTTTCCGCCACGGCGCAAGGGAGCGACCTTCCCGCAGCAGATGGGCGGAGGCCGACTGGAGCTGTCGTTTCCAAATGGCCTCCGCCCGCTCGATGCCACCCTCGACCTCGCTACCGGCGAGGCGACGGTGCGGTTGGGGCGTCACGAGGGTGACGACGCGCCGCGATGCCTGCGCATTTGTCAATCGCAGGATGACGAAGTCTGCTGGATCACAGGCGACGCCGATCTACTGGCGGATATCCGCCTGTTGCCCGCGCATTCTCTGGTTCGCGACAACGCGATGACTGCCTTGGGAATCGCAGCACCGGAATGCTGGATCGACTCCGACGGTGGCGGATTTGAACAACGCCTTCCCTCCGATCCCGCTCTCGCCGTCGCGTGGCGTCGTCAATCGAATCAGATCCTTCTTGCAACGGCCCTGGGAGAGGATCCGGCGAGCGTGGTTCGGAGCCGGTTGGATGGATTTGATCTCAATGCCTCCGATGCCGCCCGGCGGGCATTCTGGGCAGGTTTCTGGGGCGAAGCGGCTCGAATGACGCTACCGGATCCGGCGTTGCAGAGGCAGTTCGACTTTGGACTTTACAAGCAGGCCGGGCTCATTCGCCGGGACGCGCCCGCAGCAACCCTGCAGGGGCCATGGATGGAAGACACGACCATTCCGCCGTGGAGCAATGACTACCATTTTAATATCAACGTCCAGTTAGTCTATGGGGCCGCACTCGCCACCGGACAGGCGGCGGAGATGCAGCCCCTGTGGGATATGATGCGGGGTTGGTTGCCGCGTCTGCGCGCCCTTGGGGAAGGCTTTTACGGTGTGCCGGGCGCAATGATTCTTCCGCATGCGGTGGATGACCGCTGCCAACTGATGGGCAGCTTCTGGGCCGGCACCATCGACCAGGCCTGCGTGGCGTGGATGGCCGGCATGGCGCATCAGTATTTTGAATGCACCGGGGATGTCGAATTCCTGCGCGACCTTGTCTGGCCTTTGCTGGTGGGTTCCTTCGAAGGCTATTTTGCAATGCTCGAAGCCGACACCGATGCGGACGGGCGCAAGGTTTATCATTTTCCGATCAGCGTGAGTCCGGAGTTTGGCGGTTCCGATCGCCGGAAATGCTGGGGCCGCGACGCGAGTTTCCAACTGGCCGCGTTGCACTCAACTCTCCGCCTGCTTCGCTCCACTGCCGCCGTGCTCGATGTCGGAGAAGATCCCCGGTGGGCGGACGTGGCGGAGCACCTGCCGCCTTACTCGCTCGTGGATGCGGAGGACGGCGGCTACGGATGGATCGGTCAGCCCGCCAAGCGGATCGCGCTCTGGGAGGGGAAAGACCTGTCGGAGAGCCACCGGCACCACAGTCATTTGGCAGCCATCTACCCCTTCTGCAGCATCGATCCCTTCGATCCGGTTCATCGTCCCATCGTGGCCCGCAGCCTCAACCGCTGGAATACCCTCGGTGCAGGAAACTGGACCGGATGGTGTTTGCCGTGGGCGTCCGTCCTCTGCTCCCGGTGCGGGCTTGCCGATGCCGCGCTTTCCTGGCTCCACCTGCTTGCCGAGCAATTCACGAACGAAGGCCACGCCACCCTCCACAATGCCGACGGGGCGGGTGTCTTTGCCTGGGATGATGGTTCGCTCGCCTGGCCGAATCACCGCAAGGGCCCCGATTTTGATGCCTACGAGATCATGCAGATGGATGCCGCGATGGGAGCCATCACGGCAATTATCGAAATGATCGTTTCGGTCCGGAGCGGCGTCATCCACATCGCCGACCGCCTCCCGAAAGGCTGGCGGGAATTGTCGTTTGAACGGCTGCGTCTCGCCGGGGGCTTCGTCATCGACGGAAGTTTCCGTCATGGCCGCGCCGAGGAGATCACCGTCGTCAGCACGCGCGGAGGCAGCCTGTGCATTGCTCCTGCCCTTGGCGAGCGGTGGACGATTGACGGAGAACCCTCGAGCGGCGCCACCGCGACCCTTTCAACCACGCCCGGCCAGAGGCTCCATCTGCGACGGGCGGGCGCCTGATTTTCCCTTACCCATGACTCCTCATCCCATTCTCGATCTTGGCCTCCGCAATCTGTTCCGCCACGACCTTCGGCATCACGGGGATCGATACAATCTGTTCTGCGATGGGTTTGCGCAGTTCGGCGTTGCGTTTCCGAGCCTGGCGGCGATGGGGATCGGCGCCACCTGCCCGCGCGCCACGGTTTCAACTTATCATGTGGCGAACCCCACCTTGGAACTCTGCCTGGAGGAGGAAGGAACAGCGGTGGCGGTCCAGCGCCAGGAACTCGATTGCCAGCCATGGGTGACCGGCGAACACGCGCTGCTGCCGGTTGCTGATGGAGTGGTGGAAGTCCAAGCGGAGCATGTCTTTTTGGATGAGCGCACCCTGGCTTCCCGCTTCACATTCACCAACCGCACACCTTCCGATGTGCCGCTCTCGCCCTGCTGGAAGGGTCGTATCTCCGATGACCTCGAGCGTTACATGTTGCCGTATTTCCACGGCACAACAGCCGGGCCCCGCACGCCATTCCTGGAGACATCCGGCGGGACGGTGATTGGTGGACTCCGCGTTTCACATCCTCAAGATGACCTGCCGCAGGTGGCGATTCGACTGCAGGCCTTGGAGTCCGGATTAAGCGTTTCCGCCGATGCCTCCCACGCTTACGCATTCCGCATGTCCGAGCCGTTGCTGCTGGCCCCGGGGTCGAATGCCGCATTTTTGTTCGTTCTCGAAATCAATTTTGTCTCCGAAGGGCAGACGGATTTCCGCTGGCCGGCGACCCCCTCTTTGAGCGGGGACGAGTTCGATCAACGGATTGCGGCCGCCCGTGAGCGTTTCGCCGAAGCCATCGCGATCGCCAAGCCTCCGGCAGTTGCGCATCCGGCGCTAGAGATCAAAGCCTGGCGGGCACGCCACGCTCTCCTGCGGGACGGCATGCGGGGGATGGATGGTGAGTTCGGGGATGAGTTGGCCTGCCTCTGCACCTCCGACAACACCGATTTTTCCTGCGTCTTTTTCTGGGACACCCTGTTCAGCTCGGTGGCTATTTCGGATTTTCATCCGCAGTATGCACGGGGGGCGATCCGGACCGCCTTTGTGCGCATTGATGAGCGCGACGGGTCGAGTCCGGAGCGAAAATTCAACTACTCGCCCAAGGGCCGGATGGCCCAGCAGGCGCCTCAATCTCCGGTTGCCTCATGGGCGGTGCGGGAATACCTGGCCAAAAACGACGATCCGGATTTTCTTACACAAATCTATCCTGTTCTCGTGCGCAACCATGGGTTCTGGGAAAACTTCAGCGACGTGGATCGAGATGGTCTCGCCGAATACCGCTGGAGCGGCCAGATCTGCGACAACTCACCCCTGTGGGATCCCTACGCTGCTCTTGATGCCACTACGGGATGTGGCTGGTTGCCGCCGGTGGCCTCCGTGGCGCTGAACAGCTTCCTGTTCTGGGATGCCAACCACCTTGCCGAACTGGCCGAACGTCAGGGCCTCGCCCAGGACGCCGCCCGGCACCGGGCCCGCGCCGACCAACTCCAGCGCGACCTCTTTAAGGTCTGCTACCTTCCGGAGGAAAAGCGGTTCTGGGACTACAACCACCACACGAAACAACACCGCCGCGTGAAAACGTTCTACATGTTCTGGCCTCTGTTTGCGGGGATGGACGTGCCGGAGGAGGCCGCACGCGATTTGATCGAGAATGTCCTGCTCGACCCCGGTCAGTTCTTCGGGGAAATTCCCTTCCCCTCGGTGGCCTACGACGAACCGCAATTCGATTCCAAAGGCTACTGGCGTGGGCGGGCCTGGCCGCATATCAGCTACTGGTTGCTCCAAACTCTCGTGCGTTACGGGTATGTGGCCGAGGGACGGGAGGCTGCGCGCCGGATTCTTGCGGCCTCGTCGCGGGCAAAGGGGTTCCCTGAAAATATGGCTGCACTCAGCAAGGATTTTGAAGCGGCCGGTTTCTCCGACTACAACTGGGGCTGCGCCGCCTTTTACCTCATCGCTTGCGGGGAGTATTTGAAACCGTCCCCGGCCACTGCTCAAGCTTCTGGATGAGTTCTGCCAGAGAAATGGCCTGCGTTTCCGAATTTAATGGATAGCTTTCCTCGCCGGGATCATCCTCGCAAATATGGATCTAGACTCCATAAATACAATGTAAAAACTCGGGTAAAAAATTCCTCCCATCGATCCCTGAGGAGGAAGCTGAATAGGAAAAGCCCCACGCCGATCATGCAGGCGGCAGTTTTTCCCCGAGAGCTGCAAAGGAATTGCAGCAGTCCAAGGGCCTTCGGCTCAAGCAGGGTGAGGTTGCTCTATGTGGACAGGCGAAGCGGTCTGGACTGCGGTGATTGGTTCCCCGCTCATGGGCGAGGCAGTGATCGTTGACCCAAAAGTTGCTTCAGAAAGATCTTGGCAATGGGGTTATTCAAGCGGCCGGCGAGGGTGACTTGGCAGACGATGAAGCGTCCGCGCCCGAACGGTTTTTGAGCAACGGCCAGAGCCGGTTCCCAGGTCATTCCCCAACCGCCCTGCCCGGTGGTGAGAATGGGTTCCCATGTGGAGTCCGCGAAGAACAGCGTGTGCAGGAGCGGCGACGGGGCGTCCTGCCCGATGTCGTGCCAGAAGCGAAAGTCGTTTTCCTCGAAGGATTGCACGACGGGATGGCCGGGGGCTCGCGCCACGAAGTGACGGGGTTCCATGCCGACGGCTTCGAACCGCAGGGTGGAATCGGCGACTTTGGTTTCGCCGGGCGGAAACTCCAGCAAAATGGCGGTCGCGCCTTCGCGAACAGCCTGCTCAATTTCGGAACGGTTGGCTTCGAGATCGCGCGGGTTGTCCAAAAGAATGAGGTCGTCCGCCGGCCCCAAGTCGAGATCCCCGGCCAGAGCGGCCGCCTTTTCCGTGCCGAAGAATCTGCCGCCCAATTTCGGTAGTGGCAAAGCTTCGGGAAGCACGTCGATGACAACCTGGGTGTCGTGCAGGGTGGTGGCATCGTGTGAAATCAACCCCAGCCGGAGGAGGAGTTTTTCGCGGGTCGTGACCGGGGGCAGATCCAGCGCCACGCGGCCTTGGAAAACGGCTTCGTTGGCACGGATCTGAGCCGGTGCGCGCCCGGACAGGATGACTTTCCCGTCACGCTCAAGCTGATATGCCAATGTGGTGTCCGGCAGGTCGGCGTTCCTGTCGTTGCAAACCCAGACCTCGGCTTCCAATCGTTCTCCGGCAAAATAGGTCGTGCGGTCGAGGCGAAGGAAAGCGGCCAGGGGAGCCAGCGCTTCGCGATAGGCGAAGTAGGCAGGCTTCGGCTGGCGGCGGCAATCCATGATGGTTTTCATCCAGCCCACCGGCCATGCGTCGATGAAGAGGTGAATGGCAAAGCTCACCATGTGATTGTTGCGGCGGAAGGCCTCTGTCATCAGCCGCGTGATCCATTCCTGATGCGCCTGACTCCGCCGAACCCACTCGGCCACGCTGCTGCCGGGCTCCATCCAAAGATAGAAGTGAGTGCCCGTCTGGGCCTTGTGGATGCGGGCGGGCGACCAATCGATTTCGTCATCCACGTTTTTTGGTAGCCACTCCGGCGGATAGCATTCGCGCATGACGTCCTCGAAATCCAGTCCCTCGGACCCAAACTCCCCACAGGCGTAGTTCCACCCCGGCTTGATCCCAAACCAATGTCCGCGGTGCAGTCTCCCAAGATCGAGCCCATGTCCGTTATACCATCCTGCATAACAATGTCCGTCAGGCAGCCCCGGGCCGGGAGGCTCGTAGTCACCGTCGATGGCTTTGACCTGACGGTCCGGGTTTTCCACATGAATGGCGGTTGTCGCCGCGACAAAAAAGCTTTCCAGCTCCTTCCGGGTGAGATGCCGGTGGGATTTGTCCCCCCATGCTGCAGGGAAGGGTTCATTGATGAGGCTGCTAAGAACGGCGCTGGGATGCCGCCGGATGAGGCGCTCCATTTCTGAGGCCTGACGGACCGCTTCGCAGAACTGGTTCCGGCGCAGGTATGCAAAGAGCGGAAGATCGGTTTGGGCCATGAGACCCAGACGGTCGCAGAGGTCATAGACCTCCGGCTCCACGGGGCGCTGCGTGAAGCGCAGGAAGTTCATGTTTGCGATCTTCGCCAGCAAGAGATCGTCGCGCAATTGGTCGAGGTCGCCACGGAGCACACATTGCTGCTCATGGCCCATGGTGTTGGCTCCCCTCAGGCGGATCATCTCGCCATTCAGGAAAAACCGTCCACGCCGCCCATCCTCACCCGGAGACTCATCCAACAAGAACGTCCGCATCCCGAACTGGCTGGAGAGAGCGTCATGATCCGACCCCGACTTCAGCGTGGCCTGGACCTGGTAAAGCCAGGGCGTTTCCGGACTCCATCGCCGGGCGTCCGGCATCGGGATCCGCACGCGGAAGCGGTTCAAACCAGCACCGGCCTCGGGGAGATCAGGACAAACCGTGATCGGCTCGCAGGGGAAATTCTGACCGTGAACCGTCAGCTCCAGTCTGAAGGCTTCGGGTTTTTCGTCGCAATCGAACACTTCGACCCAGGCTTCTGCGGCGTTCTCGTCCGGGAGGGGACGCACAAACAGATCGTGAAGATGCACCTTTGGACGCGTCTCCACACGAACCGGGCGATGAATCCCCATGCCGGGCGGGCAATGGTGCCAACCCAATCCCGGCTCATCCCAACCCAAGCCGGTGGCGGCGTAAATTTTGTCTCCGCTGCGGGGATCATCCCACGGATTGTTCCCCATGCAGATCGCGTCGTTGTCCACCCGCACGAGCAGTTCATTGTCCCCCTCGCGAGCGCAGTCCGTGACATCAAATTCAAAGGGCGAAAAAAATCCCTCGTGCGTGCCAACAAGTTCGCCATTGAAAAACACGGACGCCTTGTAATCCACGCCCCCGAAACAAACCCAGAGCGACCCGGCCCGGAGATGCTCCGCATCGAGCACGACGCGCATGGCATACCATGCCCTGGCGCGGCCCATGGGCCCTCCGTAGTGAGGCAGCGCGACTGTCTGTGATTCCGTGGCGGGTTCGAGTCTCCACTCCGCCTCTGTCAAAAGAATCCGCGACCGGGTTTGCGGAAGGGGAGGGGACAAGTCCTGCAGAAATGGCGCCATGCGTTCACGCTCTCTAGTAAGTTCTTCGCCAAGTTCCCTGGCACCAAAAACCGGGCGCGGAACAAAAGCCATTCCATCCCCCTCCTGCGGCCCCGGCAGGCGGATGTCCGCCAAAACCGGCGGATTCTGAGCCTCGCAAGTGACCTCGTCCCGGACACCGGGTCCCCGCCCGGCAATCCCCGCCATCGTGTCCCCTTCGTTATCGATTTTTCCCATCCCGAAACGATCCAATCACCGCATTCCAGCAAATGCAAGAAGAGGGGTGTTCAATAGGTTTATCGAAACCCAGCGATTCCGTTGGATAGGAAGGACAAAACCCCGGTGGGGCTGACATGTTTTTTGTGCCATTCCCCGGTTAGCTCGTGCCTCGCAACCCGGGGCTGTCTCAGGGTTCCCCGACGGGGAAGTCGATCCCCCACTTTTCCTCACACGCCTGTTAACCTGTTTATCAATTTTGGAAGCGACTCAGCGCTCCGGCTGGGTATAGTGGGTCGATGACTTTCTCCCAGAGTAACAGCCATCGTTCCCGCGTTGCCTTCACCTTGATCGAGCTTCTTGTCGTGGTGGCGATTATTGGCATCCTCGCGGCACTGATTCTGCCGGCCGTCAACGGCATGATCAAGAAATCCAATGCGTCCAAGGGATTGTCGAACATGAAACAAATCGGAGTTGCGATGACTCTCTTTTCCGGAGAGAACAACGGCAAGCTTCCGGTGATGAACACTGACTGGCCGCCGCTGGAATGTGGACTGCAAGGCCTCGAACCCTACCTTGACACCGTGAATGGCAAGGGGGCCGGAAAAGTCTTATATGTCTGCCCAAATCGCACCATAAAAGCCCCCCTAGCAGATATGAACAACTACGGCTGGTTCAACTACCGCACGTTTTCGTGCAACCCGAATGTTATCAAAAATTCCGGTTTGCCTAATGATCAAAAGCCGAGTGACAGCATCAGCGTTCTTTCGATTCAGCGCCCATCGCAAGTGATTTCGATCATTGACGGGGCGCAGAACTCTGGTGGGGGGATTGCAAATTCCGGCCTCAACGGCCTCCCGGTTGACCCCTCGCTCGCCGTCATGACAAACGCATCCTCCGCCGATGATCTGATCCCTACCACGGGCGATTCCGACCCCCAGTCCTCCGGCTACATCCGCTACCGCCAACCCGGCGGGGTGGCGAATGCGCTATTTGTGGACGGGCACGTCGAAGGCGTAAAGAAGGGGACGTTGAAAAATCGCAATTTTGCGATCAGCTACTGACATTGTCGCTGACATCTGTCGGGCGTGCGGTTGTTTTCCCCTGGACCCAGACGCCCTCGATTTTGACATCCTTCGGGATGTTGGGGATGCCACGCTCGTTGCGGTGGAGGTGTGAGGTGAGGAGGTCGATGCCAGCTGCGGCGACGCCGGGCATCCGGCAGTCGATGCCCGACCAGTCCGCCTCGGGGGGGCCGAGGTCGGTGTGCACGAGGCCGATGTCACGCGGGATTTTGAGTCCGAGCGAGCGGATCCAGTCGCGGACTTCGATCAGTTGGCAGATGACGACATCCGGCTTCCTGGCGGGGAGCCACTTGAGAAATTGCCTGCGGGAGGTCTCGAGCGGCGGGTCCACCTGCCATTTTGTCCATTGGACGGGGATTTGGTCAGCGGCGGGAAGCGATTGGATCCAGAAGTTGAATGCGGCGCTGGATTCTCCTGCGGTGCGCGCTTCTCCCCAGGTGTTTGGCCAGAATCCGGGCCTGCGGTAGCCCGCGGATCTGAGGGCATCCAGGAGGGTGAGCATGTTGCCGTAGAGGTCGGGGTTGGTGCGGTGGAACGGGAGGTGCCGGAGGTCGCGCATCTCATGCTCGACGTGCTTGTATTCCGCGCAGATGAAGACGTTTGCAAACCCGTCAAGGAGGGGAAGCGACTCGGTGTAGGTGATGGGGTGGGCAGAAAAAAACGGGGCGATGGCGTAGATGCCGCGCGCCTTGAGCACCTTGAGCGTTGCGGCGAGCTTCGCGCAGCGGGTTGGGTGATCGGGGCCCGCGACGGAAAATTCCTCAACCGAGTAGCCGAGCTCCATTGCGCACCGGACCATTGCTTCGTAAGCAGGAGCCAGCCAGCGATACGTCTGCATCCGGGGAACCGTCTCCCAGTCGTTGAGCACCGCTATGACGGCCTGGAATGTCGGCGGCTTGCGTGCGCGGACGGTGGCCCAGTGTGCAGCCATCATCGGGTTGGCCTTGTAGCCCATCTCCCGGGCGAGGCCGGAGACGCGTTCGCGGGTGGCCCGTGAGATCCGCGGATGGTTGCGGAGGGCCAGCGAAATTGTGGCGATGCTCAGGCCGCTTTTTGCAGCGAGATCGCGGATCGTCACGGGGCGGAAGGAATCGGGCATCGGCGGGATTTAACCGCAGCGATGCCCGCTCCGCCAGCGGAAATCAATTTACTCGGCGATGACCTTGATGTCGTCGATGTCCAGCGTGCCGGTTGACATGTAGAGACCGGGTTGGAGGATCATCATTTTTGCGCCGTCGGGGACCATGACGGTTTTTTCGACTTCGACCCAGTCGCCACCGGTATTCTCCCGGAGGCGATATGTTCCGTTGATGGTTTTTGTTGTGCCGTCGGCAAAGACAAATACCGGGTCATTCTGGGCGGCGGCCCATTCCGGGGCCCCTTCGGGGGTGGCGAAATCTTTGAGCCTCCAGCGCATGGAGATCGTGACCGAACCCGGTGCGGGATCAGGGAGTTTCAAGGGAATATATGTGCGGAGGTTTCCACTGTATCCCTCCGGAGCCACAAAGTGCAGGAAGTTTGATCCCTCCTCGTTCTCGATGGAGACC
>JBGSJQ010000024.1:0-4276 GCA_041741775.1 Terrimicrobiaceae bacterium | reverse complement strand
ATGAAGGTGCGTGTCGCCAAAATCCTGCGCAAGCGCACCACCCTGACGCTGAAGGAGATTGCTTCCCTCCTGCATGCGGGGCACTGGCGAACTCTGGCGAATAGCCTTTCAAAAGTGAAGAAATGAATGACCGACCCCTTTCCGGCGACCCCTTTCCCTCGTTGTTACCTGCCAAATCTCCCGCTCCTCACCACAGCGAACTGATTTCCCGCCGTTTTGGTATTCTTCTTTACGCAGCCATGGGGTTAAGGCATAATTTCGTGATCTGCATCAAGAATGCTGACTCCTCAATCCATGCTTCCCTCAGGTAACGGGTGGTTCCGTCGAACGGTTCTACTCTTCGTCGTCGTCCTTTGCGGCACGGCCGGTCTTTATGCCGAGCAGCGGTCTGGAAGCATTTATTGGGCGCCGGAGAATGCGACCGTTACCGGGCACGAGGTCGACCGGCTTCTGAACTTCATTTTCCTGCTGACCGTTTCGGTCTTCGTGCTGACCCAGGCCGTTTATATCTTTTATCTGGTGAAATACCGGCGCCGGGACGGTGTGAAGGCCCACTATTTTCACGGAAACACAAAGCTGGAGATCATATGGACAGCGATTCCGGCGGCCATTTTCATCGGGCTGGTGATCTATTCCAACGAGCTTTGGGAGCGGATCCACCGCCCGCCGCCTCCCAACGCGCTCCAAGTCGGGATCAGTTCCTACCAGTTCGGTTGGGATTTTCGTTATGCCGGGGCCGACGGAAGCCTGGCGATGCCCGATCCGGAAAAAATCAGCATGGAGAACAAGTTCGGCCTCGCCGAAGGCGATCCCGCCGCAGCGGATGATTTCACGAGTGCGGAGCTGGTGATTCCCGTTGGGCGTCCGGTGCAGATCCTTCTGAACTCCCGGGATGTGATCCATTCGTTTTATGTGCCCGAGTTCCGCCTCTATCAGGATGCCGTACCCGGGCGAACGATCTCCTGGGTCTGGTTCGAGACGATCCGCAAAGGGGAGTTTCAGCTGGCCTGCAGCCAGCTCTGCGGGCAGGGGCATTACAACATGAATGCAAGAATCCGCGTCGTTGACGAGGCGGAGTTTGAAAAGTGGTATCGCGAGAAGTCCGCCAAGGCGCAAGCGGCTGCGGCACCGCCAAAGATTGCGGAAAACCCGACCAAAACGACACTATGAGCGCTCTCACAGCAGAATCCGCCAGGGAAGTCCCCAGCCCCTCCGTCCATCGCAGCGGGTTCATCCGAACCTACCTGTGGACATACGACCACAAGATGATCGGGCTCCAGTATCTCTGGACGGCGCTGGCCTTTCTTTTCATCGGCGGCGGTCTGGCGCTGATTTTCCGCTACCAGCTCGCGTGGCCGAACACCGTGGTCCCCGTGGTCGGCCACTTTCTGCCGGCTTCGGCCGCCGTGGACGGGGTGATCATCCCGCAGGGATACAACATGATGGTGACCATGCATGCCACGGTCATGGTCTTTTTCGTTGTCATGCCGATGCTCATCGGCGCATTTGGAAACTACCTGATCCCGCTTCAGATCGGTGCCGGAGACATGGCGTTCCCTCTTCTGAACGAGCTGAGCTACTGGCTCTACGTGCTTTCCGGATTCGTCCTGATCGGGGCGTTCTTTGCGCCCGGCGGGGCGCCGGGAACCGGCTGGACCGCTTACGCGCCGCTGAGCTCCGTGGCGGCCTACAACGGCACGCGCGTCGGGCAGAGCCTCTGGGGGATCGCAATTTTCATCAACGGGCTCTCCTCGATTGCGGGCGCGACGAACTACATTACGACCATCGTGAATATGCGGGCGCCCGGGATGAAAATGTTTCGCCTGCCGCTACCGGTCTGGTCGCTCTTCATCACAGCGATCCTGCTCGTGCTGGCGGTGCCGGTGCTCTCCGCCGCAGCCGCGATGCTCTTCAGCGATCTGAACTTCGGGACCAGCTTCTTCCGCCCGGCGGGTGGCGGCCAGCCGCTCCTCTGGCAGCACCTCTTCTGGTTCTTTGGCCACCCCGAGGTCTATATCATGATTCTTCCGGGTATGGGCCTTGCTTCGGAGATCATCTCGGTGTCGTCGCGGAAGCCGATCTTCGGATACGCGGCGATGGTTTGGGCGATGGTGGCCATCGCTTTCTTGGGGTTCGTCGTGTGGGGGCACCACATGTTTGTCAGCGGAATGAACCTCACCCTGAGCGCAGCGTTTTCGGTCTCCACCATGTTCATCGCGGTGCCGTCGGCCATCAAGACGTTCAACTGGCTCGGGACCGTCTGGCGCGGCTCGATCCATTTTACCACGGCGATGTGTTTCGCCCTGGCTTTCGTCTCGATGTTTGTGATCGGGGGGCTGAGCGGGATCTTCATGGCCTCGACCCCGATCGACCTCTTCGTCCACCACACGTATTTCATCGTCGCCCACATCCATTACGTCCTCTTCGGCGGCAGCATCTTCGCCATATTCGGGTCGCTGTATTTCTGGTTCCCGAAAATGTTTGGCCGCATGCTCAGCGAGCCGCTCGGAAAACTTCATTTCCTGCTGACGTTCGTGTTCTTCAATCTGGCATTTTTTCCGATGCACAACCTGGGGCTCGCCGGGATGATGCGCCGGATTTCCGATCCCACAATCTATGAGCACCTGCGCCAACTGCAGCCACTCAACCAGCTCGCCACGATCGGAGCGATCGGGCTGGGGTTCACCACGTTTGTCTTTCTCTATAACGTGATCCGCTCGCTCCGGCACGGGGCTCACGCCCCCGCGAATCCCTGGCATTCGAACACCCTGGAATGGACGGTTCCGTCACCTCCCGGACACGGCAACTTCCCGGTGACCCCGACCGTCTATCACGGGCCCTACGAATACAGCGTGCCGGGCATGGAAAAGGACTTCCTCCCTCAAAACGAGCCAGCCCCAGCCGAGGCCCGACTGCATTCCCACTGACCCGACCCACGATGAGCCGCAATGCGAAACTGATGATTTTTCTCTGGGGTTTTGCCACCGCGCTCGGGGCCCTGGTCCTTTTCCTTATGCACCTCCGCGGCCCAGCCGCTTCCCTCTGAACCGAAAATGACCGCCGCCACCGCCCTCGTCCACGAAACCAAGCACGGAGAACACGCCAAGGCCTCGCCGGCCACGGCGCGCTTCGGCATGCTCATCTTTCTCGCATCCGAGGCGATGCTCTTTGCCGGCCTGATCGGCGGGTACATCGTTCTGAGGATCTCGCGGGGAGGGGAATGGCCACCGGCGGGCGCACCCGATATCGGGGTGACATGGCCGCTCTCCAGCTTGAACCTCGTCATGATTGTGAACTCGGGGGTCCTCATCGCCAGTAGCTTCCTGTTCCACCTCGCCGAAGGTTCGATCAAGAAGCGCTCCGGGTCGGGAATTTTTTGGCTCTTCGCCACGCTCGTCGCGGGCACGATCTTCCTCGTTGTCCAGGCTTGGGAGTGGAGCCACCTGCGCCACGAGGGGCTGTGGTTCAACACCCACGGCATTTACGGCTCGTGTTTTTTTGTGACCACCGGATTCCACGGCCTTCACGTTATCATCGGGCTTTGCCTGATCCTCTGGTGCCTCCTGCGCCAGGTTTCCGGCCGATGCTACCGGCCCGGCCACACGACGTCGCTCGACAACGTCGGACTCTACTGGCACTTCGTCGATGTTGTCTGGATCGTGGTCTTCACAAGCCTCTACGTCATCTGAAAGTCTCCCATGATCACCCGGCTCGCAGCGCTTGTCCTCCTTTTGGCTCCCAGGGCCATGGCGTGCGTCGGCTGCCGAACTCCCGGCGACCTCACCATGGCCAACGAGAACCCGACCGTCCTGGCCGGCATCGGGTTTTCGTGGGGCGTCGTCTTTCTGCTCGTCTTCGTGCTGACGCTCCTCGCCGCGATGGTTTCCTACATCTGGTGGACGTGCGTGCAGATTGAGCGCGGGCGTTCCTCCTGAGCCGACGCGGGCTAAATTTCCGCGATCGAGTGGCTGCGGGTGGACCACGGCATCCGGTGTGATGACCGCCGTGGTCGGCGGGAGTTTGCCCGCCGGTTGGAGACACGCCGGTCGGAGGGAGAGGACGAGGAGCTCATGAGCTCTATCCGACGAGGCTGGAGATTTGGTGCGGAAGATTTTTTGGAGCGACTGGGAGATCAGATGAAGCGGGCATCGTCGGAGAGTCACGCAGCGGCGCAGGTTCGCGATCAGCAGCGCTTGGGTGCCGCAGTCCTCTTGGAGAGCGAATTGGCGAGGGAGGGAATCGCAGCCGCAGGGCTTCCCCAGCTCAGGAAAGGCCA
>JBGSJQ010000023.1:0-6812 GCA_041741775.1 Terrimicrobiaceae bacterium | reverse complement strand
ATGAAGGTGCGTGTCGCCAAAATCCTGCGCAAGCGCACCACCCTGACGCTGAAGGAGATTGCTTCCCTCCTGCATGCGGGGCACTGGCGAACTCTGGCGAATAGCCTTTCAAAAGTGAAGAAATGAATGACCGACCCCTTTTGACCCCCGACCCCTTTTGACCCCTTTTCTCGTACTATTGCTCATTTCAGCGCGGCAGGTCGCCGACGAAATACCCGACCCCGGCCGTGCCCACATAGATGCGGCCGAAGATTCCGGGGTCCGCTGCAAGGTTGCTCATTTGTTTGGAGATCCCCATGGGATAGGGGCCGGAGATTTTTGTCCATGACTTGCCGGCATCGGTGGACTGGAAGAAGCCGCGGACGCTGCCGTCGGGGCCGAGCATCTGACCGTTGAGGTAGTAGGTGGGTTGTTCGGAGCCCGGAGCGGGAGTGCCGAAGGCGATATCGATGATTTTTTCCGTGCCGGGAACATGTGTCCATGTGGCTCCGCCGTCGGTAGATTCGAAGAGCGGGCCCATCGCCTGGTCGTTGAGTTTGTTGTTGTTGAACCCGGTGGTATAAAACAGGTGTCCGGACTTGCCTGGCACGGCGCGCAGCTTGCAATGGTAATCGCCGAGGTTCACCGGCACTTTCCCGGTTGGCTCGAAGGTGACGCCTCCATCCTGCGATTTGTAGAGGGTTTTGTTGCTGGCGTTGTAGGCGTAGAACGTGTCGCCGTTGAGCGGGTCGGCCACGATGGCGTCTTTGTAGAAGAAATAGGCGGAATTCCAGGTCTTCGGCTCGACCCCGTCGCTAAAGGTGGCGTCTTTCCATGTGTCCCCGCGGTCGTGAGTGTAGAGAAAGCGGGCCTTCTCGCCGCCGAGCGTGCTCCAAATAATTTTGTTGGGATCCTGGGACGAGACAGCGATCATCCCGTAGATCCATTCGTTCGGGTTGTTGACGTCGAGGGGAAATTCCTTGAACCCGAACGGGGTCCACGTGCGTCCGCCGTCATCGGAATACCCGGAGGCTGCGGCTCCGCCGTGCGGGTTGTTTGACTGGGACTGAACGATCGCGACGAGGGAATTCGGACGCCCCGCCATGTTTGCGAGCGCCCAGGCCGAACTGAAATCCTCGGTCGGGCCGTAGGTGGCCGGGTATTTGGCGACGTCCTCCACCTTGAAAATCGGGCGGTCCCAGCAGGCCACGACCGGTTGGCCCGCTACGGGCACGATGATGTCGTTGACGACGAGTTCCTCGATGCCCGCGCTGAGGGACGTCCACTCGAGGTCGGTCGAGGTGAGGGCGTTGTCGCAAAACCACACGCCGACCCCCTGCGCGATCCAGAGGCGGTCGGATTTCGGGTCAAATTTGATCGCGCCCGTGGAGAACCACTTCTCTTTGCTCAGCCAGGGCACGTCGGTGG
The DNA here is from genome assembly GCA_041741775.1 of Terrimicrobiaceae bacterium. Classification (GTDB taxonomy): domain Bacteria; phylum Verrucomicrobiota; class Verrucomicrobiia; order Chthoniobacterales; family Terrimicrobiaceae; genus QYQL01. Next base: position 5,405 of record JBGSJQ010000023.1, on the reverse strand, counting down.
CGACGAGCTTCGAGTGGCCGATGCCCTCCCAGGTTGCCCCCACATCGGTCGTGCGCAGATTCGTTTTGTTCGTCAGCGAGCCCGACCCGAAGAGAAAGATCGTGCCGCTGTTGTCGGGTCTGATGACGATTTCCTGCCAGGATTTATTGGCGGCCTTTGCGATCGGCTCCCATTTGCCCTTGCGGTAGAGAGCCGCCCCTTTTTTGGTGCCCTGGGCCACACCATAGGTGCCGTCGTTGGCCATTGCGGTGCTTTCGACCGCCGTGAGGTCCAACTTCCCGCCGGTCTTCTGCCAGGTTTTCCCAGCGTCGAGGGACTCGTATACCCCCTCGCCCCACACCGATGCAAGAATCCGCTTCGTGCGTCCGTCCACCTTTCCGGAAGAGGGGTCGAAGACCACCGTTCCGACGCCGGGCTGACTGCCTTTGTCGCGTTTCTTCTTCGAGCTGATATCCTGCCCGACCGGAACGCTCGTCACCGGGATGGCCTGCCAGTTTTTCCCGCCGTCCGTCGTGAACCAAAGCCCGTCCTGATTCGATCCGTAGTAGACGACATCTTTGTTGGCGGGATCGACGGCGAGGCGTTCGCCCTGCAGACGCCCGGCCCGCGCGTTGGACTCCATGTGCAGGTGGGTGGCATTTTCCGCCGCCCGCCAGCTTGCGCCGCAATCGTCGCTGGCAAAGAGACTCTCGGAAAATGCGAGGTAGAGCCGGTTTTTGTCACCGGGTGCGGAGACGATGCTCGCAACGCCACCGAAGTCGAAAAAGCCGAGCGCTCCCTCCGGGAGACGGTCTGTCGTGACGATTTGCTCCCATTCCTTCGCCCCGGGCGTGCGTTTGTAGGCTCCTCCGACATCGGTGCGGCAGAGCATGAGTTCACCGGAGGGATGAAGATCGATGCCGGTCACGAACCCGCCGGCACCAAGGTGACCCTGCTGCCACACAATCGGACGGTCCGCCTCGCGGAGATCAGCCGCGGTGCCTGGGGCGTCCGGAGTTTGAGCAAAGAGGCCGGTCGTGGCCGCAAGCAACACAAAAATCGATGAGGCCGGGAGCAGGTTATTCATAAAGAAGGTGCAGGTTACTTGAAAGGTGCGCCGATGGCGTGCCCGGATTTGAGCAACATGTTACTCAGTGCGGCTATTCCCTGCGGAGGCGTTTGTTCCGCTCGCGCAGCTTTTCCATGCGGGCGTTCTGGTCTTTAAGATCCATGAGCTTCGCCGCCTGCCCGGCCGTCATCGGTGGCGGCTCGGTCGGGTCGGGGAGGCGTTGAAATTCCAGCAATTTCCGACCGATGCGCACAACGACCGGTCGAAGGTCGCTGACCCGGATCCATGCCTGAAGCTCGGGGAGGTGCGTTCCGGTCAGCGCGTTTACCCCATCCGGTTTGTGGTAGTGGTAGCAGAGTTCCGGCTCGGATTTGGCAGGGGTAATGACGCGTTTGTAGGGAGCTGGATCGACATACCACTTTTCCTCCAGCCAATCGAGGCCCAGCCATCCCTGCGCCCTGAGGGTCGCGTAGTCTGTGCCGGGGAGTTGTTGCACAAGGACGGGGGCGGGTTTTCCTTGCGAAGTCATCCCTTCGATCAAGGCCATTCCTGCAAAATAAAAAAACGGTTGCCGTGGTTTGATCAGAGTAGCTGATGCTGTCCTGCTTGACCGCGTTCCATGTTGTCGATTCGATCCGCACGGGTGTTTTGTTGGCACCCGTGGGCGGCATGATGGATCCATCGGCGACGGTGCGGGGTTTGGACCGGGGATCTTCGATGATGACCTCCCATGCTCCCTTTTCCGGCACGGAACCAACCCAGGGGGCCTGCGGAGGGGGGACCTCAAGCGGAGCGGCGGGGAGAGGGACGACGGGCACGAACGCGGAAGCGAGAATCAGGAGCAGACTTGTGTGGGAGCGAGGGCCGGAGATCATTTTGTGGTTTCAGTATGTTGGCTCATTCGGCGGGATGTTCACGCTTCCGCAAAACGACTGCGCCAGTCTGGCGGTCCAAAGTGAAGGAGAGCCAGGTGCGTTCCTCGGCATCTACGATAAAGTCGCCGGGCGCAGTTCCTCCGGGCGCAAACTTCCCGACCTGGGCGATGATGTCCGCAAAAACCCGCCAACTCCCGAAGTCGGAGAGATCATTGATCGCGCGAACTCCGGCCTCCCCGGGGTCCCCGATCCGGACTGCCCATGGTCTGTTGTTTCCGGACTGCATGGCCTTTCCAGAAGATGTCGAGCGCTTCGGTAAGGCGTTCTTCGTAGTTAAAAACTTCGGCAAGCATGGTTCTTATTCGATGAATGACCACCGATCCGAAAAGACGCTCCGTGCATCGAGCCGCGCCTTGGGGAAAAGTTCAGTCTGGAGGACATCATGCATCTCGGTGACGAGAAGCTACAGCGGATACGGGCGAGAATGAGGAACCAAAAGAGAAGACTCGGACTGACTGACCCCTCGGACAGCCGACCGCAGGGAGACAGCCTGCCGCAGGCAGTCCGCAGGGCGATGCAAAGCATCGGCAACCCGACTGCGAGGATTGACGCTGCTCTCCCGCCTTGGCCAAGCCAAAAATTCCCGGCACCGCTGTCCCTCTTTCATTTTCAGACAGTCTTTTAAGGCGCAGCAAAGCGTCAAGTGACAACAGTGTCACAAACCAATGTCGCTCAATTCGATTTTTGCGGAAAGCCATGCATGGGGTTCGCTGCCTCGACCTACAACGTTTTGAGGTATTCGATCAGGGCCGATTTTTCGTCCTCCGAGAGAGGGAATGGTGGATAGAGGTGGCCCTCCTTGCCCAAGCCAATCATGCTTGTGTCGTAGTATCGACGGCGCTCGTCCGTGCGCTCGACTTCGGGCGGGACAGATTCGTAGGCGGTGATTTCCAATCCCACCCTCTTTTGATCGTAGCCGTTCTCGGTGCGATTCCAGACCGCAGGCCTTGCCTCCGGGGTAAGTAGGTGCCAAAGGGTGGGAACGGAACCATTGTGCAGGTAGGGTGCCCTGGCCCAGATGCCATCCATCGGAGGCGCCACATAGCCTCCGGTCTCCGGAAAAACGGGTGTTTTTCCAAAGAAGCCCGTCCACCCTTCGCCCAGGCGCTCCTTGAAGGCTTTCGGAAAATTCACCGCGCGCACGGGGTCCGTGCCGATGTTGGCCAGGGCGATCACCTTTTCGGGATATTTTCCGTCATCGCCCACAGTGCCATGGCAGCCTGCACAGTTCGTGGTGTAGATCTCCCTGCCATGCGCTGCGATCGTCTGATCAATGGCGTGAGGCCAGGCGGGAGCGCGAAGCGATTCGATATAAGCATAGATATCCACGAAATGTTTTTCCCAACCGAGAATGGTCTCCTGGTCGACGCTGAACTCGAAGGCGAACTGCATGATGTCACGGTGCGATTTGGTGATAAACGCGTCATAATAATAGCGCGTCTTGCGATGGGACAGCCACCATGCGGGAGTGCGCGTTGGCAGGTCCAGCGCTTCCTTTGGCACCGGGAATTGCAAGTCCGGGGTACGGTTGACTTCAAGATCACGCACACTCATGAAAGCGATCGCCTCGCCGAATGCGTTATTGACCCCCAGCGTCTTGTAATAGTGCACGGGAGGGAGATCTGGCGGGAGCGGAACTGCCAAAGGGGGAACGGGCTGCGGATGAGCTGTCCGCAACCGGGTCAGGTCCTCATTGAGGGTTTCCATCGAGAGCAGGCTGTTGCCCGCGCCAGGAATGATCTTTCCTTCCACCGGACCGCCGTGGCAGGCGAGACAATTGACCACCAACCCGCGATGGGCATCGACAGTGAACTGCTGGGGAATGGGTCCCGGGCGGTCGGGATTCTCCTGAAACCCATATCGTGAGAGCGCCATCTGACGCCTCTCCGACTCAGAGGCTTTTTCCGCCAGCGTGCGTTGGGGTTCCGGCCAATATTTCCACAGATTGAGATACTCGTCTTCGCTGAGGAAGGGGGTTCCGAGGGGAATTGTCAGCAGGGCTTTGTAGCCGCGCTCCGCCGAGCCCTGATCCGGGCTCTCCGCAAGGCCAACTGCTGGAATACCGAGACTGATCGCTCCCAGCAAAAGCGGAAAAACGCTCGCCCGGCCTATAGCATTTAAACACCCCCAGCAAATCAGGGAACGAAAGGACCTCACAGGCCTAGTGGAAATGCTCGAGCCGGCCTGGGCTTTCATATTTGGTTTTACTGTTTCTTCCTGGCGACACCTTCCGCCATCACCGTGACGATCTCATGCATAATGGCACTGATATGGAGAGCTGTAATTTGCGAGGGGTCGAGATGGGGAACGAAACACACCACGTCGCCGCCGATCACGTCCATGCCGCGGAATCCCCGCAGGAGCTTCTGCATTTCCCGCATGGTCAGTCCGCCTGCCTCCGGGTCGGCTACGGCGGGGGCATCGCTCAGGGCCATGACATCCAAATCGACCGTAACGAAGACCGGGCCGTCTCCGACGACCTTGCGGATCACTTCCTGCGCGGCAGAGATACCGATATCCTCAATTTCCGCGAGCGTGAGCATGCGGTAGCCGGCCGCACGCGAAAATTCATCCATCTGCGGATGCACCATCGGGCCGTTCAGTCCGACGTGGACATAGCGCTTGGGATCGATCAGCCCTTCTTCCAATCCAACCCGGAACCCATTGCCTGCATGACAATGCACCCCGGCGGAGTCGCCGTAGCTGTCGGTGTGGGAATCGAAGTGAATGATCCCGACCGGGGCCTTGCGGCGCGAATTCGGACCCGCAATGGCCCGCAAAACCGGCAGGGTGCACGCATGGTCGCCACCCACCGTAAAGGGAGTCGCCCCTGCGGCATCCATTTTTGCATAAAACTTTTCGATATCCAACACCGCCTGGTCGGCAATGGTCGGCGTGGACATCGGCACGTCTCCAAAATCACGAATCCGCGCCAATTCAAACGGATTTACTCCAAATTCCCTATGACTGCGGTGGTAAGCCTGCGACCGGTGGCGCACCGCGCGGGGCGCCAGATACTGGGTGCGCTCGATGGGGTTGATTGCGAGAGGCAGGCCGACGAGGGCGATGTCGGCCTTGCTGAAATCCGTTTCGATTTCACAGCCCAGCAGTTTCGGAAAGCCGTTCCAGTAAAAGAATCCTTCCAGGAGATTGATTGCCTCTTCGGCGTTGGGGTTGAAGCTCATAGGGTATTAGGTTTTGGAGGACCGTTCACGTGCTGTTTGCACGCAGACAACTTTCTGAGTGTTAATTAACTACATCTAATTGAGTCAAGCGAAACCCGGGTGCAGGACAAAAATCTTCAGTCATGCGGCGAGAGGGAGCGTGTCGTTCCCTGCGGCGCGTGAGTTGAGGCGGTATTTCCAGAACGAGTCCATCCTGCGGCTGGCATGGATGCAACGGAAGGCGAGGACTTTGTCTGC
>JBGSJQ010000022.1:0-20195 GCA_041741775.1 Terrimicrobiaceae bacterium | reverse complement strand
CGCGGTTTACCACTACAACCTGCCCAAGACTTTGGAAAACTATCAGCAGGAGATCGGGCGTGCCGGCCGTGATGGAAAGCCGTCGCACTGCGAGCTGCTCGCCTGTGCGGACGACCTGGTCGTCCTGCAAAACTTCACCCTCGGCGATACTCCGGAGGAGCAGGCCCTGCGCCACCTCGTGGACCACCTCCTGCGTCAGGGCAGCGAGTTCGACATCAGCCGATACGACCTTTCCCGCACCACGGACATCCGCCCGCTCGTCCTCGAAACCGTCATCACCTACCTCGAGAAGGAAAAAATCCTTGAGCCGGCGGGCAGCTTCTACTCGACATTCCAGATCTCGTTCAACCACCCGGAGGAACGCGTCATCGCCGGCCACACGCCGGCGCGCCAGAAATTTTTGCGTTCGCTCTTTGCCTCAGGAAAACGGGGCTCCCGCTGGCTGACTCTCAACGTCCAGGCAGCGGCCGAGGGGATCGGCGAAAGCCCGGACCGCATCCTCAAAGCCCTGCGGTTCCTTGAGGAATCCGGGGACATGATTCTGAAGCCCACCGGGCTGCGCCACCGGTTTCGACTGCTGGAGGCGGCAGCTGAGCGCTCTCCGCGGGAGATCGCCAACTGGCTCTACGGGCTTTTTGTGGAGCGGGAAAAAAGCGATCTGGCCCGCCTCGCGGGGGTTGTGTCGTATACGGAGGATCCCGGGTGTTCGACAAAACGACTCATCGAATATTTTGGAGAGACCATGGAGGAACATTGCGGACACTGCGGGCGGTGTGAGGGAACACCCTCCTCGCCGCTGCCACGAAGCCCCGAGCGCGAAATTACGTTGGAGGAGTTGCAGGCGATTCGGGATCTGCGCGAGGAAGGGCATGCCGCACTGCGGGGGAACCGCCCGATGGCCCGATTTCTTTGCGGACTTACCAGCCCGGCAACCACCCGGGACCGGCTCACCCGTCACGATGCTTTCGCCTTGCTTGAGGGCGTTCCGTTTCACCACGTGCTCGAGCAACTGGAGGCAGGCTCATGAGCCGGAACATCCCGCTCTTCATCGCCTTCCGCGTCTTCTTCAACGCCCGGTTTTACTACCCCGTGCTGGGCGTCCTCTTCCTCGACCTCGGCCTCACCCTCGAGGAATACGCCCTCCTCAATACGGTCTGGGCCGCCACGATCCTCCTCGTCGAAATCCCCTCCGGCGCCCTCGCCGACCTGGTTGGACGCAAGGCCATGGTCGTCGCGGCCGCGATCCTGATGGTTATCGAGATGAGCGTCTTTGCCTTTGCCCCACCAGGCCCCTGGCTGTTCCCGCTCCTCATCCTCAACCGGATCCTCAGCGGCCTCGCCGAGGCCTGCGCCAGCGGTGCGGACGAGGCGCTTGCCTACGACTCCCTGACCGGTGCGGACCGTGACGCCCAATGGCGCGACGTCCTCTCACGCCTGATGCGGTGGTCCTCCGGCGCCTTTTTCGTGGCCATGATTCTTGGCGCGCTCGTCTTCGACCGCAGCGTGATGGAGACGCTGCTTGGACACCCCGGACTGCCCGAGGGAGCAACGACCCGCTGGCCGGTTTACCTGACGCTTGCCACCTCGCTTCCTGCCTTGGCCTGCGCTCTGGGCATGCGAGAGGTGGGGTCACGCAAATCCGGCCCGGCGCATCCAATCCGGGGTGCGCTTGCCAACATCGCCGCCGGGGCCCGCTTCGTTTTTTCCGATCCCCGCATCCGCCTGCTCCTCCTCTGCGCCGTTCTCTTCGACAGCATGGTGCGAATCTTCCTGACCTTCGCCAGCAACTACTACCGCCTGATCGGGCTTCCGGAATTCGTCAATGGCTTCCTTGGCTCGCTCTACGCGGTTTTTGGTTTTCTCGCGGCCTCTCTGGCCAAACGCGCGGCCGCCAGGTTCTCCGCCGGCACCGTCTTCACGATGGTCGGAGCCATGATCCTGGTCGGCCTCTTTGGACTCGGCTTCGCGACGCCCATCTGGGGCGTTTGGGTCATTCTCCCCATCGGACTCTCCATGCCGCTCATGCAGTATTTCCTCTCGAACTACCTCAACGCCTGGACGGAATCCGGCCTGCGGGCCACGGTCCTCAGCTTCCGTGGCATGGCGATCAATCTCGGCTACGGCCTCGCTGGCATCGGCTTCGCCGGGGTGACGGCCGCCATCCGGCAGACCTCCCCCACCCTCTCGGAAGACGCGCTCTTCGGCCGCGCCCTTTGGAGCCTCCCCGCAGCCTTCGTTCTGGGAGCGCTTGCGCTCCTGCTCACCACAAAACTCCAGAAAAAAAAGCCCGAAGCCTGAGCGCTTCTGGTTGGGCTCCGGGCCAGTGGCGAAATAATTTCATTAAGAAACTCCGGGGTTTTGCGTAAACCCGGCAGAACCTCATGTCTCCCGAACACATCATCGAAGAGGCGCTGGCCCGCTACGAACGGCCACTCATCAGCCACGCCAAGGCCATCACCGGCGAAATCGAGTCCGCTCGCGATGCCGTCCAGGAAACATTTTTGAGGCTGAGCCGGCAGGATGTCGTCGCTCTCGCTCCGCGCCTGGCTCCCTGGCTCTTCCACGTCTGTCGGAACTGTGCCCTGGACCACACCCGCAAGCTCGTGCGCTTTCCAACCGGAGAGCTGGATGAAAATACGCAGGCGTCCGAGGACCCTTCGCCAGCGGATGCGGCGGAGGTTCAAGAGGAAACCTCTCTTCTTCGCCGCCTCGTCGCCGAGCTCACCCCGCGCGAGCAGGAACTTGTCCGCCTGAAATTCGAAGGCGGCCTGAGCTACAAGGAAATCAGCGAAACGCTGCGCATCAGCGTCTCGAATGTCGGCGTCCAACTCCACAACGCCATCCAATCTCTCCGAACCGCGTGGCTGCGCGAAAATGCGGAGGTCCGCCCATGAAAACTGAACATATCACCGCTTATGCCCTCGGGGAACTCCACGGCCCCGACCGCGAGGAATTCGAGCGCCTTCTGGCCTCTTCGCCTGAACTCCAAAAGGAACTCGAGTCCATCACCGATATCTGCAACGCGCTCCCGGCTGCCCCGGAGGAGGAGCTGGGAGCAGAACGCCGCAGCGATCTCCTGGCCGCATGCCGCCGAAATGTCGCGGACAGCGCACGCCGCCGCAAAATGGCCAAGGTCGTCTTTGCCTCCTCCCTGACCGCCTTGGCGGCCTGCCTCCTCATCGCCCCCATGCTGCCCTGGACGATGTTTCACACGGCCGATCCGGCGGATGCGGAAAGCCGCGCGTCAGGATTCCTTGTCCAGACTCCGCCGACGCTCCCGCCGCAACCCCTTTTGGCAGAAAGCCTCCCTGTGAGTTTAACGGAATCACAGACGCTTCCTCTTCTGGCCGATGCAGGGGGCTCAACTGCCTTTTTCAAGTCGACTCCCGCTCTGGACGACAAAGATGCGCTGGCCAAAAGTGATCGGCGAATCAAAGAGGAAATCATCGCTCCCACTTCAGCTCCCAGCGCGTCATTGGTTGCGATGGCCGGCTCATCGGCTCCCGCACCGCAAATGGGCCCTGCCTTGTCCGTTGGCGCAAGCCGGGTTGCCAGCGCCGAGGCGCTGAGATCCGACAAAGTGTCCCGAATTCAAACCTTTACGAGCAACTGGGGAACGGGCTCCGGAAGCGGATCCCTTGCCACCCCCATGCGCTCCCGCGGCGAATTCAACACCGAAGCCTACGACGCGGTGGAGGAAAACCGCTTCCTGGAAGCGAAGACGACCCCGCTCTCGACGTTCTCGATCGATGTGGATACGGCCAGCTACGCCAACGTGCGGCGTTTCCTCAACGACGGCCAGCTTCCGCCAAAGGGCGCTGTGCGCATCGAGGAGATGCTGAACTACTTCTCCTACAGCTATCCGCAGCCGGATGATGGAAGACCGTTCTCCGTCAACGTGGAAACCGCCCGGGCTCCATGGAACTCCTCCCTCGAGCTCGTGAGGATCGGAATCCAGGGCCGCAAGCTGGACCCGGCTAAACGCCCCGCCGCAAACCTGGTCTTCCTCATTGACGTCTCCGGATCCATGCAGCCGGAAAACAAACTGCCGCTCCTGAAGCGCAGCCTCGCGGAGCTTGCCAAAAACCTCGGTGAGAATGATCGCGTGTCCATCGCGGTCTATGCCGGAGCCGCCGGGCTCGTTCTCCCCCCGACCCCTGGCTCGGACACAGCCACGATCCTTTCCGCCCTCGAACGCCTCGGCACCGGGGGATCCACAAATGGCGCGGAAGGCATCCGTCTGGCCTACCAGACGGCCCGCAATCAATTTCTTCCAGAGGGCACGAACCGCGTGATCCTCTGCACGGACGGCGACTTCAACGTCGGCACCACCAGCCAAAGCTCGCTCGTTGAACTCATCGAAAAGGAACGCGCCTCGGGGATCTTCCTCTCGGTTCTCGGCTTTGGAAGCGGAAACCTCAAGGACTCGACCATGGAAAAATTGGCCGACAAAGGCAACGGGAACTACGCCTACATCGACTCGTTTGCCGAAGGCCGCAAAGTCCTCGTCGATGAAATGGGCGGCACGCTGTTCACGATTGCCAAAGATGTGAAAATCCAGGTCGAGTTCAACCCGGCCCGCGTGGCCGCCTACCGGCTCATCGGCTACGAGAACCGCCTTCTCGCCAAGGAGGACTTCAACGACGACCGGAAGGATGCCGGCGAGATCGGAGCCGGACACTCCGTGACGGCGCTCTACGAAATCGTCCCCGCCGGATCCCCTGTCCCCGGCGCCCCCTCGGTCGATCCTCTGAAATACCAGTCCACAACGCGCGAAGCCGCCTCGTCCTCAGAAGACCTCCTGACCCTCAAGCTCCGCTACAAGGACCCGACCGGCGACACCAGCAAGCTCATCGAAACCCCCTTGCGGGAAAACGAAGTCCGCCCCTTCCCGGAGGCCAGCGCCGACTTCCAGTTCGCCGCCGCCGTCGCCGCCTTTGGAATGAAACTGCGCCAGACGCCCGGATCGGAAACGGTCACATGGAAAGATCTCCTCTCCACCGCCCGCCGCAACCTCGGTGAAGACCCCGGCAGCCACCGCGCTGAATTCCTCACCCTCATCGAAAAAGCCTCCCGGCTGCCGGAAGGCGACGCGGGGGCAGAGGGGCCGTAGGGAAATCTGGGCGACAGGACAAGGATCCTAACGAGGGAGCCTCCCTACTCTACTCAAAAATCCCGCCGCGTTGGATTTGACTACAGTGGTAAGGTCGTCGGATGGCAACGATCGATTACGTCATCGTTGGAGGCTATCTTGCCATGCTGTTGCTGGTGGGATTTCTCCTCTCGAAAAAAGCGGGCACCGACCTGGAAAGCTACTTTCTTGGCGGGCGCAAACTTCCCTGGTGGGTGCTCGGCGCTTCGGGCATGTCGAGCAATCTCGACGTCGCGGGCACGATGATGCTGGTTGCGATGATCACGATGTTCGGTCTGCAGGGGTTCTTCATCGAGTTCCGCGGCGGAGTCGTGCTGCCGATCGCGGTCTTTCTCGCGTTCATGGGAAAATGGCACCGCAGGAGCTGCGTGATGACGACGGCCGAATGGATGGAGCTGCGCTTCGGGAGCGGGTGGCAGGGCCGCGCGGCGAGAGTCACGGCAACGATCACCTACCTCGTGATCACCATCGGGATGGTTGTCTTTTTCCTGAGTGCCGCAGGCAAGTTTCTGGCCGTGTTTTTGCCTTTCGACGAGCGCACCTGTCAGGTGATCATGCTCGCCGTGGCCCTGATCTACACGATGCTGAGCGGCCTCTACGGGGTGGTGTGGACGGATGTCCTGCAGGCGGCACTCATCGTCGGTGCCGCCATCTATGTGGCGGTCAACGCTTGCCTTGTCTATTCGCCCGAAATCCTTTCCGCCTGGCCCGGCGCTCAGTTCAACACCATCCTGCCTCGCTGGTTCGACGAGCGATTGGTGCAGATGGGGCCCTCCGGCGAGGTGATCTCGGACTATCGGTTCTTTGGTTTCTTTCTTTTGTTCTGGGCGGCGAAGGGATTGCTCGAAGGCCTCGGCGGCAGCGGAGGATCGGCGTATATGGCCCAGCGTTTTTATGCGGCAGCCAGCGAGAGGGATTGCGTCAAGATGAGCATGCTCTGGATTGTGCTTTTCGCCGTCCGCTGGCCGCTCATCCTTGGCTTTGTCATTCTGGCCACCAGCCAGGGGCTCAGCGTGGCCCATCCCGAAGAAATCCTGCCGAGGCTTCTCGCTTCGGATCTTTTTCCTGCCGGAGTGCGGGGGCTCATCATCGCGGCCCTTCTGGCTGCGGCCATGTCCACCTTCGACAGCACGATCAACGCCGGGGCATCGTATGTCGTGCGCGACCTCTACCAGCCCCTCCGCCCCACGGCACCCCAGCACGAGCTGGTGCGGGCAGGCTATGTCGCCTCGTTCGCAATTGTCCTCGTCGGGCTGGTTCTGGCATGGCAGGTCGAGTCAGTGCTCGGAGTCTGGGTGGCCATCGTAACGAACCTGTTCCCAGCCTTCCTCGTCCCCTTTGCCCTGCGATGGTTCTGGGGCCGCTTCAATGGAGCGGGATTCACGGCCGGCGTGCTGGCCGGCTTTGCCGCCGCCCTGGGGTGTCACCTCTCAGCGGCTTCCGGCCACCCCCTCCCCGAGGTTCTCAATCTCGCTCTTGTCGCCGGCGTCTCCACAGCCGCCTCAATCGTGCTCACCCTCCTCACGGCCCCGACCGCCGCCTCCACAATGAAAACCTTCTACCAAAAAATCCACCCCATGGGCTGGTGGCCGCAGGAGTGGAAATCCCCGCACCGAACCGAACACCGCGCCGACGTCCTGCGCCTGCTCGCCGCCTTGCTCTGGCAAATCACCACCTTCCTCCTGCCGATGTGCCTCATGCTGCGCATGTGGTCCGGCTCCATTGCCCTTGCCGCCGTCTGGGTGGGATGCGGTATCGTCCTGCTCCGGGGCATGCCGGATAAGGGTGTATGAGACTCAGCGCCCGCATCCTTGGGAGCCTTGGGCGGGGCTTTGAAAGCCCTGAAGGAGACTCAAATCCGACAGAATCGTTACATTCAATGTCTTGACCGCGATGAGCCGCGCATGTCAGAATTTTGCTGTCAGTCAAAAACACACTACACCTCGAATGGACCTCAAAGAAATTCGCACTCTCATCGACCTCATGAAAAAGAACGGGGTCGCCGTCTTCAAAATGGAGCGGGAAGGCTTTAAAATCACTCTTAAGACTAGTGAGGCCGGAGGTCCGGTTCACTTTGTGACCTCAGGAGCCGCCCCGGCGGCAGCTCCCACTCCCACGGCAGCAGCCGCGCCTGCGACGCCTCCGCCCGCTGCCGTCGAAGCCGGGATCGAGATCAAATCGCCCATGGTCGGCACCTTCTACGCCAGCCCCTCCCCGGACTCCCCCGCGTTTCTTACTGTCGGGCAGACCGTCACCCCCGACACCGTCGTCTGCATCATCGAGGCCATGAAGGTCATGAATGAGATCAAGGCAGAAGTCTCCGGAACCGTCGTCGAGGTTTGCGCAGAAAATGGCAAGCCCGTCCAGTTCGGCCAGGCCCTCTTCCGCCTGAAATAGCCCATGTTCAAAAAAATCCTGATCGCCAACCGGGGCGAGATCGCGCTGCGCATTATCCGGGCCTGTAAAGAATTGGGCGTCCAGTCGGTCGCCGTCTATTCCGAGCCCGACATCGACAGCCTCCACGTCCAACTCGCGGATGAAGCGATCTGCATCGGCCCCGCCGCCAGCTCGGACAGCTACCTCAAAATGGACCGCATCATCAGTGCGGCCGAGATCGCCGATGTCGACGCCATCCATCCGGGCTACGGATTTCTCGCGGAAAACGCGCACTTCGCCGACGTCTGCGCTAGCTGCAATATCAAGTTTATCGGGCCTCCGGCCAGTGCCATCCGCCTCATGGGCGACAAGAATTCCGCTCGCGAGTGCGCCCGCAAGGCAAATGTCCCCATCTCCCCCGGCAGCGATGGCACGGTGGACTCCGAGGCGGAGGCGATTAAAGTTGCCCGTAAGATCGGCTATCCGGTCATGATCAAAGCGGTCGCCGGTGGCGGCGGACGCGGCATGCGCATCGCGAGCAACGAGGGCAGCCTCGTGCAGGGATATCATTCAGCCCGCCTGGAGGCCGAGAAAGCCTTTGGCAATGCTGCCGTTTACATCGAGAAATTCATCGTCAACCCCCACCATATCGAATTCCAGGTGTTCGGGGACGAACACGGCCGGATCGTTCACCTCGGCGAGCGCGACTGCTCGCTCCAGCGCCGCAACCAGAAAATCGTCGAGGAATGCCCCTCGCCGCTCATGACCGCCGACCTCCGCAAACGCATGGGAGAGGCCTCGATCCAGCTCTGCGAAAATGTCGGCTACACGAACGCCGGCACGATTGAGTATCTCGTGGATGATGACGGCAACTTCTACTTCATGGAGATGAACACCCGCATCCAGGTCGAGCACCCGATCACCGAGGAGGTTTACGGATGCGACCTTGTGAAGCAGCAGATCCAGGTGGCCGCCGGTGAGCACCTCAGCGACTACGTCGTCAACGCCCGCCCCCGCCACCATGCCATTGAGTGCCGGATCAACGCGGAGGACCCCGAAAAGAACTTCCAGCCCTGCCCCGGCAACATCGAGCTTTACTACGCCCCGGGCGGTCGCGGCGTGCGCATCGATTCCCACGCCTACGCCGGTTATCCGATCCCACCCCACTACGACTCGATGATCGCCAAAGTCATCGCCAGCGCATCCAGCCGCGAGGCCTGCATCCGCCGGATGTCCCGCGCCTTGGGCGAATACATGATCACTGGCATCAAGACCACCATCCCCTTCCAACAGGCGATCATGCGCAACTCCGAGTTCCGCAAAGGCAAATACCACACCGGCTTCGTCGAGCAAATGCTCCGCGACGGCGTCCCCGTCATCCGGTAGGGCCCCTCTCCACTCAGGCGGTCAACTGGTCTGCGACGCCAAGGTCGATCTATGATGGTTCTCAATGTCCGCCCTCACTCATCGAGGCCGGTGACAACAGGCCACAGCACCCACTCATGGAGGATTCCGCCAAATACGAAAGGCCCGAGACCACTCGCCCGCCGGTCCAACCGCTGAACGATCCCGACTTCATCGGAGCCGAGGCTGCCTTCAAACGCGCTGCGGCCAAGGCTGTCGCCCGCGCCCTTGCCGCCGGTCTGGAGCCAGTGGTCAGAAAGCCTGAGGAAAAGCCAAACGCCCATTGAGTTTCAGCTCCGGGCGCATCGGCAACGGGCAAACCCACTCATCGGCAACGAGCTCAGCCTGCTGGAGTCTGCGAGTCCTCGACTCGAGCCTGCTTCGGCGCTTGAACGGCGGCCTCAATTTCCCTTATAACGCCCGGGACATCATGCGCTTCCTCCTCGAAATCATCGAAGATCCAGAGAATCGCGTTCTCGTCGGAACATCCAAGGGTTGAATGGCAGCTCACACTCCAGAGGAACTCGCGCGGGAAACAATTGATGCCATGCTCGTAGCGGCGGGCTGGTCGGTTCAGACAAAAGCCAACATCAATCTCTCGGCATCCCTGGGTGTCGCCGTCTGCGAGCTGTCGTTCAAAACTGGCGAACCGGATTACACGCTTTTCGTGGACAGCAAAGCCATCGGAACGGTGGAAGCGAAGCCGGAGGGGATCACGCTCACCAGTGCCGAAGGGCAGTCCGCCAAATACGTCCATGGCATCCCGTTCGGTCTTCCGGCGTGGCACTCCCCGCTGCCGTTCTGCTACGAGAGCACGGGCGCAGAGACCTATTTCACCAATCGACTCGATCCCGACCCACGCAGCCGCCCGGTCTTCTCGTTTCATCGCCCGGAAACCCTCCTCGCCTGGGTGGAGCAGGACCGCCAACTGGCTCAAAGGCTGCAGGAGTTTCCCCCGCTAGCCCTCGGCTCCCTCTGGCCTGCCCAGTTCGAGGCAATCACAAAACTTGAAAAATCTTTCGCCGATGGCCGCCAACGCGCGCTCATTCAAATGGCCACGGGTTCAGGAAAAACCTACACCGCCGTCAATTTCATCTACCGCCTCGTGAAATACGGCGGCGCAAAGCGTATCCTTTTCCTTGTGGATCGCGGAAATCTCGGTCGGCAGACACTGAAGGAATTCCAGCAATTCGTCTCGCCGGTGAACAACTACAAGTTCACCGAGGAATACATCGTCCAGCATCTCAACAGCAACTCGCTCGACAAATCTGCCCGTGTCGTCATCGGCACGATTCAGCGTGTCTATTCCATGCTCAAAGGGGAAAAGGAACCCGCCCCCGACCTCGACGACCTGTCCATCGACTCCGCAGAGACCCTTTTCAAACAACCCGTTCCGGTCGATTACAACCCCGCGTTTCCGATCGAGGAATTTGATTTCATCGTCACCGACGAGTGCCACCGCTCGATCTACAACCTCTGGCGGCAGGTGCTGGAGTACTTCGACGCCTCGCTCATCGGCCTCACCGCCACACCGAACAAACAGACATTCGGGTTCTTCAAACAGAACCTCGTCATGGAATACAACCACGAAAAAGCCGTCGCCGACGGCGTGAACGTGGGCAGCGACATCTACCGTATCAATACCGCGATTACGAAGGGTGGTTCGAAGGTGGAGGCTGGGTTCTGGGTTGATAAACGCGACCGCCAGACTCGAAAGGTCCGCTGGGAGCAGCTCGATGAGCCTCTAGCCTATGATGCCGCCGCCCTTGACCGCGATGTCGTGGCCATCGACCAGATCCGCAAAGTTCTCAGCACGTTCCGCGATCGCGTGTTCACGGAAATGTTCCCCGGCCGCACCGATCTGCCAAAAACGCTGATTTTCGCCAAAGACGACTCCCATGCCGACGACATCGTCCGCATCTGCCGCGAGGTCTTTGGCAAGGGGAACGACTTCTGCCAGAAGATCACCTATCGCACCGGCTTTGTTCGCACGGTGGAGAAAGAAACCCTGCCTGATGGCAAAGTAATCGAGAAACCGACTTGGGTGCGCGCTTCCAGCCTCTCGCCGGATGAAATTCTCAGCGCCTTCCGCAACAGCTACAATCCTCGCATCGCCGTCACCGTGGACATGATCGCCACCGGCACGGACATCAAGCCGCTGGAAATCGTCTTCTTCATGCGCAGCGTCGCATCGAAGAATTTCTTCGAGCAGATGAAAGGCCGCGGCGTGCGAGTGGTGTCCGATACCGAGATGGAGCAGGTCAACCCCGGCGTCAAACGCAAGACCCGCTACATGATCGTTGATGCCGTGGGGGTCTGTGAACGGGTCCTCACCGAATCGCGCCCGCTGGAAAAGAAACCCACCGTCACCTTCGAAAAACTCCTCGATGCCGCCGCGCTGGGCACGACCGAGGTTGCCGCCGTGGAATCCCTCGCCGGACGCCTCATTCGCCTCGAACGCCGCTTCGATGCCGAGGTGGAGGCCGAAGTCGTGCAGGTCGCCAAAGGACAGACGCTTTCCGGGATAGCCAAAGCCATGCTGGAGGCGGTTGATCCGGACAGAATTCTTGAGACCGCCAAAGCGGGAGGTAATGCCGACTCTTATGCCGAGCCCACCGCCAAAGAACTGAAACAGGCCACCGAGCAACTCATCAAATTGGCCCTCGCTCCACTGGCCACGAACCCCGATCTCCGCAACCTGCTCAAGAAAATCCAAAAAGCCGCCGATCAGACGATCGACATCATTTCCCGCGACGAGTTGATCTACGCCGGCCCGGCGGAAAAGAGCGCGCAGACCAGCACGCAGCTCACCACGTCGTTCCGTGACTACATCGAGCAGCACAAAGCCGAGATCACCGCCCTGCAAATCCTTTACAGCCGCCCGTATAAAGTGCGCCTCACCGAGCCGATGCTCAAGGAACTGGAAAGGAAACTCCGCGACAACCACGCCGCCTGGACCGAGGACAATCTCTGGAACGCCTTTGCTGCCGCCCAGCCCGGCAAGGTCAAGGGCCGCTCGCAGGCCGGCCGCTTCGCCGACCTCGTCGCGCTCGTCCGCTTCGCGCTGGAACAACAACCCGTCCTCGCCCCCTTCGCCGACTCCGTGTCCGAACGCTTTGCCGAGTGGCTCATGGACAAAGCCAAGGCAGGCTCGGTTTTTACCCCCGAACAACTCGCCTGGCTCAACCTCATCCGTGACCACATCGCCACCAGCCTGAGCATCGAGCCGGAAGATTTGGAACTCTCTCCTTTCAACCAGCGCGGTGGTCTGGGCAAAGCGCACCAGCTCTTTGGAGAGCAACTGCCGAAGTTGCTCGATGAACTTAACGAGGTCCTTGCCGCGTGAAAGCTCCAGAGCCATACAGGACTTATAGGACACACGGGCCAGACGCACAGAGTCCGTCCCCTCAGTCCCGTCCGTCCTCCGAAACCGGCTTCATCCCTCCTCACGGCGGCTACGAAGACCTGCTCTCCTTCCAAAAGTCCCGCATCGTCTATGACGCCACGGTCCGCTTTTGCGACCGTTTTGTGGACCGGCGCAGCCGGACGCACGACCAGATGGTGCAGGCCGCGCGCTCGGGGAAGCAGAACATCTTGGAAGGCAGCCGCGCGAGCGGCACCTCCAAGGAAACCGAACTCAAGCTCACAAATGTCGCTCGCGCCAGCCTCGAGGAGCTGCTCGAAGACTACCGCGACTATCTTCGCACAGTCGACCAACCGATTTGGGAGAAGGACTCGAACGAGGCCCTGTATGTGCGCAAGTTGGGAAAATCACCCAATTCCTCGTGGGACACCTATCGCGCAATTCTCGAAACCCGCCCCGGTCACGTGGTCGCCAATATCATCATCAGCCTGATCCACCAAACCAACTACCTGCTCGACCAACAAATCAGAAGACTGGAAAAAGACTTCCTCAAGGAAGGAGGACTCCGCGAACGAATGACCCGCGCCCGCCTCGCCTCCCGGACCCACCAACAACGAAGCGGCCCTCATGCCTCCTGAAATCCATCCGTCGAGTGCGTCCCAACTGTCCCATTCCTCTGGCAACGCCATGAGCTTCGACCTTCAAATAATCCTCGAAAGCAAACGCGCCCTGCGCCGCGATCTGGCCGCGCGTCCCATCGGCGAAAAGCTCCGCATGCTCGACGCCCTGCGCGAACGCGAACTCGCCATCCGCGGCCGGCATTCCCATGCGGAAACCAGAGTTCTGCGCGAAGAATCAGCGCCCTCTGGCAAAATGGAGGAGTAAGAATGCAGACGAAATGGCAGTTAAAATGAAATACAGTCACAATATTGACTGTTTTGTGTTTTATACTACGATCTACGCATGATCTACTCGTTTGGTGGTCGTAATTTCTACTCCTTCCGCAATTCCTTCTCGGTGGATTTCCGCGTTCAGCCCCAAGCCGGGGAGCGGGAGATTTTCCATGAGGACCAGACTGGACAGAAAGCCAACACAGTCATGGCAGTCTTCGGGGCAAATGCCTCGGGAAAAACGCACCTGCTCAAGGTGCTCGGCTTCCTCCAGTGGTTCATCGTGCGCTCAGCCCAGCATAAGCCGGACGCGGAGATTTGGTCCTCGATGCATTTCCAATTCACCGACGCACCCGAGAAGGTCACTGATCTCTTTCTCGAGTTCGAGATGGCCGGGGAGCACTACCGCTACGACCTGAGTCTCGGGGAAGGCCGTGTGCTGCGGGAATCGCTCCAGAAAAAGAAGCTGCGTTTCGCTACTGTCTTCGAGCGGGAATGGACCGGCAGCGACTATCGTTTCAAGAGCCTGGGATTTGGCGAAAATGCCGCACAGGTGCCCCAGCGGCAGAATGCCTCCTTCATCTCCACAGCCCTGCTGCTGGAAAATACGATGGCGCGGCGCATTGATGCGGCCTTCTCCGCTTGCTACGGCAATCTGTGCGCCTCCGGCCGCAGCGACCGGCACGATCCGGATATCGGAAACATCCTTGAGACTGCGGAATTCTTCGAGACCCATGAGGACCATCTCGAGTGGGTTAATCGCCGCCTTTCCAACTTTGGGCTCGGGCTTCACGGCATTCGCCTGGAGAAAACCAAACTCCTGAATCCCGAGGGCAAGGAAGAGGAGTCCCACGTGCCAGTTGGCATCCACCGTTACGGCGACACGGAGTTCCGCCTCCCGCTCTTCGAAGAATCCCGCGGCACCCAGGCCCTCTTCGTCCTGCTGCGCTACATCCTGCCCGTGCTCAAGTCCGGCGGTGTCGCCTTCATTGACGAGTTCGAGGTGGGGCTGCACTCGCACATGATCCCCGTGCTGGTGGACCTCTTTTACACCCGCAAGCACAACCCCAGGGGTGCCCAGCTCATCTTCTCCTGCCACTCGGACTACATCCTCACCCAACTCGAGAAATACCAGATCCAGCTCGTGGACAAGGACGACGGGGGCGTCAGCACGACCTACCGGCTCGACGACGTCAAGGGCGTCCGAAACGTAGACAACCTCTACGCCAAATACCACGCCGGGGCCTACGGAGGGGTTCCCGAATTCTGATGCCGAAGCGATTTGACAGATCCGTTCGCACCACCCTCCTCGTTGTCGTGGAGGGCGACACGGAGTTTGCCTTCTGCCGTTACCTCAAAGCTACCTTCAGCCGAGGATGCAATCTGCGGGCCGAGATCCGGCCTGCTCACGGAGGCTCACCCGACAAGATCGTTGAGTATGCCCGACGGCAGGTGAAACATTTTCCCCACGATCACCTCGCCGTCGTGTTCGATGCGGATAGGTCTCTGAGCCCCAAGGGCGAGAAAACACTTCGCCAACTTAAGGCCCGCGCCTTCCGGTTTCAACCCTGCATCGAAGGGTTCTTTCTGGAGGTGCTTGGACATTCCAAGCCCGTTGAATCCGCTGCTTGCAAGGACGCCTTCCATCGCGTGGGTCTGGACGAAGATGCCAAACTTTCCCACGTATGTTATGCGGACCTGTTTCCGATAGCTGATATGCCGCGCTGGCGGGCCCATACCGATTTTGATCGGTTGGCACGGTTGTTTGGGAACGTGAAGGATACGAAATGAGTTTCACGGCCAATATTGACGACGTGGTCGCAGCGAACCGTAACGGATTGCTCGCGGCCCATCCATCTTGGCAGCGGGCACGGCTGAAAGACGTCGCGACGATTCTCAACGGCTATCCATTTGAGTCGGCACGGTTCTCCAAGCAAAAGGGAACACCGCTCATTCGCATACGCGACATCCTCCCCGGAAAAACGGAGACGTTTTACAACGGAGATTTTGACCCGGCGTTTCTTGTTCAGCCCGGTGAAATCCTTGTCGGCATGGACGGCGATTTTCACTGCGCCGCCTGGTCGGGCGGCCCTTCACTCCTCAACCAGCGAGTCTGCAAGATCACACCTGACGAGACACGCTATTCAAAGCAACTCCTTCGTTACGTTTTGCCCGGATACCTCAGCGCCATCAACGCCGAGACGCCATCCGTCACCGTCAAACATCTATCGTCGCGAACCGTTGCCGACATTCCTTTGCCGCTCCCACCCTTGAAGGAGCATCGGCGAATTGTGGGGGAGATTGAGAAGCAATTCACGCGGCTGGAAGCGGGGGTGGCGGCGTTGCGGCGGGTGCAGGCCAATCTCAAACGCTACCGCGCCGCCGTCCTCAAAGCCGCCTGCGAAGGCCGCCTCGTCCCCACTGGGGTAAAATGGAAAAACGCGACGTTCAGCGAAATAATAGAAAGCTCATTTTATGGCCCGCGTTTCGGCAAAGAATCTTACTCTTCAGTTGGTGTGCCGACCATCCGCACCACAGATATAACTTTTGATGGTTCGATTAGTTTGACAGACGCACCACGCATCAAACTGTCAGACGGTGAAACCGATAAATACCGCCTAATTCACGGCGACATTGTTCTTACCAGAACCGGTGCGACGATTGGGAAATGCGCCTTTTATGATGAATCGCACGGACCGGCAATTCCCAGCGCTTACCTCATCCGCTTTCGTTTCAAGAAAGAATTGGTTAATCCCAAGTATGTCCTGCGGTTTCTCATGTCCCCGGCCGGTCAGAGCCTTCTGGTGCGCGGGTCAACTTCAGTCGCCCAACCGAATGTAAACGCCGCCACAATTTCGAAGTTTATTTTTCCTCTCCCACCCCTCACCGAACAGACGCAGATCGTGGCGGAAGTGGAGCGGCGGTTGAGCGTGGTGGAGGAGTTGGAGTCGGTGGTGTCCGACAACCTTGCCCGTTCGCTGCGTTTGCGGCAATCAATTTTGCAGAAAGCATTCACAGGAGAATTGGTATGAAGCCCTCGTTCTTAATTCACCATTCTACCTTCATCCTTGGCATGGCCCGCCTCCGCCAGTCCATCCTCCAAAAAGCCTTCGTCGGAGAACTCTTATAGGATGTCGCCGCTCTCTCAAACAAACCGACCGAAGGTCCAAGCGACGGAGGTTGCTTACGAACTGCACACTCTGGGTTGGAAGGCATTTCAAAATCTCTGCGTCACGATAACGAGTGAGGTCTGGGGGCAAACGGTTCAGAGTTTTTTTGACTCCCACGACGGTGGACGAGATGGGGCATTTCATGGGAAGTGGAAACCCAAATATGGGGAGACTTTTGAAGGCTCCTTTACCGCTCAGTGCAAGTTCACCGCAAAAGCGGACACACAACTTCAGCTTGCCGACCTAAAAGACGAATTGAAGAAGGCCAAGCGTCTCGCCGCACGGGGGCTTTCGGACAACTACTTCCTTTTCACCAATGCCCGCTTAACGGGAGTAGCGGAGGAAAAGATTCGTGAAGCCTTCCAACAAGTCACAGGCATCAAGCAGTTCGCCGCCTATGGCGTGGACCGCATCGCCCTTATTATTCGCGAATCATCTAGGCTACGAATGCTTGTCCCCCGCGTTTACGGTCTGGGTGATCTAAGCCAGATTCTCGACGAACGAGCCCACAGTCAGGCCAAAGAGATCCTAAGTGCGCTCGGCGACGACTTGGCGAAGTTCGTCATCACTGAAGCCTACCAGCGCAGTGCCAAGGCATTGGTTGAATACGGTTTTGTCCTGCTACTCGGTGAACCAGCTTGCGGCAAATCGACCATCGCGGCTGCGTTGGCCGTCGGAGCGCTCGACGAGTGGGGATGTTCTACTTTCAAAGTTCGCGATGCCGATGATTTTGTGGCGCACTCGAATCCCCATGAACCGAAGCAGTTTTTCTGGGTGGATGACGCCTTCGGGGCGACTCAATTCGATTGGTCGAGCGCAACTGCATGGAATAGGGTATTCCCACACATGCAGGCAGCGATTCGGCGCGGGGCACGGGTGCTATTCACTTCTCGCAACTACATTTACCATTCGGCCCGCCAACACCTCAAAGAATCAGCACTCCCCGTGCTCCGTGAATCACAAGTAGTGATTCACGTCGAGCAGCTTAGCAAGGAAGAACGCGAACAAATCCTGTACAACCACGTCCGCCTTGGTAGGCAACCGACGGCATTTAAGCGGCAGCTTAAACCGTTTCTCACTGATGTCGCCGCACACCCAAACTTCAGTCCGGAAATCGCGCGCAGATTGGGCAACCCTCTCTTCACGAAGCGGCTGGTTGTTACCAAGGCAGGACTCGACGAGTTCGTCGCTCGTCCAGTCGAACTCCTTTGTGAAATCGTCCGCACAATAGACACGGGAAGCCGTTCTGCTTTGGCGCTGGTATTCATGCGCGGAGGGATTTTGCCGAGCCCCGTCAAGATGAATGAGGATGAAGAGCGGGCTGTTTCGCTGATCGGCGGTTCAACTGCTGATGTCCGGAACGCGCTGAATGCGCTGGATGGAAGCCTGATCCTTCAGTCGATCCAGGGCGGGGTATTCTCATGGCGCTTCAAGCACCCGACCGTTCGCGACGCTTTCGCCTCAGTCATTTCGGAAGACCGAGAGCTGATGGATATCTACCTGGCTGGTGCGCCTGTCGATCGGTTGTTCGGTGAGGTGACATGCGGGGATGTCGGTGTCCAAGGCGTGAAGGTCATCGTTCCGTCAGACCGTTATGATTCGCTCATCACTCGCTTGGCAGGAATTGATTCGACGGAAAGAATGGTGGTGTGGCAGTTGCATCGTTTTCTCGCCTTCCGCTGTGAACGCGACTTCCTCGCGCGCTACATTGCCAAGTATCCTGAGTTTGTTCAAGGATTGAGCGTCGGCTTGTCGGCGACGGAGCAAAAGTGGAATTTTTGCCGGAGCAAAAGTGAACAGATTTCAGAGTGTGTAAGAAGCTAACACCGTGGGCCATACGTTTTTTGGAGAGTGCTCACAGACCCAAAAACACCGGTTTGGATGGTGTATGACGGTCACGGCCCGGCGTTTGGTCGATGCGATCTCGTAGGTGCGCCCTTCAAAATCGATGGTGTGGTCATTGTTGACTCTTCGCGAGGTTCGCAAAGAGAGGTGAAGATCGAGAAGGGTCGGGGGAGGGCAGGCCCGCAGGGAGCCGCTATTTTCCAGAAGAGCCTCCCGCCAAACAGCGATAGGCACGAGATCGGTGGCTCGGCTTTTGGTTTGGTTTTGGCGGGCGAGTTCCATTTGAAGGATTTTGTCAGCATGGAGCCAATCGCGCACTTTGGCATGGGCCATAAGAGTAACCAGGCGGCCTTGGAAAGTGCCGAAGCGACGTTCGATTTTTCCTTTGGCCTGAGGACTTGGGGCAACGAGATGAGCGATGCCCAGGGCTCGCAGGGCGCGCTGGAACTCGCTCCTGGGATCGGAGTGGTCATTGCTGGAACTGGGACCAAAAAGACTCAGGCCATCGGTATAGATGGATTGAGGTATCCCGTGATTTTCGAAGGCGGCGCGGAAGTGGGAGAAGTGGTTCCACGTGGTGTCGGAAGCAACGAAACGCCCGGCGATGTTGAGGCCGGAATGGTCGTCAACGCTGAGGAGGAGAACCTGCTTGGCTGGAGCCGGCCACCACTGGTGGATCGAGCTGTCATGCTGCCAGAGATCGCCGATCTTGGCGCGGCGGAAACGCCGGTAGGTGCGCGGTTTTCGTTCAGGAGTGGGAACGAGATGCGGGAAATGAGTTTTGACGAAAGCTTCAACACTGGAACGAGCGCGGGAGAAGCCACAGAGGCGCAACAGTTCGTCGCTGACGAGTTGGTAATTGGGCGGATTTTGGAGCGGCAGAAAGCTTTCCAGAAAAGCAAGAACCTCCGGCGGCCAGGGGCTGAGATGGTCCCCGCCACTGGAGCCGGGCTGGAAGCAATGTCCCCTGCTCAGCCACGAACTGCGGAGCTGGTAGAGACGGGTTTTGCCGATCCCCAGGGCATGGGCAGCTTGGTCGGCATCCAGGTGACGGGCGTTGAAATCTGAAAGGATCCGAAGAACGAAATCCGACGGCAGGCGGTGAATGATCTGATGCTTTTCAAGGCATGAATGTCGCTGGGTGAGGATGAGCAGGCGATCCGAAACGAACCGCCAGCTACCGTTGAGGAGGAGGGGGGATTTTCCGCCGCATAAATGCAGTCTCTCCGTCGGCCTTCGCTACGCTCCGGCCTCCTCCGAGACTGCATTTATGCGGGAGTCAACTCGAATATGGGCCTCCGAATGAGAATTCCACTTTTGCTCCGTCTCAGTTCACTTTTGCTCCGGCCCCGACACCATTTCTGTTTCCGGTCGTGGCCTGATCGCACTACCAGCAGAAATGAGGAAAGCGGCGGGAATTCGCCCGCAGGACAGCCTCATTGCAGAAACAACGTCGGAGGGGATCCTCCTCCGCCCCGCGTTAACGCTCCCGGTTGAAATCTACACGCCTGAGCGGGTGGCGGAGTTTGACGCAGCGGAAGCCGAACTGGCTCAGGTCATGGCCGGGCAGGCTCGAAAATAGGCCCCTGATGCGGATCTTTCTTGATGCCAACATCCTCTTTTCCGCCGGGAAAAGCGACGGTGCGGTGTGCGCCCTTCTGCTGAAGCTATCCGCATACGGCCATATTCTGGTGGCGGACGGATATGTGGTGGGAGAAGCGAAGCGCAACCTTGAGGCAAAATTTCCCGCCGCTCTGAAGGATTTCGAGGATTTGATGAAGCAAGTGGAGGCTTCCGCCGGGACCTGCGGGTTACTCCCGGCCGATGTTGCTCCAGAACTGCCGGATAAAGACTGTCAGCGGTCACTTCAAAATGCACCACCTCGGGTCACTTCAAAGTGCACCACCTTGGACACGGTTTTTTTTAGT
The DNA here is from genome assembly GCA_041741775.1 of Terrimicrobiaceae bacterium. Taxonomy (GTDB): domain Bacteria; phylum Verrucomicrobiota; class Verrucomicrobiia; order Chthoniobacterales; family Terrimicrobiaceae; genus QYQL01. Next base: position 66 of record JBGSJQ010000022.1, on the reverse strand, counting down.
TCATTTTCGGCGTTTTTGGCAAGGTGTTCTCCTCGGTTTCTTGCGGCAGAGCCGCGATTTTCAGCC
>JBGSJQ010000021.1:0-13278 GCA_041741775.1 Terrimicrobiaceae bacterium | reverse complement strand
CCCATCTTGCAAAGGGGGGCGAAGCCCCCCTTTGAACCCCCTGCAAAACTCCAGACTTCTTCCTAGTTCACAACTCCAACCCTGTAGCTGTAAACCCGCCAAACATCCAAAACTATGCCATACCAAAACCAACCCAACATTCCCAAAGACACAATCAAGAGAACCCAACGCGATGCTTCAGAAGTCGTTGACGTAACAATCTGCGAAGGAACCCACATCCTTCAGCTTGGCAATGGTGAAGCGGATACCGGAGCCGTCCACCAGATGGACTCGGCGGCCAACCACGATTTCATTCGTTCCTGCCAATTCCGACTTGCCCTCGAACTAGGTTGGGTAAGCTGGCGTTCCCGCAGCATCCCCGGCCCTACGGGTTACACGGGAATTCTGTATGTCCCGCTCTCCACATCTGACGCCTCCGATGGGGATGATACAATCTTCCCCCTCCTGAAGCTCCGGCTTGAGGCAGAAACCAAGCAGAAGCAATCGGAGGAAGCAGAGCGGGTCGCAAAGAATGACAATAACATGCAGACCTACCTCAAAAAGCAATGCGAGTCCGCGAAGGCAATAATCGACCGACTCTTCAAGCGAAACGCCGAGCAACTACAGCACGCAGCCCAGATACAAACCTTGGCGAAACAGCAAAAGAAGCTGGCCGTGGAGAAACTGCTAAAAGAACTCCGTGAGGAAGAAAATTATCAGCGTGACCTGCTAAAGGCCAAGAAACTGATGAAAGATATAGTCAAGGGCCCAAAGTAGTGGCCAATCGCAGAAATGTGACGACGCGATTAAAAATGATACTGGACAGCGTTACTAAAGTGGGTTATTGTATCCCCCTATGAGGATGTTGTGGCCGCCAGCGACTGCGATCTCGATGGCACGCTTCACTTGGAACTGGCCTTTGACCTCGGAAAAATCGACCTCGTAAGAAAGCCCGCCCGCGAGTCGGGAGGCGGCATCGCCACGTACAGGCATCCGTTCGACTTTTCGTGTTAAAAACTCATAGGCCTCGCGAAGGTTGTGCACGCCGAAGACTTCGATGCCTTCGACAATGGCCGCTTCGGGAGCATTGGCTGCCGGGAGGACGACGGCCTTTTTCCCCTGCTGGCGGGCTTCCAGCGCGATCGGGAGAGCACCCTTGATCGGGCGGATTTCGCCGTTGAGCGCGAGTTCCCCGGCAACCACGCAGCGCTCGAGACGCGGAACGTCCTCCTTGCGGGCGGCGGCGATCATGCCGATGGCAATCGGCAGATCGAAGCTGGGGCCCTCTTTTTTGATGTCGGCTGGGGCGAGGTTGATGGTGGTGCGCTCGCGCGGCCATTTGAAAGCGCTGTTGGCAATGGCTGTCGTGACGCGGTCTTTGCTCTCCTTCACGGCGGTGTCCGGAAGCCCGACGACAATGATCTTCGGGTCGCCCGAGCCGGTATTCACCTCAATTTCAATAAGGACCGCATCCACTCCCTGGAGCGCGGCGGAGAAGACTTTCGTGAGCATCTGCGAAGACTAAATCGTTGTGGGCCACGAGGCAGGCCGATGCAGGTCAGGCTTTGAGCTCGTCTCCGGTCAGGCCATTGGTGATGACGTATTTTTCCTGGTGGAAAGTCGGATCAGAGCGGAACGAGAGGCGTCCGGCGTAGCGGCGTTCGATCTCGACCAGGTGGTCTTCGTCATCGGTGCGGAGGCGGTTGAGAAGGTCGGGATGGACGGTGACCTTGACCTCGTGGACGGTGTCCTGGTATTTGCGCATGACGGAGTGGAGGTCACGCTGGAGCTCGACGCTCATGGTCATGGGGCTCTTGATGAGGCCCTTGCCGGCGCAGTGTGGGCAGGGTACGAAGATGGCGCTGGCGAGGCTTTCGTTGGCGCGCTGGCGGGTCATCTCCATGAGTCCGAGTTGGGAGATGGGGAGGACGTGCGTGCGGGCCTTGTCGCGCTTGAGGCGCTCCCTCACGCGCTGATAGACCGCCTGCTGGTCCTTGCGGCTTTTCATGTCGATGAAGTCGCTGACGACCAGTCCGCCAATGTTGCGCAGGCGAAGCTGGCGGGTGATTTCATCCGCCGCCTCGAGGTTCGTCTGGAGAATGGTTTTTTCCATGTCGCGGCTGCCCTTGTTGCGACCGGTATTGACATCCACGGAGATCATGGCCTCGGTCTCATCGATGACGATATAGCCGCCGCAGGGAAGCCAGACCTGGCGATGGAATGCCGCGTCGATCTGGGCCTGAACGCCGAAGCAGTCGAAGACCGGCTGGGCACCGGTGTAGTGCTGGATGGATTTTTTTGCGCGTTTGGAGACCTGTCCGACGAGGGCCTGCATGCGCTCGGCGGCCTTGGCGTCATCCACGATGACGGCATCGATCTCGTCCGTGAGGAAGTCGCGAACCGTGCGGTCGATGAGGTCGGGTTCTTCGAAGAGGCAGGCGGGGGCATTTTTTTCCTCGAGGCCGGTCTGCACGGCAGCCCACTGCTCAAGGAGGATGCTCAGGTCGCGGACGAAATACCGAGCCCGCTGGCCGGCCCCGACCGTGCGCATGATGACGCCCATGCCCTCGGGCACGTCGAGCTCGCGGAGGATTTTGCGCAGGCGTTCACGCTCCTTCGGATCGTCAATTTTCCGGGATATGCCGAACTGGTCATTGAACGGCATGAGGACGAGGTAGCGTCCGGCGAGGCTGATGTCGGTGGTGATGCGGGGCCCCTTGTTGCTGATGGGGCCCTTTTTGACCTGGACGAGGATATCTGAGCCGACCGGGTAGATGTTGGGGACGTCCTTGTGGGTGATGCGGGGGCCCTTCTTTTTCTTTCCCTCGCCGCCGCGGCTGACGGTTTCGATTCCGCTGTCGAGGGCGGCGGGAATGGCATCCCAGAACTGGAGGAAGGCATTCTTTTCAAACCCGATATCGACAAACATCGCCTTGATGCCCTGCTCGATGTTGCGGACTTTTCCCTTGTAGATGCCGCCGACAATATTGCGGTCGGTCTCGCGCTCGATCGTGTATTCTTCGAGCTTGTTGTTCTCGAGGAGGGCGACGCGCTTCTCCAGTTTTTCGCAGCTGACGATGAGCTTGATGCCCGTGGCTTTTTTTCGGATTCCCAAAATACGTTTTACAGTTTCAATCATGTGTTTTCGAAGGTTGAGGGCCTGCCGAGGCGGGCCCGGGTGAGGGTGTTCACCGGCGGCCGGCTGGAGGGGGTTTCTGCGAACGGGATCCGCTGTCCTTGTTCTCTTTTTTGCCGCCGAGGAAATTGAAGAATTTTTGAAGGGCATTGGGCTTGCCGTTCTGGTTTTTGACACGTCCGCGTTCGTCGGCATCTTGACGGACATTGGGTTCGGCGGCGGGGCGGTTCTCTTGGGAGGCGGCAGTGGCATCAGCCGGGGAGTCGGAGGTTTCGCCGTCATCGGCGATGGTGGTAGCGGCGGGGATGTCGCGTCCGAAGTCTACGCTTTCGACAAAGTTAAAGCTTCCCTTGGCGGGGTCGAGCGCGGCGAGTTGTGGAGGGTCTCCGCCTTCATCCATTTTTTTGATATCCTCGAGAATTTTCGCGGCGATGGGAGCCGAGACGCCCCCACCGGATTTGGCGCCCTGGACAAAGACAACCACGACGTATTTGGGATTATCGTAGGGGGCAAAGGACACGAACCAGGTGTGGTTGTCCTTGACGCCGGAGCGCCAGAACTGAGCGGTGCCGGTTTTGCCCGCGACCTCCCAACCCTTGATGCGGGCGCGGCCGGCGGTGCCTCCGCCTTCATTAACGACTTTCCACATGCCTTTGCGGACTTTTTCGATCTGTTCCTTGGTGAGGCCGACATCGTCGAGGAGGTTGGATCGAACGCGGGCGGGGTCCTGGGAAACGATTGTGCCGTCCTGAGAAACGACACGATCGATGAGTCTTGGGTAATAGACCGAGCCTCCGTTGGCGACAGCTCCGGCGATGACCGCCATCTGGAGGGGGGTGGCCAGAACGTCGCCCTGGCCGATAGAGGTGTTGGCAGTGAGGCCGGAAGACCAGCGGGCGCGGGGGTTGATCTGCGCGAGCCACTCGGGGCCGGGCAGCACGCCTGGAGCCTCGCCCGAGAGGGGGAGGCCGGACTTTTGTCCGAGGCCAAGCATGTTGCCGGTGGCGACGATCTGGTCGATGCCGGCCGCGTTGCCGTATTGGTAGAAAAAGGCGTTGCAGGAAAGCTTGAGGGCATCCGAGAGGCCGATCGTGCCGTGCGAGCCGCCTTTGTCAGCGATCCAGCACTTCATGTATTTATTGCCGTAGGTGACGCCGCCCGAGCAGTTAAACGTGCGGTCGCCCACTCCGGCGCGGAGGCCGGCAAGGCCGATGGGGATTTTGTAAGTTGAGCCGGGAGCGTAGGCGCTGATCGCTCGATTCAGGAGGGGATTGGTCTCGTCCTTGGTGAGCTCGCTCCAGTCCTTGGCGGCGATGGAGGGGATGAACACATTGGGGTCGTAGGAAGGCACGGAGGCCATGGCGAGGATGTCGCCGGTATTCGGGTCCATGACGACAGCGGCCCCACGGCCGACGGCGCGGAGGGCCTGCTCGGTGATGTATTGGATGCGGGCGTCGAGCGTGAGGAAGACATTGTTGCCCTGAACCGGTTCGCGGCGGCTGACCTCCCCGTCGATGATGCCCTTGACGTTGCGCTGGAGGATGCGGACGCCCGGCTCGCCTTTGAGATCGTCATTGAGGTAGAGTTCGATCTGGGCCTTGCCCTCCATGTCGGGCTCGTAAAAGTTGAAATCGCGGATGTCGGCGAGCTTGTCGAGGTCGTTGGGCATGCCGACATAACCGAGGATGTGGGCGGCCATGGAGCCATAGACATACCAGCGGACCGGCTTGACGGTGACGTTCACGCCGGGGAGGCCGAGGTTTTTTTCCGAGAACACGGCCATCTGCTCGAAGTCGAGATCCTGACGGTAGCTGTAAGGGACCTCGCGGTTGTTGCGGTAGTGGATTTGGAGGGCGCTGGAGTTGAAGTCCTCCGCCACGCCGAGCTCCTCAAGGCGGGGGATGACTTCATCGGAGACGATTTTAACGACGTCGGCCTCCTTCAGGTCTCGCGGCATGTTGTGGACGCGGCCGCGGTAGGTGACCGTGGGGACGGAGCCCTTTGAGTCGCGGTAGGCGCGCACCATGTCGGGCAGGTAGAAATCGACCTCGAAGCTGGCACGGTTTTCGACGAGCTTGATGCCGTTGCGGTCGAGGATTTCGCCGCGGACGGCGGGGATGCGGACAGAGACCTGGGAGCGGTTGCCGATGCGGGCGGTGTATTCAGCACCGCGGGCGATCTGGACGTACCAGAGACGCAGGGTGATCCCTCCGAGGGCCACGAGCATAAGGAGAGCCAGAAAGAGGATGCGGGCCGATGAGCGGGTACGCTTCATGGTTTCAGAACCCCCTCCTTGGGAAGGGGGAAGATGGAAGAAGTCCGGCCAATTGACGGACGGCAAAATAGAGGGCCACAGAAAAGACGGCGGCGAGGGCCCCCGGTATGAGGATCCGCCAGGCGACCACGTCCCCAAACTCGAAGCTTTGTCTTCGGAGCGAGATCATGGCGAACTGGAGGAGAATGTAGGCCGAGGTGCCAACGGTCGAGAGGGGAATGAGCGGCCACCAACGTCCCCGTTCGAAAGAAGGATGAAAGCCATTTGCTATGCTACCAAGAATCACAAAGAAGATAATAGAGCAGCCGAGCGCAATTTCAACCTGCCCGCCGACGACATGGAGGTAGGCGAGGTCGCAAACGAAGCCGGTAAAGAGAGCGGCGGCGAGCATGGCAGGGAATGGAAGGCTGACGGCCGCGAGGCAGAAGATGGCGGGGACGAGAAGCAGCCGGGACCCGTGGAGGGCATAGACCGGAGGGAAGGCCTGCTGGAGGAGCAGGGCGAGAAAGACCCCGAGAAAGGTGGCGAGGAGTCCGGCCGCCACTCTCATTTTGCCCCCACAACGACAAAAACGTCCTCGGTTTGGGAAAGATCCACCGCCGGGTCGACAACGGCCTGGCCATCGAGCGGACGGGTTCGGAATTCCTTCACCGTGCCGAGGAGAATCCCCGACGGGAAGACCCCGTTGCTCACGCCTGCGGTATAGACTTTTTGCCCTGGCTCAAGAGCGGCGTTTTTTGTCAGAAAATTCAGTTGGAGCTCGCCGGCGGTGCCGCTTTCCTGAATCCGCTTTCCGGACAAGATTCCCTGTTCGCGCGAGCCCTCGATCTTGGAGGCCACGCGGCAGGTTTCGTCGGTGATGAGAACGATGATGGACTCATTTTTAGCGACGGTGGTGACTTTTCCGACGAGCCCAACCTCGGTGAGGACCGGCTGGTCGGTCTCGACGCCCTCCTCGAAGCCACGGTTGATTTTGACCGTATTCCACCATGTGGAGGAGTCCCGACCGATGATGCGGGCCGGGAGCAGTTTGAAGACCGAGCGCTCGCGGTATTCGAGGGCGGAGCGGAGCTTGTTGTTTTCGGCCTCGATATCTCGCAGGAGGTTGTTGGTGGCGAGGAGCTCGCGGTTTTCTTCCGAGAGGCGGCGGTTGTCGACCTCCAGCTCATCCAGCGTTTTCAGGCCCTTGCCGACGTTTCCCAATTGGGTCTGGACAGCCGTTCCGGTGCGAAGGAAGGGGGCCAGGACGGAGAGGAAGCTGGCTTGGAGGGATTGCATCGCGCCGGGCGGGAGCACGGAGAGGTAAACCGCGACCGCGACCACCACCAGCAACAGAATGATGTTGAGCTTCTTCATGCGGATTCGGGGAGGCTGGCCCCCCGGCTATTCACGGATGAGGGCGCTCGGAGGAGACGGCGCGGAGGAATTTCAGTTCGGACAGGGCCCGGCCCGTTCCCTCGGCAACAGCGCTGAGGGGATCCTCGGCGACGTGAACCGGAAGTCCGGTTTCTTCGGCAAGAAGCTTGTCGAGGCCGCGGAGGAGCGCCCCGCCACCGGCGAGCACGAGGCCGCGGTCCACCAGATCGGCGGAAAGCTCGGGGGGGCAGCGCTCGAGGGTGATGCGCACGGAGTCCACGATCGTGGAGAGCGGCTCCATAAGCGCCTCGCGAACCTCCTGAGAGGAGATCGATATTGTTTTCGGAAGGCCGGCGACCAGATCCCGTCCCTTGACCTCCATCGATGTCTCTTTTTCGAGTTTAAAGGCGGATCCAATTTTAATTTTGATTTCCTCGGAGGTGCGCTCGCCGATCATCAGGTTGTAGGCCCGCTTCATGTAGTTGGTGATGGCTTCGTCGAGCTCATCGCCGGCCACGCGCACGCTGCGGCTGAAGACGATGCCGGAAAGCGAGATGAGGGCAACCTCGGTCGTGCCGCCGCCGATGTCGATGATCATGTTGCCTGCGGCATCCTGAACCGGAAGCCCGACACCGATCGCAGCAGCCATCGGCTCCTCGATCAGGTAGACTTCGCGGGCACCGGCGTGGGTGGCCGAGTCCTTGACCGCGCGCTTCTCGACTTCCGTGATCCCGCTGGGAACTGCGATGACGACGCGGGGGCGGACCATTCGGCGGCGGTTGTGGACCTTGCTGATAAAGTGCCGGAGCATGGCCTCGGTAATTTCAAAGTCGGCGATGACGCCATCCTTGAGCGGGCGAATGGCCACGATGTTGCCCGGCGTGCGTCCGAGCATGCGCTTGGCCTCGTCGCCGACGGCCAGCACGCGGTTGGTGCCCTGTTGAACGGCAACGACCGAGGGTTCCCTCAACACGATGCCGTGGTCTTTGACATAGACGAGCGTGTTGGCGGTTCCGAGGTCGATGCCGATGTCGTTTGAAAAAAATCCCAGAAGATTGTCGAACATCAGTAATAGTGGTTTGGTAAAATTTGCGTGTGATCGGCGGGCCTGCGTCCCCCCGTCGCCGAGGAAAGGCATTCCCAGCCCAAACCGCCAGCTTGGTTTTCCAGAGCGGGGCCGTCAAGGCTATCCTTGCCGGATGCGTCGATTTCCTTTTATGCCCAGTGGCAGGGAGCAGCAGCTCACACGGCTGCGGCAATCGCGTCGCCCATCTCCCGCGTGCCGACGAGGGTGGTCTCGGGCGTATGGATATCCGCTGTCCGCAGGCCGGAGGCGATGACGGAGCCTACGGCTGCCTCGACGGCGGCGGCCGCCTCATCGCAGCCGCAGGAGAGGCGGAGCATCATGGCGGCGGAAAGGATCTGGGCGATGGGGTTGGCGATCCCCTGACCGGCGATATCCGGCGCGGTCCCGCCGCTGGGTTCATACATGCCGAACCGGGTGTTACCGCCGGTGGAATCCCCGAGGCTGGCACTGGGGAGCATACCGAGAGAGCCCGAGATCATGGCCATCTCGTCGCTGAGAATGTCGCCGAAAAGGTTCTCGGCGAGGATCACGTCAAACGCTTTGGGGTTCTTGATAAGCTGCATGGCGGCGTTATCCACGTAGAGGTGGTTGAGGGCGATCTCGGGGTAGTCGCGGCCGGTTTCGGTCACGACGCGCCGCCAGAGGACGCCATTTTGGAGGACGTTGGCCTTGTCGATCGAGGTGACGCGGCCCCGGCGCTTGCGGGCGGCCTCGAAGGCGACCTTCGCAATACGGCGGATTTCGCTCTCCCAATACACCATGGTGTCCACGGCGAATTCCTCGCCGCCCTCTTTTTTGAGATACTTGGGCTCACCGAAATACAGACCTCCGGTCAATTCGCGGACGCAGAGAACATCGAAACCACCCTCGACCGAGCGCGGGTGGAGCGGAGAGGCGTGGGTGAGTTCCGGCAGACAGACCGCCGGGCGAAGGTTTGCAAAGAGCCCGAAGTGCTTGCGGAGGGGCAGGAGGGCGGCGCGCTCGGGTTGTTCGGAAGGCGGCAGGCTTTCCCATTTGGGGCCTCCCACCGATCCGAAGAGGATGGCGGCCGCCTCTTCACAGGCCTCCAAGGTCACTACGGGGAGGGCCTTCCCCGCCTCATCGATGGCGATTCCGCCAACCAACTGACGGTCAAAATCGAAGGCGAGACCAAACTTTTTTGAGACGGCCCCGAGCACTTTCAGTGCCTCTGCCATCACCTCCGGACCGATGCCATCACCGGCCAGAACCGCTATACGAAACGACTTTTCCATGCTCCTGCCTACCCGATCCCCCATCCCGGAGGCAAGCTTCGTGCTTCGCGAACCGGGAAAAACGGCTACTCCAGCGTATCGTCGAGTGCTGCGAGGAGGGTGGCGATGGACTCTGGGGTTTCGTCGCCCATGTTCGAGATCCGAAAGGTTTTCCCTTTGATTTTTCCGTAGCCGCCGTCGATGACGAGGCGGTGCTTTTCGCGGAGGCGTTTGATCCAGGAGGCGACATCGATATCGCGGTTGTTCGCGACGCAGGTGAGGGAGAGCGAGCGGTAACCTTCCGGTGCGAAGAACTCGAATCCGTGGGATTTGACCCAAGCATGCACTTGGGCATTGAGTGCCGCGTGGCGGGCGTAGCGGGCCTGCAGGCCCTCGGTGAAGATGTCGTCGAGCTTGGAAGCAAGGGCATTGATGAGCGGGATGACCGGCGTGCTCGGCGTCATGTCTTGCTCCTGGTTTTTGGCGAACTCGACGAAGTCGAAATAGTATCCGCGGGCAGGAACCGAGGCCGCGCGCTCGAGAGCCCGCTCCGAGATCGAGAAAAGGGCCAGCCCGGGCGGCATGGCGAGGGCTTTCTGGCTGCCAGTGAGGAGGACGTCGATGCCGAGCTCATCCATGGGGATGGCCTCCGTGGAAAACGAAGAGACGCTGTCCACGATGAACATCACGTCGGGAAACTCCTTGAGGACGGAGGCAATTTCCGGGAGCGGATTGCGAACGCCGCAGGACGTTTCGTTGTGGATGAGCGTGAAGGTGTCGAACTCCCCGGTGGCAAGCTGCTCGCGCACGACCTCAGGCAGGATGGCGGACCCCCACGGCACCTGAAGGGCGGCGGCTTCTTTGCCGCAGCGCTTGCTGACATCGAACCACTTATCGGAAAAGGCTCCGCACATGGCATTGAGCACTTTTTTTGAAGTGAGATTGCGGATCGCTCCCTCCATGACGCCCCAGGCGGAGGAGGTGGAAAGGAATACCGGGCGCTTGGTGCCGAAGAGTTCCTGGAGACGGGGCTGGATGCCGCCGTAGAGTTTTTTAAATTCGGCACCGCGGTGGCCGATCATCGGTGCGCACATGGCGCGGAAGGTTTTTTCCGAAACTTCGATGGGGCCGGGAATATAGAGCTTGATGTGGGAATCGTCGGGCATAGTGGAGCAAGGATGTTACGATGGTGGTGCGGGGTTGATCGAAGAAAAAATGCGGTTTCCCGGAAAATCGGGGGTTTTCCCACGGCTTGAGCCATGCCAGAGTGAGGTCATGAAGCTGAAATCTCTCTTAAAAATCCTTGAAACCCCCTCGCCTTCTGGGTGGGAGAAAGCCGGGCAACGCCAGTGGATGGACCTGGTCGGCGGTGTTTCCGACCGGGTCGAGTCGGATGCCTACGGGAATGCGTGGGCGGTACTGGAGGGGAAAAAGAGCGGTGCCCCGAGGGTCATGCTCGAAGCGCATGCCGACGAGATCGGGTTCATCGTCCGGCATGTGGATGAGAACGGGTTTTTGTCCATCGGCCCGATTGGCGGGTCCGACCGCACGTTGGCCCCGGCGCGGCGGATCTCGATTTTTGGGGCCAAGGGCATTGTGACAGGGCTGATCGGGAACACGGCGATCCACCTGCGCGAGACCAGCAAGGATAAGGCGCCCGAGTGGAAAGACCTCTTTGTCGATATCGGGGCCAAGTCGGCCAAGGACGTGGCGGCGCGCGGGATCCGGGTCGGTAACCCGGCGATTTTTGAGTCGGGATCGGCGGAGTTCCACGGCGGGCACATTGTGGGGAGAGCGCTCGACAACCGGATCGGGGGGTTCGTGCTGGCGCTGGCGCTGGAGGAGCTTTTTGGGAAGCGTCCGACAGCCACGACCTTCGCGGTCAACTGCGTGCAGGAGGAAATCGGCTGCCATGGGGCGCGCATGGCCGCGCACCGGATCGATCCCGCCATTGCCCTGATCTTTGACGTCACCCACGCCACCGACACGCCCGGCATCGCCGTCAAGGAGCACGGCCTCGTCGCTCTCGGCAAAGGCCCCACCGTGGCCCACGGCGCCGCCAACCATCCGCTGGTCGTCGAACGCCTGATCGAGGTGGCCCGGAAAAAGAAAATCCCTCTCCAGCACGAAGCGATCTCACGCTCCACAAGCACCGACGCCGATGTGATCTACACGGCGCGCGACGGCATTCCATCCGCCCTGATCTCGATTCCGCTGCGCTACATGCATTCCCCTGTGGAGATGGCATCTTACGAAGACATCCAAGCCGCCGCCCACCTCGCCGCCGGATTCATCGCCAGCCTCTCGAAGACCGACACGTTCCGGGTCCACGGGTAGGTTGGCGGGGGGGGTCAGGAATCCTGCAACACGAGTTCCGAACAGGAAAGCACCTCCCATCCGAGGTATTCCTGGGCGATGCGCTGGCCTGTGCGGAAGAGGGCTTCGACCTGCGGGGCAAGTTCCGAGCCGAGCCAGAGGCAAAGCTCCTCGGGAAAGGATCCATTTGGGCCAGGACCTGGCGAGCCCTTTTCGAGCAGAAACCGGTAGGCCGGAACGAGAGCCTGGGGAGGCGGCAGGCCGAGTTGGGCGCAGCGTGTGCCCGCCACTTGCGGGATGCGAAGTCCCTCCGGGTCGATGTCACCAAAATAGTCGATCCGCGTGATGGGGCCGGTTTCGGAGGCGAGTTCAGCAAGAAAGGCAATGCCATCAATGAAGCGGTGCCCCGCTCCATAGACGACCGCCGACCAGACAGCAGCATCCCGGTTCCAGCGCGAAAAGGAATCCCACGTCGCGGCATTCTCGACCGCGAGGATCCGACCTGCGGGGCCCGGCCCGCGACGCCATCCGAGTGGCTCCGGCACAGAAACCGCACGGAGCAATTCGAGGCTCAGCGGGCCACGTTGAAAGAGGCTGGTCCCGGCGAGCGCATCCAGGCGCTTCTCATCGCCGAAGATCTCCACCGAACGCTCCTTGATCGGGACAAACGGACGGCTCCGTCCGCCACCACGCAGGAATTGATTGATGGCCAGGAGGTCCGCAGGAGATGACAGCGACTGGGAGCCGGCGAGCGAGGCCAGCTCCGGCACCCACTCCACCGAAGCGGGATCAAACACGGGGTCGGGCCTTTCGAGTGGGTCGCCAAAGAGTGTGGCCAAGCGAAGTTCCTGATCGACGGGAAGCTGGATGCGATCGATCAGGCGGGGCCGACGGGGCGGCGGTTTGATGCGCAGCAGTCCGTGGTCCGCAACCAGGCGGACATCGCGCTCGGCCTCGCGACGCAGCTCGGCCGAGAGGAGTCCGGCGTCCTCCAGCAGGGATTCCCAATCGCGGGAAAACGGCGTCTTCCCCTCACCCAGGCGACCACTGCGCCGCCTCCACCACTGGCGGTGGAACTCGACAAGCACCGGGAATGTCAGCCATTCCGGATTCATGGTGTCACCCCAGGGAGTCCAACGCCTCGGCCGCCGTGATGCGCTGGGGGATGTTGTCGATGCGGGTAATGTAGCCACTGGCGTCGCGCTCCTCTTCTTTTCGGCAGATGACAACGGTGTCGGCAAACGGGGCCATGACACCGAGGCGATCGATCGGGAAGGCCATCACAAGCTGGAGCTGGAAATTGGCGGCCAGCGCAAGGCAATCTTCGACGCCGTCGCCGGAGAGCTTCGAAAAGGCCTCATCCATGACGACAAGCCCGAGGTGCTGGGAACGCTCGCTGCCCGTGTCATAGACCCGCCGGAACGCGGCCAGCATGGAGATGAAAAACGGTGCCTGGTTTTCCCCGCCGCTGAGGCTGCGCATGCTTCGTCCGAGGGAGATCGCGGGCGCAGAGGTGTCGTCCTTGAGGACCATTTCGATATCGTAGTGGTGGTAATGCCGGTAATCGAGCAGGCGGCGGGCGCGATCATCAATCTCCCCGCCACTGGCATCGACCGCGCGCATGAGCTCCTCGAGCGCCTCCCGGGTGCCGTCGGCCCCGGATCCCGCAAGCAGCTCATCCGTGGGCTCAAATCCGGTATCCAGAAGCCTCCAGATATTTTCAAAAGCGGGATCCCGCCGCTGGGTGATCGCGTAGCGGTAGCGCCCGATGGAATGCGAGAGGTAGTGACGCAGGGCCTTGATGTCATCCTCCGCGCGGTCGAGGCGTTCCTTGAGTCGGTCGAGCACGCTCTCGCGAAGGCGGGTTTCCCAGTCGCGGCGGCGCTCGGCGGCGAGC
>JBGSJQ010000020.1:0-22716 GCA_041741775.1 Terrimicrobiaceae bacterium | reverse complement strand
CCGCGATCAACAAATCCCGCGGGACGCAGGCGGATGCGAACTGGGCGGTGGGAGTTGCCGCGCGGGAGATGCAGGCGTGAAATTTTGGAGCGGGTCTGGAGCTGCTTCAGCAGGCCAAAGAGCGTATTCCCGAGCCCCTCTTCGCGCATCTGCTGGAGGATCCGGTGTTCTCAGATCGCCGGGGTGGGGAGTTTCTCAAAAAATTCCGCGCCATGCCGCCTGCGGAAGCGAAGTAGCCCGGGGGATTTTTTCGGCAATTTGAGCTGTGTGTGGGGGCGGCTCCGAGTGTAGCCTTCCCCCGGTTCCGCTGGTGGGGCCACCAGATTGTGAAAATCCAAATTCTGACCATCTTTCCGGAAATGTGCGTTCCTGTTCTTGGGGGGAGCATCCTGAAGCGGGCGCAGGACAAGGGGCTTGCGGAGCTTGAGGCGGTGGATCTGCGCTCATGGGCCACGGGGCGGCACCGGACAACCGATGATGCCCCTTATGGAGGGGGGCCCGGGATGGTGATGAAAATCGAGCCGATTGACCGCGCACTGGCCGATCTGCGAACGCCGGAATCCCGCGTCTTCCTCCTTTCTCCCCAGGGAAAAAAATTCAGCCATGCCGGGGCAGTATCCTTGTCCGCTCTGTCTCACCTCATCCTGATTTGCGGGCATTACGAAGGCGTGGACCAGCGCGTTGCGGAGCACCTGGTGGACGGGGAGATTTCGATTGGCGACTATGTCCTCACCAGTGGCGTGCTTCCAGCCCTCGTCGTGGCGGATGCGGTGGTGCGCCTGCTGCCGGGCGTTCTGGGTGATGCGCGTTCGGCGGCGGAGGACTCTTTTGTGGACGGGAGGCTGGACCACCCTCACTATACGCGTCCGGAAAGCTACCGCGGCTGGCCGGTGCCGGACGTCCTGCTCTCGGGGAACCACCGTGCCATCGAAACCTGGCGCACCGAGCAATCCGCCAAGGCCACGCAGATCCGGCGCCCGGACCTGTGAGCGTCAATTTTTAGATGCCTGCGGCTGGAGTTGACTGAAATCATTGCGCAACGCCATGCAACAGAAAACTTGCCCAAAGTGAATATTTCGGATAAAGGCGTGTTCCGGTGTCATGAAACTTCAACGTATCTCCCTGGATCACATTGCCAAGTTGGCCGGTGTTCATAAGGCCACGGTCTCCCGTGCCCTGCGAAACCATCCGACGATTCCTGCTCACACCCGGGAGCGGATCCAGGAGATTGCGAAGCGGGAGGGGTATCGTCCGAACCCGTTGGTGGCGATGTATCAGGCGCAGGCGCGCTCGAATCGCCCGATGGCCATGCAATCAAGTCTCGCCTGGCTCAACGACTATCCGAACGCCTCGTGCTGGCAGGATTTCCCCTGGCTGCGCGGCTACCTGAAGGGGGCTCGCGAGCGCTGCGAGGCCCGCGGCTTCCGCCTGGAAGAAATTTCGATTGGCGGCTCAACCGCAAGTAGCGGTGCCGAGGTGGGGCGTGTCTCAGAAACCCTGCGCCAAAAGGGCATATTCGGGGTCATTCTGCCCCTGATGCTCCACCAGCAATACCTGCTGGAGGAGTGGTCGGATTGTGTGATTGCGCTGATCGGGAGCGGAAATCAGGTGAACCACGGGACGGCTCCGATGGCGGCTTCCCGCTACTATCCGCAGGGGTTTCCCATCGCGGACCGCGATTTTTACTACAATCTCCGGCTGGCATTCCAGTCCGTGATCCAGCGCGGATACTCCCGTGTGGGCTTTATTTACAGCCGCTACCTGGATCAGGAATCCGAGGGCCGTGCGCAGGCGGCATTTTTGGTTGAGCAAGCGCGTTTCCCCGAGCCTCAGCGGCTTCCCATTTTGTTTCTTGACCGCTTCAAGGAGGGGCGTCCCCCCGCATTTGACCGGTGGATGGATACCTACAAGCCGGACGCGATCCTTTCGATCAACCCGGTCGTTCGCGAGTGGGTTACGGAGGTTGGGCGTTCCATTCCCAACGACTGCGGGCTGGTGAATCTCAATGTGGTGGATGACGTCGAAAACTGGAGCGGGATCCGGGAAAATCACGAACTGATCGGCGCGGCGGCGGTGGATCTCCTGATCGGACAATTGAGCCGGAATGAGATCGGGATCGCCCGGCATCCGAGGAAGGTTCTCATCCCCGGGAAGTGGCACGAGGGGGGCACCCTGCGCTCGGTCGAAGTCGAGCGCCTCTGAGTTCATTCAGCATCCGCTGGCTGCATCCTCGAATTCCGCCAGGCATTTCCGGGCTCCCCGCGGGTCCCGGAGAATCGAGGTGCCGACCAGAGCGGCTTCGAATCGGGATTTGACCTCGCCCAGCGACTCGGGTCGAATCCCGCTTTCGGCGATGCGCAGGCATCCGCGTGGAAGTTTGTCCACGAGGGAGAAGACTCCCATGTCCAGGCTGAAGTCCTTGTCCGACGCCGACCCCGCGGCGACAAAGCCAGATTGGGATTGAAATTTCCTGCTGTTGATCCCGATGATGCGGGCATCGGAAGGCAGCGAGGCGATTTCGTCCTCCGTGTGAACTTCGAACAAGGCCTCCATTCCAAGCTCCCTCGCCAGATCGTAGAACCCCCTCAAACGGGCCGGGTCCAGGACGTTGGCCATCAGCAGAATCGCATCCGCTCCGAATGCTCTGGCCTCACGGACCTGATATTCATCCAGGAAAAAATCTTTCCGCAGGACAGGCTTGTTGATTTGAGCGCGGAGGGTTGGCAGCTGGGTGACCGTCCCGCCGAAATGGCGCTGATTCGTGAGGATGGATACGGCCCGCACCAGGGAGGACTCCGCGTAGGCTCCCGGAGCTTCCTTCACGTTTTCCTCCCTCATTGGTCCCACGCTGGGAGAACGATCTTTGATTTCGGCAATCAGTCCGAACGAAGAGGAGAGCGCTGCATGAAAATCTGCCGGAGGGGGAGCGTCCGCTGTCATGGCGCGGAGATCGGCGGGGGAGCGCAGGAGCTTCGCCTCGCTGACTTCCTCGCGGACATTTTCCAGAATGGCATCCAGAATGGTTTTCAAAGCACTTGTGTCAGGGGCCGGGGTTCGAGGTGGAGAGCAATGCCGCTGCGGACGCGGCCGTCTGGAATTTTGCTCAGAGTGGATCTCATGGTTCCAGACCACATGCCACCCCAGGCGCCGTCGAACAAGAAAAACCTATTTGGGGTCTATCGGCCCGCGAGCAGGATTGCTCCGGCGGCAATCAGGGCGCCGCCCGTCCATTGCTGCCAGGAGAGTTGCTCGCCGAGGAATGTGGTGGCGAAGAGGAGGACGAAAATCACGCTGAGCTTGTCAATCGGAGCCACGCGGGACGCCTCCCCGAGCTGGAGCGCACGGAAATAACAAATCCAGGAGAGGCCGGTGGCCAGGCCGGACAAAACCAGAAAAGCCCAGGTGCGGCCGCTGATCTCTGCGAGGCCCGCCCGGGAAATTGCCGGGGCGGCCAGTGCCCAGGTGAAGACAAGCACAACGGTCGTGCGGATCGCGGTGGCGACATTGGACTCAACCCCGCTGACTCCGACTTTGGCGAGCACCGCCGTGGCACCTGCGAATAGGGCTGAGAGGAGCGACCACGCCAGCCAGCTTTGCATAGCAGCTTTCGCCTTACGGATAAGTGATGAGGGCCTCAGTGGGCACTGCGCCCAGGACCTCTCGCCCGCCGAGGGCCGCCAGTTCGATGAGGAAGGCCGCGAGGACCACCTCGGCACCGGCGGACCGGATGAGCTGGATAGCCGCCCCGGCCGTGCCGCCCGTCGCGAGCAGGTCGTCAATCAACGCCACTTTTTCGCCCGGACGGAATGCGTCCGTATGGATCTCGATCTCGGCGCTTCCATATTCCAGATCGTAAGCCTGCGAGAATGTCGTGAAGGGCAGCTTGCCTTTTTTCCGCACAGGAACAAACCCGAGGCCAAGCTCGTAAGCGACTGTGGCACCAAATAGAAAGCCGCGCGCGTCAATCCCCGCAACCCGCTCTGCGCCCGCCTCGCGGCAGCACCGGCAAAACTCCGCGATCACCTCACGGAAAAGCGAAGCATCAGCCAGGACAGGGGTGATATCCCGGAAAAGGATGCCAGGCTTGGGGAAGTCGGGGATATCCCGGATGACGGACTGAAGGCGTCGGTTGGATTCCATGGCGATGGGGGGAGGTTAGTCTCCGAAGGAGATTTCGACTGCGCGCGCGGTCTGGATCATCTGGCAGTCGGGGCTCACGCGGCGCAGCTTGTGGACCGCGTGCGAGATTGGCACGTCCATCGTGAGGTAATTCTGGTAGCTTACCATCGAGCCGAATTTTCCATCGGCGACGAGTTGGACGGCCTTGACGCCGAATCGCGTGCCGAGGATCCGGTCGAGCGTGGTCGGGGCCCCGCCGCGCTGCAGGTGGCCGAGGATGCACGTCCTGACTTCCTTTCCCGTGCGCTCTCCGATTTCCCGGCCGATAATTTCGCCGATGCCTCCGAGGCGGTGCTCCCCGCTTGCCGTGGCGTGGCGGTGCTGGCGGCCATCCTTTGCCGAAGCTCCCTCGGCAACGACAATCATCGTGCTCTTAGCTCCCTCGCGGTCCCGGCGCATCACCTCCGCGGCGACCTTCTCGTACTCAAAGGGAATCTCCGGGATGAGGATGACATCCGCTCCGCCAGCGAGCCCCCCGTGGAGGGCGATCCACCCGGCATGGCGTCCCATCACTTCCAGCACCATCACGCGCTTGTGGCTGGTGGCGGTCGTATGGAGACGGTCCAGGGAGTCGGCGACACAGGCGACCGCCGAGTCAAATCCAAACGTCATGGCCGTGGCCTCCAAGTCATTGTCAATCGTCTTCGGAACCCCGACCACAGGAAAGCCCTCTTCGTGCAGCTGAAGGGCGGTGGTGAGGGATCCATCTCCGCCAATGGTGATCAGGGCGTGCAAACCGAGGGCGTCAAATGTCTGGCGGGCCTTGGCGATGATCTCCGCGGGGATGAGGGATTTGTCGCCGGCACCGACCTTCGCTACAAAGTGTCCCTTGTTGACGGTCCCGAGGATCGTGCCGCCGAGGTGCATGATGCCGGCTGTGGCCCGGCGGTCGAGCAACATGTAGTCCCCCGGGGGAAGTAGCCCCTCAAATCCGTCCTTAAAACCGATGACTTCCCACCCGAGTTTTTCGGCCGCCCGGCTCGCGCCACGCAGCACCGCGTTGAGTCCGGGGCAGTCCCCTCCGCTTGTCAGGATACCAATGCGTTTCTTTTCCATAATTTTATTTTCAGAGCGACTGGGCTTTTGATGTTTTGCGACCCTTGGCCGCCCAATCGTCATAGAGGCTCCACCCCTGTCGCATCAGGGTGGCTCCTTCGCCGAAGCGGTCTGGCGAGCGCAGGAGGACCGCAATGATCCGCCGCGGCGTGACAAAAACTGTCTCGCCCTCGCGTCGGGATTCCGGGGGCCGGTCGGCAGAGAGGATCAGGCAGTCGCCGGCTCGGCGGGTCCGGCCGGTTTTGACGCCGTCGATGTCGTCGGTGTTGAGGAGTTCGTTGGTGTTGCGCAGGTCGAGCGGCAGGTCGATGCCGCCGCGGAAGATGTGGACCTGGCGGCTGGCCTGAGCCACATAGAATGGAAACCCGGGGACGTCGTAGGCGTAGCGGGTCAGGCGGGCCAGATCTTCGGCCGTTGAGAACGGGGTGGCACCCTCCGTGTTGCTGTCAAATCCCGAGGGGTTCAGGAAGCGGGTGCGGGTCATCTCAAGGGATCGGGCGAGCGCATTCATGTGAGCAACAAAATTTCCGGCGGAATCCAGCCCGGACTGGTTTGGGAGGCTGGCTCCCACGTGTTCGGCCAGAGCGGTTGCGGCGATGTTGTCCGAGGCCAGGAGTGCGCAGTAAATGAGATCCCGCAGGCTGAGCTGGTCGCCCGCCTGAAGGCCGCAGGGATTGACGCCACCCGCTTGAAGGGCCTGCGGCGAAATCGTGACGAACGCCGACAGGTCGGCATCTCGGAGGCGCGCCCAGTCGAGGACCACGACGGCTGTCGCGATTTTTGTGAGGCTGGCCACAGGAAGTTTTTCATCCCGCGCTTTGGATGCGAGCACATGGCCGGTCTGCGCGTCCACGATGATATAACTCTCAGCCGCGCGGAGCGGAAGAACCGCCATCGCTGTGGTCGCTAACAGTGCCAGTCTAAATGCTGTTGCCATAGTGAATTTCAAAAAACGAATCGGACATTAACCGTCACGTTTGCAAGATCAATCCTTTTGCTGCGCTTTCGGGGAGGCTGGGAGGCCCGATGCCCTCCCGGGATCAGGGGCCAGCATCAGTTGCGGAACCAGGAGGGTCCCTCCCCGGCCGCATCGGCTGCCAATGCCGAGGGATCCTGAAGCTTGGACTGCGGAACGGCCTCGACGTGCCCGTCGCAGAACAGGACGTGGGCGTCCTTCGCGGCAGAGAATACGGTGGTCTCGACCGAGGCCCCCGGAGAGAAATCCGAGGTCGGGACCAGGAAGATCACGCTGCCCGGGAAGCGGAGTTCATAGATTCGGAAGCTTCGCTTTCCCTCTTCCGGCTGGAGGGCGGAGTTCATTCCGTAGTTGAAAAAGAAGACCTCGGGATCCCAGATTTTGACAGGTTTCGACTCCGGCCGGATCCAGAGCGAGGGGACGCCGGGGCGCGGGCGCTGGCCCGGGGGAAGGTCGGCCAGCGGGCTTTCAGAAAGGTAGGGTGGCAGGACGTTGAACCAGGCCTTCGTCTGTTCCGGGGTGATGGCGGTGCGGCCGACCTCCGGCAGCTCATTTCCGTTTTCGATGAGATAGAGGTTGAGCGCGATTCCCCATTGCTGAAGGTTGCGCAGCGAGGCGACGCGCTGGCCTTCCTGGTTTTGCCGGGCCCGCAGCGAGAAAAACGTTACGGCCAGGCCCACCAGGACCAGGGCCGAGGCTGCCAGCCGGATCGTGCGCAGGGATGGAAGGTTGAGTCCGTTCATGGGAGCGTGCTCCAGCCGGCCGGGAGGGAGGGGGCGGGAGGCTTCCCGATCGTCGAGAGATAGCTTCTGAAGAAATCAAACTCGGAGGGCTCGGGTTCCCCAACGACCTTTGCGCCAGCGAACGCGGCCTGCCCGAAAATCAGATCCGCAAAAAACCGGGATGTTGTGAGCCGGATCGGCCCCTCGGGGGTGGCATCCGCGACGGCGATGCGAAGGCGCCCGAGCCGATTCAGCGAGTCAAGGTCTTTGCGATTCACAAGGATTTGAACCAAGCCATCCGTCCAGGGGAGGCTTTCGAAGAGCCCGCTGGCCCGGAGTTCGCCAGCCTCCCATCCCGCCCGGATGGACTCGGGAGAATACGCGACCGCCTGGGTTCCGGGGATCGTGGTCAGTGCGCCCAGGTAAATTTCCAGGATCCCATCCTCCCCGACCGGCTCCGGAAGGGAAAATACGGTCCGGTCCGCCGCCGAGATCTCCGCCGCAAACTTTTCGACAGCCGCTACGGTCGCCGGGTCGGGATCGGCCACGTTCGCTGTCATGGGAAGGACCTCGTGGCGGAGGACGGTCCAGGTGCCTCCCTTCCGGGCGAGATCCAGGCGGGCGAGGGCGAAGCCCCCGTTGTTGCGAAGGATGTTGACCGAAGCCGGCGGCGTCCAATCGGCGTAGCCGCTGGAATCCCAGGCTTCTTTCTCATCACGGCTGTAGATCCGGTGGGCAAGGATGGCATCGACTTTGAGGGCCTTGAGGCGATCAAGAAATGAAAGTGGAGGCTTGTCCGCAGGCTCGAATTTCATCCATGAGAACAGGGTCAGGGCCCCGGGAGGGCGGGGCCCGACTCGGGCCAGTGCCTCCTCATACTTCCGCACGGGTCGGGCTGGCCCTGAGACCGGCCCAAACCGGGTAGGGAACCTCTCCGGGTGCTCTTCGACGCTGGTCTCTCCGTAAAAATTGGCGATCAGAAAAATGGGAATCCCGTTCTTGTCAAACTCCCGGATGGCGGGATACCCGTCTTCAGGAGTGGTTGCGAACGGGCTGAGGACTTTTGCATGGAGGCCCTCCAGAGCTTCTGCCGGGACGCGGGCGTCGAGGTTGCTTAGAAGGATGGCATCGTAACCGGCGGCGTTGAAAAATGCCGTCATGTTCCTGCTCCCGGTGACGTGGGCGGCAAACGATCCATCCATGCTGTCTCCCAGATCCACGACGAAGACCCGGGCGCCGGTGGTCTCTGCTTCTGTCCGCACCTTTCGGATGTAGCCCGCCAGGTAGGGGTAATGCTGGAGAGGAGCGATGCCTTGGAGGCTCAGCGGATACACGTTTCCTCTCATTCGGCCGCTGTGAAGTACGATCACTTCGGGGGAGGGGGCCTTGGAGCATCCCGCCAGCACGATCCCAAGAAGTGCTGCGGACCAAAATAGAGATCTCATTCCGGCCCACTCACCATAGGACTTGACTTGCCGCAAACGACTTTATGTAAAAAATTTGTCACATTGGCCATTTTGACATCCGGCCAAGCAACTGCCATGCCATCTGTGAGCGGCGGGCCGTCAGCAGGGCAGCTTGATCTTGGCCGCCTGGCGTCTCTCTCCCGCCGCTTTGTGGAGGTCGACATCCCGCATGCGGGCTCCTGTGCCAACCCGCGAGCGCCAGCCTTCCGGCAGAAAATGAAAGAGCCTCCCGAACAAGCCCATTGCACGGTGCGAGGCGGACTGCGATTCCGCAAACAGGACGTTTGTGGGGTCTTCGTATCCAGCCCGGGCAAACGCCTTCCGTCTGTAAGTTTCCGCCATGCGATGGAGGCGGCCGTTTGTTCGCATGATCCCGTCGGCTATGCGAAGGATCCGCCGGTTGGGCAGCATCTGTGGGCACGCCCGGCGCACCAGTCCGAACGCCAAGGGGGGCGGATACCCCGCAGCAACCAGCATCGTGATGGCCGCGGCCGAGGATCGGCTGATCCCCGCTTCGCAGTGCGTGAGGAGACCCCAGTCGTCCAGGGGAGCCATGGACCGCCCGAACTCCACCAGCGCTTCCACATGGCGCTGCTCCGGAGCCTTGTATTTGGCGTATTTTGGAAGCTGCATCTCAATGTCATCCAAGTCGTGGAAAACCAGCTGCAGCCGGTGAAGGGTCTGGCGCGGGGGCTGCAAAAACGTATTCACCTCATCGGGGTCGATGAGGCTGACAAAATGTGTCACCGGTGCCTCAACAAAGTCGGGAACCTTGATCCGGGGGCAGACCATCAATCGCATGGTATCATACGTATTCTCCGGGGGTGAGATGGTCAAGAAAACTTGGAGGGAAATCGCTGCGGCGGAAATATCCCATTTTCCCCTTTCCGCTGTGGCCGGTCGGCTGGTCACAAAAGGTTCCAGTCAAGGCCGGGAGAGGCAGGCAGTAATTCCAGAGCAGTCTCGGGACCCCCTTGACCGTCTCCGCGCTGCCCGATAGCGTGGGTGCCATGAGCGACCCGCTCCGATCTGCATCCCCGCCCTCCCGACGCAGTATTCTTCCCCGGCTTCTCAACGGCCTCCTCTGGCTTGTCTTCTGCGCGATGGCGGGAACCGGGCTTCTGCTGGCGTTTCGGATGCCGCCCGGCTCGCGGGGCGGTCAGGGCCTCTCGGCCTGGGGGATGTCGAGGCACGAGTGGGGCGATATCCACACGTGGCTGTCGTATGGGTTTTTAGCCCTGATCCTCATCCACCTCGCCCTGCACTGGCGGTGGTTCTGGCAGGTCGCCGCCCGCAAGAAAGGCTGGCCGCTGCTGCTCGGATTCGGCGCAGGCCTTGTGCTGATGGCCCTCCTTGTCCTCCAGCCCGTCGAAAAACGGGGAGGTCATGCCGAACACGGGTCGGAGCACGCCGGAAAACACTGATCCGCAGCCCGGCAGGGGGTTCCGAATGAGCTGGCCGCTCGGGAGCAAAATCCCCTGCTTGTTACAGCACCAGCATGCAGTCGCCGTAGCTGTAAAAGCGGTATTTTTCCCTGATCGCCTCCGTGTAGGCCTTCATGACGAGGTCGCGACCGGCAAAGGCGCAGACAAGCATGAGCAGGGTGGAGCAGGGCAGGTGGAAGTTGGTGAGGAGGGCGGCGGTGCGGCGGAATTCGTAGGGCGGATGAATGAAGATGTCCGTCCGGCCTGGACCCGCTGTGATCGGACCTGGAGGGCGGGATTCGAGGACCCGTGCGACCGTGGTGCCGATGGTGACCAGGCGTCCGGCGGCATTGAGCCGGGCGGCGGTGGCCGGCGAGATCTCAAAGTGCTCCTCATGCATGGCGTGGTCTTCGACGCGCTCGGCCTTGACCGGCAGGAAGGTGCCCGCGCCGACGTGGAGGGTCAGGAAGGTGTGGGGGATCCGGGCAAGCACCTCCCTGGTGAAGTGCAGCCCGGCTGTCGGCGCGGCCACGGACCCCGGCACCTCCGCATAGACGGTCTGGTATCGCTCATCGTCCGCCCCGTCGGACTCTCGCCTGAAATATGGCGGGACCGGCATGTGGCCGAATTTGTTGATATCCGGCTCCGCAGCGAACTCGACGATGCGCTCCCCGCCGGGCAGCACATCGAGGACGCGGGCCTCCGTGCCCGCGACGGCCACCCGTGCTCCGATGCGCATTTTTCTGCCCGGCCTTGTCAGGCACTTCCAGGTCCGCTTCCCGAGCGGCTCGAGGAGGAAAATCTCGATGTTTTTGTTTTCGGCGATCAGGCGGGCTTTGATGACCTTCGAGTTGTTGAGGGCGACGAGGTCATCGGGCCGAAGGAACGAGGGGAAGTCGCGGAATGCCCAGTGCGAGATCGTGCGGGTTGCGCGGTCGAGGACGAGCATGCGGGATCCGTCCCGCGCTGCGAGCGGGCGGGAGGCGATGAGCTCCGGCGGGAGATCGTATTGGTAGTCGGCGACCAGATGGCTCATGAAGGCGACGAGTTCTTGCCACTTTGGCCGGGCATTTCAACAGGAAAAGGAATGCCTGCCGAACGGTTGAGGATTTGCGGAGCCGGGGATCGGGTGCTAAATGGGTGCCATGCCGAACCTTCGATCCCTGGCTTTCTCCGCCGCTCTGGCGGGTCTTTTTCTTCCCGTTGCGTCCATGGGTCAAGTTGTCGATGGGCAGCAGCTCGTCAAGGCGTCGCTGGTTTCCTCGACGACAGCGGTCATACCGGGGAAGCCGTTTGAGGTCGGGCTCCTCCTGGACATGGCTCCGGGCTGGCACACCTACTGGGAATACAGTGGCGATGCCGGGCTGCCGACGAAGATCGACTGGTCCCTTCCCGAGGGGTTCCAAGCCGGCCCGATCCAGTGGCCCGCCCCCCACCTCATGATCGAGCCTGGGGATATTTGGACGTATGGATACGGCGGACAAACCCTCCTGATCGTCACGATCATCCCTCCGGCTGATTTACAGCCCGTCGGCGAGGTCTCGCTCCGCGCAAGGGCATCGTGGCTCGTTTGCAAGGAGATCTGCGTGCCCGGTTCCGCCGAGCTTTCCCTCAACCTCCCGGTTTCCACAACTGCCGCTCCCGACCAGACAGACCTTTTTGCAGGGTTCCGCTCCCAACTCCCCTCGTCTCAAGCACCGCCCTTTTCCATCCTCTGGAAAAAATCCGGCGACGGATGGGAGGTTTCCGGACTGCCGGAAGGGGCCGCGCTTTTTCCTTTGGAAATGGGCGATGCCATCCCGGGTCATCCGGTGCCCGCCGGAGATGGAAACATCCGGATCGCGATGGACAGCCCGTTTCGAGGCGTCCTTGCCGTAGGCGAAGGGGCCGATCGGCGGGCGTGGTTCGTTGGCAGCGGGGTGCCTGCGATGGCCGTCGAAGCGACTGCCCCCCCGCGCCCCGGCCTCTGGCTCGCCCTGTTTTACGGATTTATCGGAGGCCTGATCCTGAACCTGATGCCCTGCGTTCTGCCGGTCATCTCGCTCAAGGTGTTCGGATTCATCCGGCAGGCCGGGGAATCTCCACGCAAAATTTTTGCGCACGGGCTGGCCTTTTCGGGAGGTATCTTTGCGTGGTTTTTCGGGCTGGCGGCCCTGATCATTGCGCTGAAATCCGGAGGGGCCGAGGTCACGTGGGCGTTTCAGTTCCAAAACCCCTGGTTCAATATCGGCATTGGCACGGTTGTTTTTGTCTTTGCCCTCAATCTCTTCGGAGTCTTTGAAGTCGTCCTTCCCGGTCGCGCCAGCAACGCCATGGAGTCCGCCGCATCATCCTCCGGGCTGAGCGGCTCATTTTTTCAGGGCGTCTTCGCGACGCTTCTGGCCACCCCCTGCACCGCCCCGTTTCTCGGGACCGCGCTTGGGTTTGCCTTCAGCCAGTCGGCCGGGGTGATCCTGGCGATGTTCGCCTCCGTCGCATTCGGCATGGCCCTGCCCTATCTTCTGCTCACCGCACGGCCGGGCTGGATGAAATTTCTCCCGCGCCCCGGGGCCTGGATGGAGCACCTCAAACAATTCATGGGGTTCCCGCTCATGGCCACGCTTGTCTGGATCCTCAGCATCATCGGCGGCCAGCGCGGGATGGATGGGGTCTTCTGGTTCCTCTGCTTCCTGCTCTGCCTGGCCCTGTCCTGCTGGATCTACGGCGGATTTTGCGGACCGCTCTCGTCCCATCGCGGACGCATCATTGCACTCCTGCTCGTCCTTGGCGTCGCGGGCGGCGGCGGATGGTATTTCCTCGGCAACAAATTTTCCTCAGCCGGCCGGCCGGTGACCGATGGGATCGCGTGGGTTCCCTTTTCCACGAAGGCTCTTGCCGAGCTGAAAAACGAGGGGCGGACGGTCTTTGTGGATTTCACGGCCGACTGGTGCATCACCTGCAAGTTCAATGAACGCACCGCCATCGACACCCCGGCCGTGCGCTCGCTCCTGACAGAAAAACATGTGGTCCCGATGAAGGCGGACTGGACGAATGCGAACCCCGAGATCACAGCGGCCTTGAAAGCCTTCGGGCGGGTCGGCGTCCCGTTCTACGTCATCTACCCGGCCGGGCGCGCGGACTCCCCTGTCGTGCTCCCGGAACTCCTCACCGAGGCCCTGCTCATGGACGCACTAAAAAAACTTCCCTGACCCGCTTGCGCCCGCGTCTTTCCGGCTTACCTTTCTGGCACCATGAAACTCGCCCTCACCCTTCTCGTCGCCCTCGCCTCCATTGCCCACGCCCAAATCGGGAACCCCGCCCCCGATTTCACCCTCACCGATTGCACCGGCAAATCGGTCTCCCTGTCCAATTTCAAAGGGAAAACCGTTGTCCTCGAATGGACGAATGCCGGGTGCCCGTTTGTGAAAAAACATTACGGCTCCGGCAATATGCAAAAACTTCAGAAGGACGCCACGGATCGGGGCGTCGTCTGGCTCTCGATCTGCTCATCCGCTCCCGGCAAGCAGGGAAATATGGCGCCCTCCGAAGCCGCCAAGGCCTGCGAGGAGAACGGGTCCCACGCCACCGCCTACCTCCTCGATGAGGATGGCACTGTCGGCAAGCTCTACAACGCGAAAAGAACCCCCGAAATGTATGTCATCAACCCCGATGGAATTCTCGTCTATCAAGGAGCCATCGATGACAAAAAATCGCCCGACCCGGCCGATATCCCCGGCGCAAAAAATTATGTGGTGACCGCCCTCGATGAGGTTCTTGCCGGGAAGCCCGTCTCCACCCCCACAACCGAGGCTTACGGCTGCTCGGTCAAATACGCCAATTGATCACTTGAATTCCATCCGCCGGTGAAATACGCTTGAGCCGATGGCGGACGGCCGTTCTTCACCGGGCCGAAAGGACCGGCGGGGAGAGGAAAGTCCGGACACCGTAAGGCAGCATGCCGCGTAAAACGCGCGGGGGACATCGGCGAAAGCCGTCGTTCACGGACAGTGTCACAGAAAAAAAACCGCCCTCCGCTCGCGGGGGGTAAGGGTGAAAAGGCGGGGTAAAAGCCCACCGCCCCGGGCGCAAGCACGGGGGCACGAAAAACCCCATGCGGTGCAAGACAGAACAGGAGGAGCCGGGTTGCCTGCCCGATCCTGCGGCGCAAGCCGCCGGGTAACTCCGGGTAATAGTCGCAGTCCGCAAGGACCGGTCCTGCCGAAAGGCCGGATCGAGACAAATGGCCGTCCCGGCCGCGGCGCAAGCCCCGGCCGGACAGAATCCGGCTTATAGCCATCTGAAAGCGGGGGTGCTCCGGTCACGGGGCACCCCCGTCCATTTTTTGGCCGGGTTTGACAGCCGGTGAGAAACGCGCTTGTATCCGCTCCATGACCCGAATTTCTGTCCTCCTCTGCGCCGTCCTGGCCCTGGCCGGCTGCGCCGCACCGGAGGGGCCGGCCAATAAGCTGGAAAAAGCCAACGTCCTCCCGCTCGCGCTGGATGATTCCTTCCAATTTCGCAAGATCCAGCAGTCCACCGTGGACAACACCAAAATCCAGCAGACCACGGTCAGCGAATACGCGATTTTTGAGCGCCAGCGGGCGACGTGGGGTGCCATTGACGGAATCGAGATCGCCGCGCGAAACGGCAATTATTTTGCGCTATTCTGGCGCTCCCGCCAGACGGCTGACGTGACGGTGCGCTTGGAATACCGCCAGGCCGGCCTCGCCAATTACGTCATGGCCCAGGAGCGCTACTACCCCGCCACGAGAGGAACCCGGAAATCCGAGTTCGAGGTCACCGGCGATGATTATCTGGAAAACGGCCGTGTCACCGCCTGGCGGGCCCTGCTCATTGTCGATGGCCGCATTGTCGCCCTCCGCCAGTCGTTCATGTGGAGGTAGGAATTTGACACCATGGCCCCTGCGGGGTTAGAGGTAGTGCAAAGATACTGTGACCGCACCTTCTTCCATTCTTGTCGGAAGCGTCAACCGGACCGTCTGGGTCAAGGTTGGTGGCCGGGGAACGTTCCAAAACAGCCCGGGCCTCAAGGAGTTTGTGAACCAGATGATCCGCCGGGGGCACCGCGAATTTGTCGTGGACCTGGAGGGCTGCGAGCTCATGGACTCCACGTTCATGGGCACGCTCGCCGGCGTGGCCCTTCGCCTGCGGGAACTCGGTCACGGCGAGCTCCGGGCGGTCAACGCCAACCCGCGCAACAGCTCCCTCCTGGAGAACCTCGGCCTCGACCAGCTCTTCTCCGTGGAGTCCGGCCGGCAGGAACCCGCTCCCGAGACGCTTCGCCAAGCGGAGGGATCGCCGGCCGCCGTAGATGCCAAAGATACCGTTCTCGCTGCCCACGAGGCATTGATCGAAGCCGATGAAAAAAATGCAGTGAAATTCAAAGATGTGGTCGAGTATCTTCGTCAGGAACTCGGGCAGGATTCCGGCAAGGATGACTGAACGTTCTTGATCGAGGGGGGCGTTCCTGCCGATAATCAGCCCCCCGAGTCTTCATGTGGACCTACATCTATCTTGCTCTGTTCTTTGGAACGTTCGTGGCTTTGCTGGTCATTCTGAATGCGTTCACCAAAAAAGTCAGCGAACTCGAGCGCCAGCGTGCCGAGCTTGAGGTCGAGGAGGACCGGGTTTTTGATTTTCTGCACGGGTTGGGGGAAGCCTTCTCCGAAGGTGTCCGCAGTTCGGAACTCCACCGCCTCATCGTCGAAAGTGCCGTGCGGATCCTCGATGCCCACGGCGGCGCGCTTTACCTGACCGGAAAAGCCGATGACGCCCTCGTGCCGGCATTTATTTCCAAGGGATGTCCCCCCATGGTGGATGTCCCCAAGCACGTCCTTGACCAGGCGGACTCCGCCCCGGTCGCCCTCGAAAGCTACCTGCGGCTCCATCCGGTGAAGCGGGGAGAGGGCGTGATCGGGGAATGCTGGCAGACCGGGCAGGCGAAGGTGCTGGATGACTTTGACTTTTCCGGCCCCCAGTCCGCAGTTGTCGGCCCGTTGATCTACCGACGGAAAATCCTCGGGGTGCTTGGCCTGGCCAATGGGAAAAAGAGCACGCCGTTCGGGCCGGCCGACCTTAAGGTCTTCAAGGCGATTACCGAGCAGGGAGCCTTTGCCCTCTACAATGAGGCCGTCTATTTCGAGGCCGGCGAAAAAAAGCGCCTCGACCACGACCTGGAGATCGCGCGGGACATTCAGTCCATCCTTCTTCCATCCTCCCCGCCGGTCGTTCCAGGCTACGAACTCAGCGGGCTGAACATTCCCGCCCGCCAGGTCAGCGGGGACTACTTCGACTACATTCGCATGGACTCTTCCCGCGTCGGAGTGGCCATCGCGGATGTCTCGGGAAAGGGCATCCCCGCGTCGCTCATCATGGCGATGTGCCGGAGCGTGATCCGCAGCGAGGCCCGCAACACGATGTGCGCCTCGGAGGTTCTCCGACGCGTCAACCACCAGCTCTATCCCGATATCAAAGAAGACATGTTCATCAGCATGGCCTACCTGATCCTTGACGCCGACAGCAACCAGATCGCCCTCGCCCGCGCGGGCCATGATGCCCCACTCCTCTATCGCGCCGCCACCGGAGAGGTGGAAAAGCTCAACCCCAAAGGCATGGCCCTTGGGATTGACAGTGGGGAAGTCTTCAATAGAGTATGCGCCGATTTCAGCTTTGCGCTGGAAAAAGGGGATTGCATCCTTCTCTACACCGATGGGGCCACAGAAGCGCTCGATCAGGAAGGGATGGAATACGGACTCCCGAGACTGGTTCAAGGCCTTCAGGCCAGTGCGCCTCACGGCGCAGCCAGCGTGGTGAGATACGTCGCGGGCGATGTCAAAACGTTCGTCGGCAGTCACCCCCAGCACGACGACATCACGCTCATCGCCATCGCCAGAACATGAAACATTCCGAAAAGAAAGACCTTCAGGATCCCGAAACCCTCGCGAAAGCCGCTGCCGAGGCCCTCAGCGGGAAGGAGACGCCTGCCTCCGGAGAAACGGCACCTGATCCCGCCGACGAGGCCGCCCGGTTCAAGGACCTTGCCCTCCGCGCCCAGGCGGATCTGGACAACTACCGCAAGCGCGCGGTCCGCGAGAAGGAGGAGGCCATCCGCTACGCGAATACCTCGCTCCTCGAAAAACTGCTCCCCGTCCTCGACAACTTTGAGCTGGGGCTGGAGGCCGCACGAACCGCGACCGACGCGGCCGCCATCGTCCAGGGCATGACCATGGTCGAAAAGCAGCTCCAGGAATTTCTGCGCAGCAATGGCGTGGAGCCCGTGCCCGCCGAGGGGCAGGCGTTTGACCCCGCCCACCACGAGGCCGTCGCGCAGGAGCCCAGCACGGATGTGCCCGAGGGCCATGTCGTCCGCCAGTTGCGCAGGGGCTATCGGCTGAAGGACCGTCTCCTGCGCGCCTCCAGCGTCACCGTTTCAAAAGGTGCCGCCGAATGAGCCGGACGAAGCGCGATTACTACGAGATCCTGATGGTCGAGCGCACGGTCACCGACGAGGTGATCAAGAAGGCCTACCGCAAGCTCGCGGTGAAATACCATCCGGATAAAAATCCCGGCGACCACGAGGCCGAGGAGCGCTTCAAGGAGCTCGGCGAGGCCTATGACGTGCTAATGGACCCGCAGAAGCGCGCGGCCTACGACCGCTATGGACATGCGGCGTTCCAGCAGGGCGGCATGGGAGCGGGCGGAGGGGGGTTCCATGATCCCTTCGACCTCTTCCGCGAAGTCTTTGGTGCCGGCGGGGGATCAGGCGGGATCTTCGACCATTTTTTTGGCGGTGGTGGAGGCGACAGTTCCGGACGCCAGCGGGGATCCGACCTTCGCTATGACATGCAGATCACGCTCGAGGAGGCGGCTCTGGGGGCCGAAAAGGAAATCGAGATCCGCAAGCTCGATGCCTGCGGAACGTGCGATGGGACGGGGGCACAAAAAGGATCCAAGGCGGTCACGTGCCCAACATGCCGGGGACGGGGCCAGGTCGTTGCCTCGCGGGGATTTTTCCAGGTGGCCCAGACCTGCCCGCAGTGCCACGGATCGGGCCAGATCATCGAGAAGCCCTGCAAGTCGTGCCATGGCGAGGGACGCATGGAAAAGACGTCGCGGGTCAAAATCAAAATTCCGGCTGGCATCGACAGCGATTCCCGCCTGCGGAGCTCGGCTGGCGGGGAAGCCGGTCTGCGCGGCGGCCCGGCGGGGGATCTCTATGTTGTCATCCACGTCAAGGAGCACGATGTCTTTGAGCGCGACGGGCTCGACCTCCATTGCGAGGTGCCGCTGCCTTTTACCACGGCGGCCCTTGGCGGGGAGATCCGCGTCCCGACCCTCCAAGGGGCGGTGAGCCTCAAGATCCCGGCCGGAACTCAAGGCGGAGCCGTCTTCCGGATTCGCAGCCAAGGCATGCCTGCGCTCCAAAGTGCCGCGCGGGGGGACCTCCTCACCCGGGTCCAAGTCGAGGTGCCCACCCGTCTCAACCACGAACAGCGTGATGCCCTCGAGAAATTTTCCGAACTCTGCGGAGAGGAGAACAGCCCGATCCACAAAGGCTTCTACGAGCGGTTGAAGGATTTCTTCAGCTAAGTCGCGGTCTGGGCAGGGTTTTCCAATGAGCAGAGCTTATGAATTGATCCGGGTGTCGGGCGACGCCCGTGCCGGCATCCTCCACACCCGGCGCGGGGACATCGAGACACCGGTGTTCATGCCCGTCGGCACCCAGGCCACGGTGAAGGCGATGTCTCCGGAAGAGCTTCATGCTGTGAATGCCCAGGTCATCCTTGGCAACACCTATCACCTCCACGTGCGGCCCGGGGAAAAGCTGATTGCCCGGATGGGCGGGCTCCACCGTTTCATGGGCTGGGATCGTCCGATTCTGACAGACAGCGGGGGCTTTCAGGTTTTTTCGCTGGCGCGTCTGCGCAAGATCACTGAGGAGGGGGCCCATTTTCAAAACCACCTCGACGGCACGCCCACCTTCATCGGGCCGGAGACCTCGATGGAGATCCAGCGTGATTTGGGATCCGACATCGTCATGGCCTTCGACGAGTGTCCGCCTCACCCCTGCTCCCACGAGGAGGCATCGCGAAGCCTGGACCTCACGATCCGCTGGGCGCGCCGGTGCCAGGAATGGTGGGCGGCCCAACCTGCGGACTCCCGCCCGCTCGTCTTCGGGATCACCCAGGGATCCGGGTATCCCGACCTGCGTGAGAAATCGGCACGAGCACTGGTCGAGATCGGTTTTGACGGCTATGCGATTGGCGGGGTCAGCGTCGGCGAGCCGGAGGACGAGATGTTCCGGGCCATCGAGAGTGCGGTGCCTTTCCTGCCAGCCACCCACGCCCGCTATGCCATGGGCCTCGGCACACCGCCCCAGATGATCGAGATGGTCGCCCGCGGCGTGGATATGTTCGACTGCGTGCTGCCCACCCGGCTGGCACGCAATGGCACGGCGTTTACCGCAACCGGATCGATCAACCTCAAAAATGCCCCCTACGCCGAGGATCCGGGACCAATCGAAGAGGGCTGCACCTGCAGCTCCTGCCGGAGTTTTTCCCGCGCCTACCTGCGCCACCTGATCAAGG
Organism: Terrimicrobiaceae bacterium; assembly: GCA_041741775.1. GTDB lineage: Bacteria > Verrucomicrobiota > Verrucomicrobiia > Chthoniobacterales > Terrimicrobiaceae > QYQL01. The sequence continues at coordinate 3,306 of JBGSJQ010000020.1, read as the reverse complement.
CCCAGGAAATCCTTGGCCTCCGCCTCGTGACGATCCACAACCTCCACTTCTACGTGAACCTCCTCCGCCAAGCGCGCGAGCACATTCTGGCCGGGACGTTTCCCGCTTTCCGCGAAGCGTTCGTTCGCGGGTATGTCCCGAACGGCCGCGAGTCCAGCCCGGAGGCGTAGCCGGGCCGCTCCCTACGCAGCCGGTTCGGAAGTCAGCATCGCCAGCACGGCCTTTTGTGCGTGGAGACGGTTTTCGGCCTGGCGGAAAATCGTGTCGGCATTGGCCTCAAAGGTTTCCGCCGTGATCTCCTTGCCGCGGTAGGCGGGCAGGCAGTGCATGATGAGCGCGTCCGGTGCCAGGCGGCACAGGGCCTCATTGATTTGATACCCCTGCAGCCGGGCAATCCGCTCGGCGGATTCCTCCTCCTTGCCCATGCTCACCCAGACGTCCGTGTAGAGGACCGAGGCTCCCTCAGCAGCGGCCTCGAGGTCGTCGGTCACGCTCACCTTTCCGCCGGCCTGCGCAACCAGAGCGGCCGGAGGCTGGAACCCCTCAGGCGCGGCGATGCGAAGCTCGAATCCCATCCGCGCAGCAGCCCAGATCCAGGAGCGCGCCACATTGCAGTCGCCGTCACCAATAAATGTCACCGTGAGCCCGTCGAGCGTTCCCCGTGTTTCGTGGATGGTAAAGAGGTCGGAGAGGATCTGGCAGGGATGTTCCTCGTCGGTCAGGGCGTTGATGGTGGCAATTTTGCTGAAGCTCGCAAAGTCTTCGACATCCTTCTGCGCGTAGGTGCGGATCACGGCCCCGTGGAGCATCCGCCCCATCACCCGCGCCGTGTCACAGATCGGCTCCCCGCGGCCGAGTTGGATGTCGTCGGCCGCCAAAAACATGACGTTGCCTCCGAGTTCGCGGATGCCTGTCTCGAACGAGACGCGCGTGCGGGTGGAGGACTTGGAAAACATCAGCGCCCAACACTGGCCGCGCAGGGGGGCTGCCGCGTGGTGTCCGCGGGTGGATTTCATTTCCGCCGCCGAGGCGAGGACGGCATGGATGGTTCCCGCGTTGAGGGATTCAATGGAAAGCAGGTGTTTCATAGGCAAGGAATCAAGGGCTAAGAGTTTACCGATTTTGCGAGCGCGGTCGCGAATTTTGTGACGGCCTCACGAATTTCCGCCTCTGTGACATTCAATGGCGGCAGAAACCGCACGACGCACTCGCCTGCGGGAATCAGCAACAGGCCGGCATCCATCGCGGCAACAACCGCCTGCAAGGCGGGCGGGCGGGCGCCTTTGGGAAAGGCTCCGGGATCGAGCTGAACTCCCGCCATGAGGCCGAGCGAGCGGATTTCCGCAACGCCCGGGAGGCCTGCGGCCTGGAGGCCCTTATGCAGGAGCCTTCCGAGCTCCAGGGACTTTTCGACCAGCGCGTCCCGGGAGATGATTTCGAGAACGGTGAGCGCAGCGCGACAGGCGACCGGGTTGCCCCCGTAGGTCGTCCCATGGCTGCCGGGCCCAAGCAGATCGCAAAGCGGGCCGCTCTCCCCGACCGACCGGGAGGACGCCCAGAACGCCCCGAGCGGAAACCCGTTGGCAATCCCCTTCGCCCACGATACCCCGTCGGGTTCGATCCCGGGAGCAATGCTTTTCCACCCGCACCAGGTGCCTGTCCGCCCGAGTCCGCATTGCACTTCGTCAAACAGCAGGAGCAGGTTGTTCGCGTCGCAGATCTCCCGCAGGCCGCGCAGAAATTCCGCGCGGGCGATGTGAATTCCTCCCTCCCCCTGGACCGGTTCGACCAGAACCGCCACCGTCTTGGGCCCTACGGCAGCCCGCACGGCTTCCAGATCGCCAAACGGCAAATGCCGGAACCCCTCCAGCAGCGGACCAAAGCCTTTTTTGACCTTCTCCTGCGCGGTCGCAGAAATCCCGGCCATCGTGCGTCCGTGAAACGATCCTTCAAACGTCAGGATCTCATGCCTTGAGGACAGGCTTCCGAAACGCCGGGCCAGCTTGATCAGGCCCTCGTTGGCCTCGGCTCCACTGTTGCAAAAAAAGACTTTGCCCGGGCCGGTGATCCCGACGAGCCTGCGCGCGAGTTCCGCCTGCGGAGCTGTGCGGTAGAGGTTCGACGTATGGACCAGTGTGGCGGCCTGGCCGGCCACCGCCGCCGTCACCTCCGGGTGTGCATGCCCCAGCGAACACACCGCGATCCCCGCTCCGAAATCCAAATATTCCCGGCCTTCCAAGTCCCACACGCGACACCCGCTCCCCCGCGCCAAATCCAAATCAAACCGCCCGTAGGTCGGAATCACAAATTTGTCATACTCATCTGCCAGATCGCTCATGGCCGAAACCCATAGCTGATTTCCCCGCCGTTGTCTGAGAAAAAATCCCGGGGTTGCATCTTTTGACCGCTTGTCCGGCCCCGCCTCCCGTGATGCAATACCGGGCACCGGGGTGATGAGCCGCCGGCGACGTTCCGGAGGAAACGACAGGAGTTGTCGCTCCCGATGGCCGCCCCCTCCTTCCACATGATGACCTCACTTCTTGTCACCGGCGCGACCGGCTTTGTCGGACGCAACGTTCTGCTCCGCGCTCACGCGGGGGGAATTCCCGTGCTGGCCCCGGTCCGCAATCCCGAAAAACTGCGCGCCACCCTCGCCGGGGACGGACTGCCGCCAGAGGCCGTTGCCCCTCTTGGCACCGAGCCGGATGGCTGGCCCTCCGTGTCCCCCTCGCACGCCTTGCTCTCTGCCGGCGTGCTTTTTGCAAGGACCCGCCAGGAGTATTTTTCCGTGAACGTGGACTGGACGCTCCGGGTGCTCCGGGCCCTTCCGGCCGGGTGCCGGGTTGTTCTCCTGTCTTCGCAGTCCGCCGGCGGCCCCACGCCGGACGGGATGGAGGCCCGCCGTGAATCCGATGAAGACCGACCGATCACCTGGTATGGCGAATCGAAGCTGGCTTTGGAGCGCGCCGTCCGGGCCGAATTTCCCGGGCGACCGATCACGATCCTGCGCCCGCCGATGATCCTTGGCGCGCGTGATTCCGCCACCCTCCCCCTCTTCAAAATGGCCCGTGGCCCGGTCCGCACGAAGCCGGGGCTGGCGACGAAATACTTCAGCTTCGTCGGCGTGGAGGATGTCGTTGAGGCCGTCTTTGCAGGGTTTCAGGCGGCCCCAGCCGGACCCTTCTACCTGGCCGGCCGCAAGCCCGTCTCGGACATTGGGCTCATTGCATCCGCCGCGAGGGCGGCTGGCGGGCGGGGGGTCACGCTGCGTGTGCCATTGCCACTGGTGCGTGTGATGGCAGCCGC
>JBGSJQ010000019.1:0-8512 GCA_041741775.1 Terrimicrobiaceae bacterium | reverse complement strand
GGCGACAAGGTGCTGCTCGATCCCGCCCGCCTAGCGGCGAGGAACCTCAGCCCGGCCTCGATCGTCCCGATGTTGCAGCAGGCCAACAGGCAGTATGCGTCCGGCGGCCTGACAAGCAACGACCAGGAGATCGCCGTCGAGACCGGCGGGTTTTTGCAGTCGGCGGAGGATGTCGGCAATGTCGTGGTCGGGGTCAACGACGGGCGGCCAGTCTATCTACGCGAGGTGGCTGAAATCGTGGACGGGGCCGCCGAGCCGGATCAGTATGTTTTCCATGGGGCGAACGGGGACGCGGCCAAAGGCATCGAGCCCGCGGTGACGCTAAGCCTTGCCAAGCGTCCGGGGGCCAATGCCATCGCTGTGGCCGACGCCGTGCTGCGAAAAGTCGAGGGGCTGAAAGGCACGCTCATTCCGGCCGACGTCGAGGTCACGGTGACACGGAATTACGGAGAGACGGCCGCCGAGAAATCCAATGAGCTGCTCGTCCACATGGCGATCGCGGTCGTGAGTGTCTCGCTGCTGATCCTCTTTGCGCTCGGCTGGCGGGAGTCGGTGATCGTGGCCATTGCGATCCCCTCGACGCTCGCGCTGACGCTTCTGGTTTTTTACCTCCTCGGCTTCACGCTGAACCGGATCACCCTCTTCGCGCTGATCTTCAGCATCGGGATCCTGGTGGACGACGCCATCGTGGTGGTGGAAAATATCGTCCGGCATTTCCATCTCCCGCACAACCGTGGGAAAAGCTGGGCGGACATTTCGGTTGAGGCCGTCAACGAGGTGGGGAATCCCACGATCCTGGCCACGTTCGCGGTGATTTTTGCGGTGCTGCCGATGGCGTTTGTCGGGGGCCTGATGGGGCCCTACATGCGCCCGATCCCGATCGGGGCCAGCGCGGCGATGATGTTTTCGCTGGCCATCGCCTTTGTGGTGACTCCCTGGGCGTCGATCCGGGTGCTGGGCTGGAGAAAGGGAGCGCAGCGGTTGGCCTCCCATGCTGTGGTCCCGGACGACGGCAAGCCCCACTCGCACTTCGAGCATGAGGAGGATTTTTTCACCCGCCTCTATCGCCGGGTCATGGGGCCGCTCATCCAGAACCGCCGGGCCCGCGCGAAATTTCTTATCGGCATCTGCGCTCTGCTGCTTCTTGCGCTGGGCACGGTCGGCGTTGGCTGGGTGAAGGTGAAGATGCTGCCGTTTGACAACAAGAGCGAGTTCCAGGTGATCCTGAACATGCCGGAGGGAAGCTCGCTGGAACGCACGGCCGCCGTTGCACGCGAGATGGCCGAGGCGATCCGCCGCGAGCCCGAGGTCACCGACTACCAGATTTATACCGGGGTTTCCTCGCCGTTTAATTTCAACGGCCTGGTGCGCCACTACTTCATGCGCCGCGGCGCGAACGTGGCCGACATCCAGGTCAACCTGCTCCCCAAGGGGGAGCGGAAAGCGCAGAGCCATGACATCGCCAAGCGGGTGCGTCCCGAGCTCACCGCCATCGCCAAGCGCTACGACGCCCGTGTCGCCGTGGCGGAGGTTCCTCCCGGTCCGCCGGTCCTCCAGACGCTTGTCGCTGAAATCTACGGGCCGAGCGAAGAAGCCCGCCATGCACTGGCGCGTGAGGTTATTAAGATTTTTCGTTCGACCCCCGGGGTCGTGGACACCGACTGGTATATTGAGGCCGACCAGCCGAAGGCACGGTTTGTGATCGACAAAGAAAAGGCGGCGCTGCACGGGATCACGGCCGAGACGATCTCGCAGACCCTGCGCCTGGCCGTGGGCGGGCAGGCGGTGGACCTCCTTCACCTGCCGCATGAGAAGGAGGATGTGGACATCGTGCTTGAGCTGCCGCGTTCGCTGCGGACGACTCCGGAAGAGCTGCTCGGGCTGCGCGTGCGCTCCGGCGATGCCAATGCGCTTCCCGAGCCCGGAGCCACAGCCAGCAGTGCCCCGCTGATTCCGCTGCGCGAACTGGTCAGTATTGAAAATACGATCACCGACAAAAGCATCTACCACAAAAACCTGATGCCCGTGACCTATGTGATCGGTGACGTGGCCGGGGTCGTCGAGAGCCCGGTGTATGCGATTCTGGCCATGAACAACGCGCTCGCGAAGCTCGATACGAAAGCCTTCGGAGGCGATGGCGCGCAGCTCAAGGTCTACAACGCGAGCCTTCCCTTCAGCGACGCCCAGCCCTCGATGAAGTGGGACGGCGAGTGGCACATCACGATCGAGGTTTTTCGCGATCTCGGCCTGGCTTTTGCCGCCGTGCTCGTCCTCATCTACGCGCTGATGGTCGGCTGGTTCCGCTCCTTCCTCACTCCCGTGATCGTGATGGCTGCGATCCCGTTCTCCCTGGTTGGCATCCTTCCCGCGCACGGCATGCTGGGGGCATTTTTCACGGCGACCTCGATGATCGGTTTCATGGCCGGCGCGGGCAGTGTGGTGCGGAATTCCATCATCCTGGTGGACTTTATCGAGCAGCGCCTGCGTGAGGGGATGCCGGTTGCGGATGCGGTGATTGACGCCGGGGCCGTGCGCTTCCGCCCGATGCTCCTGACGGCGATGGCCGTCGTCGTTGGCGGGGCGGTGATCCTTTTCGATCCGATTTTCCAAGGTTTGGCGATCTCGTTGATGGCCGGGGAAATTGCCTCCCTGCTGATCAGCCGCATGGCGGTTCCTGTGCTCTACTACATGGCGCACGCCTCGTCTGCCTCCGTGGCTTCTGCTCGGAAAACTTGATCTTGGAGTGCCCTACTTCGCGTCAAGCACGGCCTGTTTTTCGGGAAACTCAAAGTCTTCAAACTTTTTGCCGCTCGGATAAATGTCTGCAACCGGTTTTTTTGGATCGCCAAAAACGACGATGGTTGCGCGAAGTTTTTTGAGGTCCTCGGGAAGTGCGAGAAAGACTTCGGCTGCGCGGGCGGACTCCAAGGTTTCAGGAACTCCGATTTCCTCAAAACCTTTTTTTGTGTTCGCCCAGATCTTGTTCGGGCCGCTTTGCGAGCGGATCAGTGTTCCGTTATCAGTGTAAAAATAGGCCTTGAAAATCATGCCCCGGGTCGGAGTCTCCTTGTTTGCCCTGAGGCGCACTTTAAGTCGATCAGGGAGGTCCTGACGCCAAGCCGATCCGACTTTGATGAGTTCGGTTGATTTTTCCTTGCCAGTGACCCTGACAGATACGTCCTGTGCGGTGGCGGCCATGGCCATCAAGGAAAGAACAACGCAAATCCAAGTCGTGCATTTCATAGGTCGGGAGCCTGACTAAGGGGACAAATCGAGTCGAGGCAGAAATTGCCTGATTGCCATGAGGCGTGGTTTGTGCTCTAACGAACGAGTTGTTTCCTCTCCCCATGAAAAAACTTCTTCTTCTTGTCGCCCCGTTCGCCCTCCTTCTCACTGCACAGGCCCAGCGAATCGGCGAGGTTGCGGGGCAGGATAATACGTTTGGTCACACCCGCTTCTGGACGTATTACGATCCGTATCCGTCCAACTATATTGGTTCAAAATCCTGGTGGGACGGTCCGACGTTGTCCGGCGACTGGTGGGGGATCCGGAACTACCTGGACGATGGCGGAGTCGAGCTCTCGGCCAGCTACACGAACAACATTGCGGGCAATCCGACCGGCGGAAAGAGCCAGGGGTTCACCTATACCGACAACGTGAGCTTTGGCGTGCAGTTGGATTTTGGAAAGCTGGCTGGCTGGCAGGGGCTCACGCTCGACGTGGCCGGGCTGAACCGGGCCGGATCCAGTTTGTCACAGGACAACATTGGCAACCAGTTCACGGTGCAGCAGGTCTATGGCGGGCAGACAGCGATGTTTTACGCACTGGTTCTCGAGCAGCGCTTGCTGGACGACAAGGTAAACATCAAGGTGGGGCGCTTTGCCACCGGCGACGATTTTGCATCCTCCCCGCTTTACTGGCTGTACATGAACAACGGGATCGACGGCAATCCGCAGGCGCTGCCCGTGAACACCCAGTTCTCAGCGTATCCGTGGGCCGTGTGGGCCGCGCGCCTTCGTGTTGAGCCGACGCCGGAGCTCAACGCAATGGTTGGGGCCTACCAGGTTTCCAACCGCGTCTTCAACCGCGACTACCACGGATTGGACTGGAGCATCCGCTCCGGCGACGGGGTTCTCCTGATCGGCCAGATGGGCTGGACGCCGGAATTCTTCAAGCGCCCGGTGGAAAAGCAGGCCGCCTCCGACGGAAAATCCATGGTCGCGACGAAGGCCAGGTCGGAAGGCAAGTCGTTCAAAGCGATCTCGCCCGAGACCGAGATGAAAGGGCTTCCCGGGCACTACTGGTTTGGGGCGTATTTCTCCCCCTGGACGTTCCAGGATATCGGCTCGGCGGGCAACACTGTCACAAATTCCTACGGGTTCTACTGGCATGCGGACCAGATGGTCTGGCAGGAGGCCCCGGGCAGTGATCAGGGCCTGACCCTCTGGTCGGCCTTCGTGCTGTCCCCGCAGCAGAACATCGCCAAGCTTCCCTTCCAGGCCAACGCCGGAGCCGTTTATAAAGGCCTCATCCCGACACGCGATGAAGACTTCACGGTTCTCGGCTTCGTGTATGGAAAATTCAGTAGCGACTATGCCGGGGCCGTCAGCGACGCCGGCGGGGGCTACCCAGAATACGAAATTGTTCTCGAAGCCGCCTACCGGATCAACTTCTCGAAATTCGCTTACATCCAGCCCGACCTTCAGTGGGTGATCAACCCCGGCGGCACGGGAGACATCCCGAACGCCCTTGTGCTTGGCGCTCAGATGGGCGTTACGTTCTGAATGATGGCGGGCGCTTTCGGACGTGTGTTCGCGGCGCCGGTTCTTTTTATGATCGTCTGTCTTCGGGTGGCCTTCGCCGAAGAGCGTGATCCGAATGTCGCATCCCTCATCCCGCGCCTGATCGAAGAGGGGCGTGAGTTGAAATCCGTCCCGTTTCCTGACGTCGTCCTTGCCGCGACGGGGAAAAAAATCCTGCCCGTCGATCCGGTTGTTGATGGACCTTGGCTGGAGCAGTTGTCGCTCGCGGTTGGCCGGACACTTGCAGCGCTGAACGCCCCCGATGGCGGGATCCACCGCAGCTCGCGGATCAATGAGGCGAGTCGTCCGATTGAAGACCGGCTCCTGGCCGAGTTGAATGCGGAGCCGGGATGGAGGTGCGGAATCCCGACGACGGCCTCCGGCGAGGAGCAGCGCAGCGGGTATCCAGACCTGCGGCTGGTGCTTGGGGATGGCGGGGTCGTTTATCTGGATCCGAAACTCTACAACTCACCGGAGAGTACCCTGCGAACGTTTTACTTTGAGCCCAAGACCGAGACGAACAAGATCCGCGACGACGCGCACCACCTGCTCGTCGCCATCCGGCACAATGGCAAAACGGGCGCGGACTTGCGGCTGCTCGGCTGGCAGCTGATCGACGTCTCGCGACTTCGCGTGCGCCTTAAAGCTGAGTTTCAGGCCTCCAACAAAGACATGTATCGCCCGGGAAATGTGGTCGCTCGCGGGACGCTTCCGTAAAAGCGAAGGAAATGCGGGCTTGTTTCCGGTCCAGAATGGAGGCACGAATGTGGGACGATGTTGAGGCTTGTATTTCTTTGTGCGTGCGGCGTTTTTTTGGCTGCGGAGGTGAGGGCTCAAACACCCACTCCCACGCCGGATGGCGCTCCGACGAACCGAGGGGTTTGGCGCGCCGAGCTGCCAGGCGGGACGTTTGTTGTGGCGCTCTCCCAGATCACCTCGGTGAGCAGCCACGAGTATGTTGTGGACAATACTGCGCGGGTGACCGAGGTGACGGTGGGTATGGTGGGCTCACTGATCGGGCGCTTTTATTTTTTGGAACCGAATGTTCCGTCGGCCCCGGACGGGATCGGCCAGTCGGCCATCACGTTTGTTCAGGAGAAAGTGACCGAGGGGATCGAGCGGACGGGGACCGATGTCTGGAAGAAAGTGGTGAAGAGCTATCCGACCTCGACACATGCCCACACGGTCGAGTATCGGATCGATTCCAAGGAGACGCTCCAAAAGCTCTATAAAAACCTGGAAGCCGCCTGGCTGCGGGGGCGGGGCGATACATTCAAACCTTGATCGCCCGGTCCGGTCCGACCTATCTTCCCGCACACGCTTTGAATCCGCCAACGAAACACAAACCATCTCACGAGTGCGGAGTCTTTGCCGTCTTCGGGCACCCCGACTCCACGCTGCTCACCTACTACGGGCTTTTTGCCCTTCAGCACCGCGGACAGGAAAGCGCGGGAATCGTCTCAGCCAAAGGCTCGGAGAGGGCTTTTCAGACCCACAAGGGGATGGGGTTGGTCTCGCAGGTTTTCCCGGCCGATGAATTGGAGCGCCTGACGGGCACGCGCGCGATCGGGCACGTGAGGTATTCGACGACGGGCTCGAGCAACAAGAAAAATGCGCAGCCTTTTGTCGTGGACACAGCGAGAGGCCAGCTGGCGATCGCCCACAATGGGAACCTCGTCAACGCGGCGGCTCTCCGCACCGAGTTGGAGGCACGCGGATCGATTTTCCAGACCACGGTGGACAGCGAGATCGTCCTGCACCTGCTCGCCCAGCCGCGAGGAACGGGCGGAGGGCTGGCGGCCTTACGCCGGCTGGAGGGGGCCTTTTCCATCGTCCTGATGGGCGAGCACGAGATCATCGGCTTTCGCGATCCGCATGGATTTCGACCGCTCTGCCTCGGGAAGGTGGACGGGGCGTATGTGCTGGCCTCGGAGAGCTGCGCGTTTGATTTGATCCATGCGGAATTCATCCGGGATGTGGAGCCGGGGGAGGTCGTGATCATCGACAACAACGGGATCCGGAGCGAGTGGCCATTCAAGGCGGCGCGGAGTGCATTCTGTATTTTTGAGTATGTGTATTTTGCACGTCCCGACAGCAACATGGGCGGGGTGAACGTCAGCAAGGTTCGCGTAGATATGGGGCGCGAGCTCGCGCGGCGCCATCCGGTCGAGGCCGACCTGGTGGTGCCGGTTCCCGACTCCGGGATTTTTGCCGCGCTCGGGTTCGCCGAGGAGCTGGGGATCCCGTATTATCCGGCGTTTGTCCGCAACCACTATATCGGCCGCACGTTCATCCAGCCGACCCAGCTCATCCGGGACTTCAACGTGCGGGTGAAGCTGAACCTGATCCGCGAGGCCGTCGAGGGGAAGCGCGTGGTGGTGGTGGACGATTCGATCGTGCGAGGGACGACCGCGCGCACGCGTGTGATCAACCTCCGCGAGAACGGAGCCAAGGAGGTTCACATGCGGATCAGCTGCCCTCCCCACAAGAACGCGTGTTACTACGGGATCGATTTTCCCGATCCCGAAAAGCTCATTGCCAACCAGTGCACGCACGAAGAGATCTGCAAATACCTCGGGGCGGACTCGATCGGCTATCTGGATGTCGAGGGGATGGTGAGCGCGACCGGCCGCCCGGCCAACGAGTTCTGCATGGCGTGCTTCAACGGCGAGTATCCCGTGCCCTTCGACGCCAGCTTTGACAAGCTCATCATGGAAAATCGCCGTGACAATGCCCGGCTCCTTGAGTCGGATGCCAATCGCCTCCTCTAAAATCTTTTTATGTCCCGCAAACAAAAAGCCTATGCCGCCGCCGGGGTCGATGTGGATCTCGGCAACCGTGTGAAACGAGGGATCCACAGCCTGGTGAGTTCGACTCACGGGCCGGAGGTGCTTGGAAAAATCGGGGGATTTGGCGGGCTGTTCCGTCCGGATTTCAAGGGCATGAAGGACCCCGTGTTGGTATCGAGCGTGGATGGGGTTGGCACGAAGCTGAAGATTGCCTTTGCGACCGGCCGCCACGATACGATCGGCCAGGACCTCGTGAACCACTGCGTGAACGACATCGCGGTGATCGGGGCGCGCCCCCTGTTTTTCCTCGACTACCTCGCGGGTGAAAAACTGGATCCGGTCGTTTTCCGTCAGATCCTCAAAGGGTTTTCGAAGGCCTGCCGCGAAGGCGGGTGTGCGTTGATCGGCGGCGAGACGGCCCAAATGCCCGGGATGTATCATCCAGGCGAATACGACCTTGCAGGGACGGTTGTCGGCGTCGTGGATCGACCGAAGCTTCTGGATGGCTCCAAAATCCGCAAGGGAGATGTGCTGATCGGGCTGAAGGGAAATGGCCTGCACACGAATGGCTACTCGCTGGCTCGCCATGTCCTTCTGGAGAAATTGCGGCTTCCCCTGGACCGTCCGGCTCCGGGCATGAAGGCGACACTGGCCTCCGAGCTGCTGCGCGTGCATCCGAACTACCAGCCGCTGATGGCCTCGCTTCCTTCGGGGCTGCTGCGCGGAGCGGCGCACATCACCGGTGGCGGCCTGGTGGACAACCTGCCAAGGGTGCTTCCTGAGGGGTGCCGGGCGCATATTGACAGCCGCTCGTGGAAGGTGCCGATGCTGTTCCATTTGATCCAGCACGGCGGGCAGGTTCCCCAGAGCGAGATGTATCAGGTTTTCAACATGGGCATTGGCATGGTGCTTGTGGTTCCG